>JAFWUG010000097.1 GCA_017524185.1 Bacteroidales bacterium
AATCGAACCCCTATTGCAAGAATGAAAATCTTGAGTACTAGCCGTTATACGAACGCGCCAAAATCGGGTGCAAAGGTATGAACTTTTTTGTTTACCAACAATAGTTTTGGTATAAAATTTTACAATATTTTTGTTATTTCTTTTTCAGAGTATAGCTAATCTGCTCATTATCAGTAGTGTGTATTTTATGAGTGGGGCGAAGCAAAACAAGAACATTGTGGTTGAAAAGGTGATGTCGGTCCAAACAAGGGCTTTGGGTGTGCGGTGTGTCGCAATGTGCATGGCTATCAGGCGCATTGGGAGTTGCAGCGCAAAGAACGCAAATATTCGCAGGGCATGCGGGCAAATGGCTTGCGCTTCGGATATATGTCCGCGCTCAATGAGGGCAAAGGCGCGTGATAGTCCACGGCTGGGAGGTTCGGCTCCGGTGTAGTGGGTGAGTGCGGCCGGAATTGGAAGCCAATGGCCGAATAGCAGGGGATAGAGCAGCACCAGCGCCATGGCTATGGTTAGCAGCATGTTTGCGTTTCGGTAGGCCGACGGTGACCAAAAGCCATTGCGGCTCATCGCTATTTGTGTTTTTTGGTTATGGTGATTTTGACGCTATCGCTAGTGGTGATTTTGAGGGCGTTATCGGTGGCGCGAACCACTAAGCTATCGGAGGTTAGGTCGCGTAGCACGCGTTCGAGTCGGGCGGCTCGTTTGTTGGTTGTGCTGTCGGTTCGCACTATTATGTCTATACCGCTCTCTGTGCTATCTATGTCGAAATCGTCTTCGTCGGCATAAATTTCGATTGTTCTTTGGTCGTGGTCGTCGCGGTCTTCGAGTTCTTCTATGTTGGTCTCGATGTTTTCTAAGAGTTTGTGTAGTTTTGATTGACGGCTGTCGGTGTTGTCGAATACGCCGCTCTTACGTAGCCCTGCTATCCAAAGCATGGCTATAAGCATCGAAACCAATGCGAGGCCAAATCCGCCAATTGCTAGACCTTTTGACGAGTTGGTATTGGAAGCTCTGGTTAGTGATATTGCGCTGAATATCAGTGTTATGATTCCAGGGATTAGGGCGAACATGCCAATGCATGGGGTGAATGCGAGTATTAACGATATGACACCCAGCACAATAGCAATTGTGCCTGATGTTTGTCCGGTTTGTCGATTGTAGTTGTTGTATTGAACCATTGTGAGTTGCGATTGTTCGTTTGCTATAGAAAAAGACGGCTCTTTAGAGTGCTTTGTTGCATGTGTCGTAAAAGTTTTTGGAATTTTGGCCGATGAGGGCTAATTTTGTGCATCATGCGATACGAACGATTTGTTGCAAAAAAACTTCTTCAGGGAACCGATAGGCATAGCCTTTCTGGGCCATTTGTGTGTATATCTACGGCCGCTGTTGCGCTGAGCTTGAGCATTATGATTATCACTGTGGCCATAATTGCGGGCTTTAAGGCCGAGATAAGCAGTAAGGTTTATGGCATGGGAGGGCATCTACAGATAACCAACTTCGACTCTAACACATCGTTTGAGTCCACACCTATATATTCCGATGCGGAGTGTTTTGATAGCCTACGGCGAATGCCAGAAGTAACTCATTTGCAGATGTTTGCCACCAAGGCTGGCATCATCAAAACGGGGTCCGATATAGAGGGTGTGGTACTCAAAGGGGTGAGCGCTGATTTTAGGTGGGATTTTTTTGAGCAGCATTTGGTTGCAGGCGAGGTGTTTAGCGTTGTGGATTCGCAATCTACCAACAACTCGCTGATTTCAAAGATAATGGCCGATAAACTTGGGCTGTCGGTGGGCGATACCTACGATGTGTTTTTTGTGCAAAGTCCACCGCGCTACCGCCGTTTCACGGTTTCGGGGATATATACTACGCATTTAACTGAGTTTGACCGTTTGTTGGCAATCTGCGATATGAAGCACATACAGCGCGTTAGTGGTTGGGAGTCAAACCAAATTACTGGTTATGAGGTTTTTGTGAACGACACGCGCAACCTCGACGACCTGCGCTGGAAGGTGGACGATGTGGCGGGCGTGGTGTTCATGGAAGACTACTCTAAACTGCGTGTGATGAGCATTGTGGATAAGTATCCGGGCATATTCGATTGGATGAATCTGCAGCGGCTTAATGCCAGCGTGCTTATTGTGCTGATGCTTGTTGTGGCGGGTATAAATATGATTTCGGGGCTGCTCATCATAATCATAGAGCGAACCGGAACGGTGGGTCTGCTAAAGGCCATGGGGGCGTCGAATCGGAGCATTAGGTTGATATTCTTGTTTCAGGCGGCTCGAATCATGGTGCGTGGATTGCTCATTGGCAATGTGATTGGCCTTGGGCTGTGTCTCTTGCAGCAGTATACGGGGGTGGTTGGGCTCAACGAGGAGTTTTATTTCTTGGCGCAGGTGCCTATATGTATAAAGGTGTGGCATGTGCTGCTGCTCAATGTGGTGTCCTTTGTGGTGGGCATAGCTATGCTGGTGTTGCCCTCCATGGTGGTGGCGCGGATTAAACCCGAGCGAACGCTGAAATTCGATTAGTCATGCGCCCATTGCTGTTATTTTTCGGGCTTATGCTGTTGATTATGATGCAGGGCTGTGGCCGGGCCTCGTCGCGTCGGGCAGCAATTGGCGATGGGTGTGAGCCGCCAGCATGGTTCGCCAATCCGCCCGCCGGCGAAGGGCTGACGGTGGCGATGGGGTGCGGTAGGCATAGCGATAGGCGCAGGGCTGAGCGGATGGCGCTCATGGAGGCCAATAGCGCTATGGCCGCGCTGATACCCATTGGCTTGGCCGATTCCATTGACTTTGATGTGCGTGTGGTGCAGCAGGAGGTGCTGATGGGGCGGGGTGAGTATTGCGCATTTGTGATGTTGCAAATGTCGCTTGTTGATAAATAGTTGTATTGCAGTTATTTACGTCCGAAATCGGCTGGTATTTCGCCCCAGTTTTGAGTATCCCATTTGATTATGCGATTGCGGAACGTGTTGTTATTCAGCCAGCGTTCGGCGCGCTCAATCAGTTCGAATAGTTTGGCGTTACGTGCTGTTAGTGCCATTTTTGTGTTGGCCTTTTTTCGACGAACCCACGATATGGCTGTAATTGAGTCGGAGTAGATGGGCATGGTGGTGTTGCCCATTTGCTGGAGCAACGCAAGGGCGTGTACAATGGCTAAAAATTCGCCCACATTGTTGGTCCCATCGGGGATTGGTCCGAGGTGGAAAAGTTTTTTGCCCGTAAGCACATCAACGCCCTGATATTCCATGGGGCCAGGAACGCCGCTACAGGCGGCATCTACTGCCCACGATGGGGTGATTGGGCCGTTGGGGCTATTTGTGGCTATAGTTTTGTTTTGGGGCTGTTTGGCATAGAACGCTGTTGCGCCCATGCGGAAAGCGACAATGGCCTCGGACTTGTCCTCAAAACTCTTGTATTTTGCTCCTTCAAACCCTTCAACACGCTGTTTGCACTCGTCCCAACTTTCAAATATGCCTGTGGAGCGTCCATGCCAAACTACGTAGAATTTTTGTTTCGGTTTGGCCATGTTTATGGATTGTTCCGCTCAATGCGTAGTTGGTGGATGTAGGAATGGTTGTTTTCGGTTTTGATGAATATGGAAACCCGGAATGCAGCATCGCTGGTGCGCAGCGTACCGATGGCAAAGGCCGTGGCTTCTTTGATGCCCTCGTGGGCAATGCTGAAGTCGGTGGGCTGATTTTTAGCCAAAAAATTTTTGATGAGCAGCGTGGCCTGCGGCTTGCTGTAGAAGTTCTCCGCGCCCAGCAGGTCGATCTCTATGGTTGACGAGAAATGGCGCGAAAGCATGTCGGCGTTGCCTTTGCGTAGCGATTCGGTAGTGCCGTCGATAACGGAACGGGTGTCTTGTGCTTGTGCTTTTTGCGTCTCAGCACTGAATAGCAGCGTGGCGAGAAGTATTAATATGTTAATCGCGGTGCGCATTGTTGTGTTACTTTGTTGCTCTGTTTTTTTTTTTGACCGCCCAAAGGTACGGTTTTTTGGCTATGATGTAGGCATGTATCAAATTTTAGGCCAATGTGTTGAGCTTCAACAAGAAATTTTTTTGAAGCGATGCGTGTTGCGGATTTGGTGAGGGTAAGTGTCGGGTGAACGGGATGTAATCGAAACATATTCAGCGCGATACGTTTTGGTGGCTTGGCTCAATTTTGGGAATATAATCTCAAAACGTTTTGTTTCTGTAGCGTTTTTGGGTGTATAATCGCCTAAAGTTGCGGCAGGAGTTTTGTCTATGATGGGGTGGTTTTGTCGTGGTAGCAATTTTTGCGTATCTTTATGCTTTGTTTTGGGCATTGCTATGAAGATTACGTTGGTGATGGTCGGCAAGACCGAAAAGCGTTATTTGGTTGAGGCGTTCGACGAGTACGTCAAGCGTTTGAGCCGTTATGTTCGGTTCGATGTGCGGGTGCTGCCCGATTTGCGCAACACCAAGTCGATGCCCATGGAGCAGCAGATGCAAAAGGAGGGGGTGAGCATATTGGCCGCTGTGGCCGAAGCGCAGGAGGTGGTGCTGCTCGACGAGCATGGTTCAATGCCTACATCGAGGGAGTTGGCGGCAAGCATTGAGCGGCGCATGGTGCACGGGCAGCGCGATTTGGCGTTTGTTATAGGTGGCCCCTATGGTTTTTCGTCGGATGTGCGCCAAAGGGCAAATGGTCAGCTGTCGCTGTCGAAGCTAACCTTTTCGCATCAAATGGTGCGCGTAATATTTGTGGAGCAGCTCTATAGGGCTTTTACAATCATTGAGGGAGAACCGTATCATCATGAGTGAGAGGCCTAACACAGAGGCGAATGCGCTGTCTGCGAGCGTTGGTAGCTTGCTGAGTACGAAGCAGCGGGTGGTGGTGGTGCTTGTGCTAATGCTGCTGGCCGTGGGGCTTGCGCTTGGTGTGAGCGGTAGGCTCAATTGGCGCGAGCCAACGCCCCAAGTTGCTAAGCTCGAAGAGCGTATTGCCAGGCGGGTAACAGATAATTGGAAGCAAATCAACGAATTGGGAATATTGCTCGCCGATAGGTCGTTGCAGGATATGTATGATGAGGCGTTTGCTTTCTATCAAAATAAACTTCAGCCTAAAGAGGTTGAATTGCTTGTTTTTCGGAATGATACGCTTGTGTTTTGGTCGTCGGATATAGATATGTTACCCGAAAAAACCGATGGTCAGGTGCGTTTGCGACGTGTTAGCGGCTGTAGGTACTTGGTGCAGCAGCGTACGCTGGAGGCGGGGCTGTGCTGCGTGTTGCTGTCGCGTTTTTATATGGACTATCCCTATCAAAATAGGCTTTTGCACAATGGATTCTGTTCCGATTTCGACTGCATGGAGGGCTACACGCCGTCGCGGTCGCAATCGTATGGGGCGGTGCAGGTGCGTGTTGATGGGGTTGAGCCTTTCTACATGATACCCACCGACATAGCACGTTTGGGCATATCGCAGTTCAAGCCGTGGGCGCAGTGGATAGCCGTGCTGCTGCTGTGTTGTGCGGTGCTGGTGTGGTTGGGAGCACCGTTTTTTCGTAGGCATCCGGCGTTGCGTATGTTTTTAATGATGCTGTGGTTGGTGGGGATACGCGCATTCACGTTGCGCGATGGTTTTGCCGATGTGCGAAGCAGTTTGCTGTTTTCGCCCGAGCTGTTTGCAAGCAGTGCGCTAAATTCATCGCTGGGCGATTTCCTAATCAATGCGGTGGTGTTTTTCGCGCTCATATCTATGCTCTATGTTTTTGCGCTGACCCATGCGGGTAATTGGCGCATAAGCGGAAATCGGGCGATGGCTGCATTATTTGCCTTGCCGGTGTGGGCGGTGTTTGGTTTGGCCGATTTCAATTTCACAGAATTGGTGCTAAACTCCACGCTTCCGCTCGAATTGCAGCATATATTTAGCCTTAATGTTTATACCCTGGTGGCGTATTTGGCTATGGTTTGCTGGTTTAGCAGCGCATTGCTTTTGCTGTCGGCGTGGCTTGGCATGTTTGGTCGTAAGTTAGGGATTCGTACAGCCGTGCTTGTGATGCTGCTTAGTTTGTTGGTTTACAGTGTGTTGGCTGTGTTGTCGCTGGTGCCAATGTCGCTGCTTGGATTGGCTTGGACGCTGTTTGTGGCGGCCATCATGCTGCTGCGCTGGTATAGTCCCATGGCCAAACGTGGCTGGATTGTGGGTTTGGCGGCGGTTGTGGCTGTTTATTCCACATTGCTTGTGCTGCGGAATAGCAGGCAAAAGGACGATGAGATTGGGCGTATGCTGGCCATTGGCCTGAGCTCGGAGCGCGACCCTTTGGCCGAGCTGCTGCTTGGTCAAATTGCTCCACGTTTGCAAGCCGACACGCTGGTGGCCGAGTATCTTGGCAATATAGAGCAACGGAGCGCGGAACTTTACACCTATCTGCGCCGCGAGTATTTTCGCGACTATCTGAATCGCTACGACATGCGGGCAACGGTTTGCCTGCCCGATGTGGTGATGTGGCTCGACAATGCCACGCAGCCCGAAGAGTGCAGCACCTACTATGGCGGCATAATCGAGCGTTATGGCACGCCCCTATCGAATTCGGGATTTCATTTCTTGAATCTCAAAAACGGTGCTATCAACTACATGGGACAGTTGCGTTTTGCGCTTGCAGATGCACCGCGTTTGTTGTTTGTGGAGTTGGAGAGCCGTCCGAATTGGGAGCAACTGGGCTACCCCGAGTTGCTCGTTGAGGGCAAGCCGCCGCAGCGCAAGCTCTATGGCCATTCCTATGCCAAATATCATGGCGGAAGGCTAATCAGTCAGGGCGGCGATTTCGACTATCCGTTGGAACTTGATGCATTGAACCTATCTGCCGACTATACGGCAGTTACAGAGTTTGGTGGATATGTGCATACTACCTATAGTGACACGCCAGGAAGCCTTATTTTAGTGAGCCGTAAGCGCGATGGGCTGCTCAACATCACCGCAGCGGCCATTTATAGTTGGGTTTTCTATCTGCTGGCCTTGTATGTGCTGCTTCGTATAGCCCGTTGGTCGGTGAGCCGTGGTCGGCCCGCCCCGAGTTTTAAGAGCCGAATAAAATGGGCAATGGGGCTAATCATAGTGCTGTCGATGCTGTTGGTGGCGGGTGGTACGCTGCTCTATAGCGTGCGTAATTTTGAGCATCGTACGCAGAGAAATCTGAGCGAGAAGCTTATGTCGATTACGCTTGAGCTTTATCGCGATTTGCCCATGCTGCACGACATCGAAATCAATCGCGAGGCGTTGCAGGAAAGGCTCATAGGTCTTTCAAATATATTTTATACCGATATAAATATCTATGACACAACGGGTTTGATTGCCGTAACATCACGCCCCGATATGTTTGAGCGTGGATTGATGGGGCGGCGTATGGATTATAGGGCCTGGAGCGAAGTGCATTGGGGGGCGTGTGCCAAGTTTGTTGGGCACGAGGCCATTGGCGATGCTCAGTTTTTGTCGGCCTATGTACCCATTGTGAGCGCGGGAGGCGAGATTGTGGCCTACCTCAATTTGCCCTATTTCACCAAGAGCGGCGATTTGTCCAATGAGTTGTATTCCATTGTTGTGGCCATTTTGAATGTTTATACGCTCATGTTGTTGCTGTCGGTGCTGGTGGGTATTGTGATTTCGGAGCAAATAACGCGCCCGTTGGCTCTTATCCGCAATAGGATGCGGCAGGTGAGTATTAGCGGACAGAATCTGCCTATCGAATATGATGGGAGCGATGAGGTTGGGCAGCTGGTGAGCGAGTATAACCGTATGCTTAAAGAGCTGGAGGTTAGCGCACAAGCGTTGGTGCGCAGTCAGCGCGAAAGCGCGTGGCGCGAGATGGCGCGTCAGGTTGCCCACGAAGTGAAAAATCCGCTAACTCCCATAAAACTTAGCCTACAGCATCTCATACGCGCCAAAAAGGCGGGCATGGAGGGCTGGGATGGCCTATTTGACCGTTTTGCGCGTTCGCTTGAGGAGCAGATTGACGCGCTTTCACGTATTGCCTCAGAGTTTTCGGCCATAGCCAAGTTGCCTTCGGCTCAGGCTGAACCCATTGATTTGCGTGGTGTGCTGGCCGATGTGCTTAACATGTTTGTGGGTTATGCCGATAGTAAGATAAACATAACGTTTAACGATGCTATAGCGCACGAAACCGAAACCATTGTTGTGGCCAATCGCGATCAGCTGATGCGTGTTTTTAATAATCTGATAATAAATGCAATACAAGCAATTGGGATGGAGCGTGAGGGTATGGTGGAGGTGCGCCTGGCTGCTGGTGCCGATGGTTTTATGCGTGTGGAGGTGAGCGATAGTGGTTGCGGAATAGCTTCAGATGTGTTGCCCAAGCTGTTTGTTCCCAATTTTACGACTAAGACTGGCGGTACGGGGCTTGGCTTGGCTATTTCTAAGGCCATTGTGGAAACTTGCAGCGGACAGATTGGGGTGGAAAGTCAGCAGGGACAGGGTGCCACGTTTTGGGTGGAATTGCCCTATGCGAGCGTTGAATAACGTTTTGGGTGTAAATGTTTATATACCAGAAGAATAGGCCAATGATGCTATGCTGATGCGGATGTTTTGGCAGCTGTTGAGCAGGGTTTGGGCACATTGCTCGAGCGTGGCTCCGGTGGTGATCACATCGTCAACCAGCAGCACGTGCTGTCCGCGTAGTTTTTCGCCTTGTTGTATGGCGAAGGCGTTGGCCACGTTGAGCATACGTTCATCGCGGTTTTTGTGGGTTTGCGTTTGCGTGAATCGTTGTCGGATTAGTACGTTGGGCTCGATGTGCCATCCAGTGCGAAGCGCGATGCCCTCGGCAATGGCCTGCGATTGGTTGTAGCCGCGTATTTGCTGTTTTTTGGGATGTAGCGGTACGGGAACAATGGCCGAAATGTTGCTGTAGTCGGCAATCTGCGCCAGTTCGATGCCTAATTGTTGGCCCAGGTAAAGTCCAATATCACGTCGTCCAGCGTATTTTAGCAGGTGCAGCAGGTGCTGGTAGCGGCTTCCTTTGGCAAAGTGAAAGAGCGAGCAGGCCAGTTCTATGGGAATTCGTCCCCAAAATTGTCGGGCCACCATGTTGTCGGTGGTGAGCCAGGCACGTGTGCGGGGCAGGTCGTAGAGGCAGCTGGAGCAAAGCACCTCTTCGCCTGGTACTAGCCCTTCGTGGCACACGGCGCAGGTGTTGGGGTAGATTAGTTGAGCTATTCCTCGGAATAGTTCGGCCAGCTGCGCTTTCCATGCCTTTAGGTCTATTTGCATGTTTCGGGCTTTAGGGAGCAAATTAGAGCCAATTGGTTCACCACGCGGTGCCGATAGTCCTGCACTTTTTTTATTAGCATCTGCATTTTGGTTAGGTTTAGTTCGGCGGTGTTTTGCTGAAGCAGTTGGTGCAGATTGCCCAGGTCGCGTTTGGTTTCGGCCAGTTTGTCGCGTAGGAATAGCTCCGATTGTTTGGTCGAATCGGCGGGAGATATTTGTTGCTCAATGGCTTGCGTTTGCTCCATGGCCATAAAAATCCATGGTTCAACGGCGCGGTGTAGGCTGTCGTAGCGGGTGTTGGCCAAGCGAAGTTGCTCGGCTTCGAGCTGCTGCCCAAATTGGTTGATGGCGGCAATTGCGCGATCGCGGCACAGCTGGCACGATGTGTTTCCGATAAGCTGTAGCAGTTTGGCGGGAGCGTGTTGGTTGGCTGGTGTGGCTTCGGTGTTTGCTAACGTTTGCACTTGCGTGGCGTAGGCCGATTGGAATAGCGTTTCTTCGAGCCGTTGCAGCTGTGTGGTTATTAGCTGTCCCTCCATTTCTTGGGCCATAAGTTCGCTTCTGAATGAACCCGAAAAACGTAGCGCAGTAATCTGATGTTCAAGTTGTTGAGGGTCTAGTTTGTTGCCCCGTTCGATGTCTAATAGCGTGTGTACGAGTTCTTTGGTCGATTTTAGATTGTGGTCGTTGTCTAAATATAGCGAGGCAAATCCTGTAATTGATTCATATTCGGGTTCAAATATGTTGCTAAACGTGGCGTTGTTGCGGTATTTAAACCGCATTTCGTGCTGTGTTTTGAGTAGTTGCCTGTAGTATTGCATCACCCTGAAAAGGCTGCCCGATAGTGCGTCGGCGTTGCCCGTGCGGTAGTTCAGGTTATAAACATCCAGATGATTTTTGAGGTTGGCATATACGGTCAGAAAGCCAATAAAATCTTTCTCCTGACGGTAGGTTTCGGCGTTTATAAGGTTCTGGCGATAGCCGTTTTCGATGTCCAAACGGCGTTTTTCGATGTTGGCGAATGTAACTTCGTCGCCCGAAATAGGGTCGATGCGGTAGAGCGATTTGTAGTTCACTACGGCCACCACAGGGTATTGGGTTGAGCCAACTAGGCTGGCCAGGGTGGTGCGGCTGAGCGTGTGCCCCGCTGTGTCGAGGAATGAGCGCATGGGCGCTGCGTTGTAGTCGATGGGCATCGCCCCGTTGGGGCTAAGGGCGTATAGTTTGATGGAGTGGATGCGGGTGCTAAAGTTTTTCTGCTCAAATAGCCTGATGGTGGAGCTAAAGCGGTATTCTTTTTTCTTTGTGTTTGACTCTATGAAACTACCAAATTCGCCTATTATGCCAAGCACTGCGCTGCTCATTGTGGTTAGGTTCGACAGGTTTTTGAGCTGCGAGGCTACCATGCCCAGCAGCATGTCGCGGTCGTTGTTGGTGATGGCTCGCACCTGTAGCTCGGCATCGATATGGTCGGAGGCGGTGTAGAGCGGCAGGTTGTCAATAATGCGGATGTGGTCGATGTTGTCGCTCACGTAGGTATGGTATTTTTGGTCGGCATCGCGGTTCACCTGAAAGTTGTAGAGCGGATAGGTGATGCTGTTGTCGCCAAAAAACTTTACGTGCTTCAGATTGGCTGTAATAAACAGATACTCAAGCCGTTCTTCGGCCAAACCCGATTTGCGCTTACGTTTCTTGCTTTGCTCCTGACGCGCAAAGTCTAACTCGTTGATTACGTTGTTGAAACGGTCGCCGTTTAGCAGGTAGATGTCGGTTGACAGATATTGCCATTCGCCTGTGAAGCAGAAGTTGGCCGTGTCGTTGAATATGAGTTGCGGTTCTATGTCGCGCTGCGCCTGGATGGAGTGGGGGAGTAGCAGCGTGGCCGTTAAGCAGAGCAGTGATGCTATGTGGGTTTTGGTTTTCATGTTTAGCCTTGACGTTTTGTTGGTTGCTATTCAACGGCCACCCTGACGCTGTGGATGTTGCCGTTGGCCGATTGCACCCGCAACAGGTAGATGCCCTGCGGTAGTCCGCTTAAATCGATGGAATGTTTATGTGTTGGGGTTATGTGTTGGCTGTGCAGCAGTTCGCCCAGCGTGTTGTGCAAGGTAAGGTGTACGAGTGAGGTTTCGTCCTCAATCCATAGCGTGCTGCGGGTTGGGTTGGGATAAACTTTCAGGTGTTGTGTTGTATTGTGTTGTACACCAGATATTTGCTGATTGGCCGTTTGTTGCTCAACGGTGATGGTGTAGGTTTCCGACGATAGGCTGGTGGATTGATATTGCGCCATGTCGACCTCCATTGCGCCGCATTGGGCTTGCACCTTATATTTGTAGGTTTCGCCTACAATGGCTGTGGTGTCGATGAATGTTGTTTCTGATAGGTGTTGGGCTATAATCACCTGATTGCGTAGCACCCTAAATATTTGGTCCTGTTCGCCTTTCCAGTCGAGCTGCACCACCGTGCCGTTGTGCTTTGGGCTATATATGGCTTTGGCGGTGATTTGGGTTGGCCATGTGCATGGTCTGATGGTGAGTTCTATTATGTTGGAATCGGGGTTGGCAATGCCGTCGCAGATGGAGCGGATGGAGTAGAGCCAATGGCCTGCTTGCACTGTGTCGCGATATTCGTTGGTACTTATGTTGCGGGCTATTGGCTGGTTGTTGCGCGTTAGCGTGTAGCTTATGTTGTTGGCCGACGATTTGTTCCAGCGCAGGGTTAATAGGTGTATTTCGCTGGAATTTATGTATTTGTAGTTGTAGGTGATGTTTGATGGCGTGCGGCATTCCTTGGTCGAAACCAGCGTGGAGGTGGAGCGCGGGCTTTCGCCACGGCATGTGGTGGTGCTAATTGCGTAGGAGTATAGTTTCTCGGCGGCCATATTGCTGTGCGTGTAGGAGGTGTCGCTGGTGTATGGCATTAGCAGCATGTCGTTGCAGTAGATGTTGTATAATGTCGATGGGGCGGTTTTTTCCCAAACTATCTGAGCCGAGTAGAGGTCGGTGTCAAAATTGTGGGTGAGCTGCACTTTGGGGGCGTTAGGAGGTGTGGGCGGTTCGGCATTGCACGAGCATAGGCATACGAAACTGAATTGGCTATTTTGGGCCTTACCCGCATCGAAGTGGGCAATCTGTACACCGTCCTTGTACGACACGGTGTAGGCGTGTTCGCTGGCGTATTTGCCTGAGTTTATGTACGATACCGATGCTGGCATTCCCATGGGGAGCGGTAGTTCTACGCTACGGGTGTAGCCCTCGTCTAAGGTTATTAGGGTGTCGATTATGTTGGCAATGTGTATGCGTAGGTGGTTGTTGTGCCAGCCATCGTTGTATTCCTTATTGCCAAATAGGTCGAATTTTACAATGCATGTGTTCGACAGTACGAAACTGCCGCTGCCGCCGAACATGCCGCTTGTTAGATGCACATCGAACGGAATAGCATTGTCGGTGCTTACCCAATCGGCCAAATGCACCGTGAAGTTCACCACGCAATGCTCTTGCGGTGCTAGCGTTGCAATTGGAGCCGGCGCAACGATGCCCGTAACCAATTCGCTGGTCGAACTGAGCAGCACCTCCACATTTTCGGCCTTGTAGCTACCGGTGTTGGCCACTTCTATTTGCACCTGCATGGTATTGCTTTCGCCCAGTCGCTCGCTCCAGATAGCTTTGACGTATTGTAGCATGGGTTTATGCGCCTCGATCATTAGCGAGCTGTTCCATTCCTCGCTGGCCGTGGTCGAAACGCGTAGGGGCAGGTATTGCCCGTCGGCTATCGATATGTCGGGTAGCAGTTCAAACCCATCGGCTTCGGTTGTTTGGCCAGCAGTAATTGCTCCAATGCTGGCCGAGCCGCGCACCTCAAGCAGACCAGAAAGGCTTGTAATGCTTACATTTGCTGGTTCCGATGTGCTTTGGCCTATATTTTTTAGCATGATTTTGGCTTGGGCATTGCGGCCTGGCACCAGTTTCCCGTCGTTGTTTAGGCTGATGCCTATGGCGCGTATGAATGCGCCTTCTATTGGGCGCACTTCTACCTCTTGGTATATGGTGGTGGTGTTGAATGCTGTGGCCACTAGCAGGGCTTTGCCCGACACAAACTCCGTTGTGTTGAGTTCCACCTCGCCGTTAGCGTTGGTGAAGCCCGAAATGTAGCGCCCATTCTGCGATGCGCACACCTGCGCGTTGGCCACGGGCTGGCCGTTGGCAGTTAGGGTTGTGCGGAACGGAAGTCCAACCCAAATCATTTGCTCACTGCTTATTAGCATTGATGGTTGGGCGGTGCGCACTTGCAGCGATGCGTCGCCAAACAGGTTCCATGTTTTGGATGTGGCTGTGGCACTGCTACCGTAGTCGTTGAGCATCAGCGCAATACCGTTTATGTGGATATTGCCTAATAGCGTACGTCGCTCGTCGGTGCTGATGCCTTCGCCCGGATTGGTGGTGTAGTCGTAGCCGCCCGTTAGTAGGTCGTTGAAGTAGTCCTGACCGCGCATTGGCGGAGCCCAGGGCTGCTCAATCGACGACATGAATGCGCCCACTGCGCCGCCGTTTGCGTTGCGCAGCCATCCTTCGGCAAAGCATTTGGGATCCGAGAAACGTCCCACCAGGCAGGCCGTGGCGAATATGATGGGTAGTTTTGAGCCGTTTTTTAGGTTGCTGGCGTTTGATGTCGAAAATCCGCTTGTTATGAATCTGTTGCTCGCTCCGTGTCCGGTATAGTTTATTATGCTTGCGCCCGTTTCGATGGCCGTTGTGAGTGTGGCTATGCTTGTGCTTGTTTGACCCTGATAGAGTTTATGATAGGTGGTGTAGCCATCGGGTTGCAGTTTGTATTGCCAAATCCTATCAATGTGGGTTATGTCGCTTTCGCCGTTGTCGCCGTTGTTTGTGCCGCCCTCGTCTGAAGCAATGCCTATGGCAGTGTTGTACCAATTGCTGTTGTCGGGGGTGCGCTCGTAGTTTATGGTTTTGTCCACCTGGGCGGTGAGTTCTTCGGGCGTGCTGCACGAGAATCGGCCTATGGCTATATCGGGGTAGTTGTCGTTGCCTTCAACGCAGCCGTTCGAGGGGTCGGCAGGAACCGAGGCATACGTGTTGCCGTTTAGGTCGCCCCAGTCGCCCACCAGTTGTACGAACATCAGGTTGCGGTTGTATTTATATGTGTTTCTGATGGTTTCTGATACGTTGCTGCCTTTAGGCAAAATGGAAAGCGTAACGCTAAAGCCTTTTTCGCGCTTCCATTGCACGTAGGGCATAATGGCTGCGCTGTCGCGTGATGTGGCTATCACCAGAATGTCGCCATATTCCCTATTCACGGGTAGTGCACGGCTTTTGGTGGCATTGGTGTAGTTCAAAAACATGCTTTTGTACATGCCGATGTTCTGCGCAGTGGCTGTGCTGGTGGTTTTGAGCGGATTTATGGCTGCAGCGCTTGGCCGTTGCGCTATCTCCACCACAATGCGGCGGTATATGCGTAGTTTTTGCTCTTTGGCGTTGTAGCAAAAGGGGTAGATGCGTAGATTTATGCCCCGTTCGGTGCGGAATGTGAATGGTTCGCCCAGTTCGTAGGCCGTTTCGGGGTATTGGCTGCTGAGCATCGATTCGGGGGCGATGCGGTAGGGGATGCTGTCGGGATTATCACGACGGTATATTACGCCCCGCGATGGCAGTAGTGGGTGTTGGAGTTCAATTTCGTCGTAGTCGCATTTCACAATGCGGGCGGTGGCCTGCGTTTGCGCATCCAATTGCAGGCAAGCGTTCATGTAGGGCAGTTCGGCCCAACCCTTGCGCTCGGTTAGCCCGGTTGCGCTCATGTCGATGGTTTGGTAGGTTTGGCCATTGGCCGCTATGTTGCGTAGCCGCCATGCGCCTAACTCAAAGTACACTTGTCCCGTGCTGGCTGTGCGTTGCTCGTAGCGCAGCATGTTGCGGGGCTGCGCCATTGCACAGGTTGTTAATAAATAAGCAATTGTGAGCGTTATAGTGTAGGCTATGCGTTTTGCGAACATGTTTCGTTTGTGGTGGGTGTAAAATTATTTATACGAAGCGGTGAGCCTTGGGTTGCGTGTTGGCTGTAAGAAAAAGGCCACCTCCAAGTGGAGATGGCCTTTGCAACTGGCTTTTAGCGTTTGTTATTTTTGGGGAGTATTTTTCAGCACCTCAACCAGGAAGTCCCAGAATTTGCCCACGGTTTTGATGTTCACCTTCTCGTCGGGCGAGTGGGGCGAGCAGATTGTTGGGCCGAACGAAATCATGTCGAGGTTGGGGTAAACACCGCCAAGCAAACCGCACTCCAAACCTGCGTGAATGGCTTTGATTTCGGGCTTTTTGCCGTATTTGCGCTCATACACCTCTATCATGGTGTTGAGTATAGGCGATTGCATGTTGGGTTTCCAGCCCGGATAGCCGCCCTTGAAGGTGATTTGAGCCCCAGCCAGTTCGAAAATGCCAGCCATCTTGTTGGCCAAAGCGTCTTTCGATGAGTCCACCGAGCTGCGGAGCAGGCAGCTGGCCACCACTGTATCGCCCTCGGTGCGAACCACGGCTAAGTTTGTCGATGTTTCAACCAGTCCGGGCATCGAGTCGCTCATGCGAACCACGCCGTTGGGGCAGCCAAATATGGCGCGTATGATGTTGCCCTGGCTGCGCTCGTCCATAACGAATTGCGGTGCTGCGCCCGATTCCAATGCCATGCGGAGCGTGGGCTCGGTGGCTGAGAACTCGGCTTTGTAGATGGCCTCGTGGTTGGCGGCCATGGCCTCCAGCTCTTTGGCTTTGTCGGCGGGTACTATCACCTCTATGAATGCTTCGCGGGGGATGGCGTTGCGTAGGCTGCCGCCATCAATCTGACCGATGCGAATGCCCAATTTCTGAGCGCTGTACAAGAACCTGAAGGCCAGTTTGATAGAGTTGGCGCGGCCTAGTACTATATCCATGCCCGAGTGGCCGCCGCGCAGACCGGTAACGGCCAAACGGTAAGCCTTGGTGTTGGCTGGCACGCTCTCTTTCTTGATGTCGAATTTGATGTTAGCATCAAGGCCGCCGGCGCAGCCCACGTAGAGTTCGCCTTCGGTCTCCGAGTCTAGGTTCATCAGTATGTCGCCCTTGAGCAGTCCGGGTTTCAGACCAAAAGCACCCGTCATGCCTGTCTCCTCGTCGATGGTGAACAGTGCCTCTATGGGGCCGTGAACCAAATCGGTGGCCTCGAGCACAGCCATGGCGGCGGCGCAGCCTATGCCGTTGTCGGCTCCAAGCGTGGTGCCGTTGGCCGTAACCCACTCGCCATCAACGTAAGCCTCAATGGGGTCTTTCTCAAAGTCGTGCTTAACATCGCTGTTTTTCTGCGGCACCATGTCGAAGTGCCCCTGCAGAATGATGCCCTTGCAGTTCTCCATACCTGGAGTGGCGGGCTTACGGATAATCACATTGCCCACTTCGTCCACAACGGACTCTAGGCCTAGTTTTTTACCGAAGTTGAGGATAAAATCGCCCAGAGCTTTCTCTTTCTTCGAGGGGTGAGGTATCTGGGTGATGCTGTAGAAATGCTGCCATACCCGATCGGGGGCTAACTTAAAGATTTCCTTGTTCATGCTATTATTTTTATGTGGATTTAACGGGCGATAAAGATAATATTTTTAATGTATCAATACATCATTTTGCGCTTTTTTTTGGCCCCTATGCGCTGACGCGCCCAAATCTTGCGTAAATTTAAGCCCGATTTTAGCACCATGAATCGCACTGTCAGCATAGCACTTATTGGAGCGGGTAACCTTGCCACATCGTTGGCGCACGGGCTTGTTGAGGCGGGTTTTTGCTTGCGGCAGGTGGTGGCGCGTAGCGAAGCTTCGGCGCAACGCTTAGCGCATCAACTTGGCGTGCCTTATGCGGTTGGTTTACATAGTCTTACACCTGAAGCCGATGTTTACATAATCGCCGTTCCCGATGGGCAGATTGCCGATGTGCTGGCGCAGATTCCTCCGCTAAAAGCGCTGATGCTGCACACCAGCGGCAGCACCCCGCTAAGCGTGTTCAACGCCGAGCGGTTTCCGCGCCATGGAGTGCTATATCCGCTGCAAACATTCTCGCGTCAGCGTGTGGTGTCGCTTCGCAACGTGCCTTTCTGCATCGAGGCCAGCACGGCGCAGGCCACAGACCAAACACTAGAGTTGGCCCATGCGCTGAGCAGTAGGGTTATATGTATGACGTCTGAGCAACGCGTGTGGCTCCATCTGATGGGGGTGCTGGGTTGCAATTTTGTGAATCATCTGCTGGCCATTGCTCATCATATTGGCCAACGGCAGGGCATTGAACTCGATGTGCTGCGGCCGCTAATCGACGAAACCATACGCAAGGCATTCGACAGCCCATCGCCCGCAGCGGTGCAGACTGGGCCAGCCATACGTGGCGATAAGGCCACCATTGGCCGCCACACCAACATGCTCGGCAGCATCGACGAACATTGGGCTGAACTGTATAATGCATTGAGTAATAGTATAATAAAAACCAATCACAGGTAAAATCCGAACAATCCATGACCCGAAATTTCAAGGAGCGGCTGGCCGACATAAAGGCCTTTGCCTTCGATGTGGACGGCGTGCTAACCGATGGCACGCTCTATCTGCATCCATCGGGCGAGTTGCTGCGCACCTCAAATGTTCGCGATGGCTACGCCATGCGACGAGCCATCGACATGGGCTATCCCGTGGCCATCATCACTGGTGGCGTGTCTGAGAGCCTCAGCCAGCGCTTTGCAAACCTCGGCCTGACTGACCTCCACTTCGGCTGCGCCGATAAATGCGCTGCACTCGCCGAGTTTTGCCAGCGTAACGGCATAACCCCTGCCCAGGTGCTCTACATGGGCGACGACCTCCCCGACGCTCAGATCATGCAGTGCGTTGGAATAGCAACCTGCCCGCAGGATGCCGACTACGAGATAAAACAGCTGTCGGCCTATATTTCCAATTTTGATGGTGGCAGGGGATGCGCTCGCGACGTTATTGAGCAAGTGCTACGCCTTAATGGGCATTGGGGAAGCACGGCTGATGGGCGTATGCAGTAGTTTTTTGTAGTAATTTTTATGATATGAATTTTTTGAGACTTATACGGTTAAAAAATCTGATTATAATAGCCTTAACCATGTTGGCTATGCGTTATTGCATCATGCATCCCATGCTAGAAAATCATGGTTTGCAACTGCAATTACCTGTCTGGATTTTTACGCTAATTGTATTAGCCACGGTGCTTATAGCGGCTGCGGGTTATGTTATAAATGATTATTTCGATACGCGCCCCGACACCATAAATCATCCTGACAGCGTTATTGTTGGCCGTAGCGTGAGCAAGCGCATGGCAATTGCTTTGCATTCAACGCTCAATGCGCTGGGTGTTGTGGCTGGAGTTGTAGCAGCTTTTGCTGTGCAAAAGCCCATGTTTTCGCTCATATTCATACTCACAACGGGTATGCTTTGGTTCTATTCAACAACCTATAAGCGACAGTTGCTGATTGGTAATATTATTGTAGCCCTACTATCGGCTCTAGTTCCACTAATTCCGCTTGTTTTTGAATATCCAATGTTGCAGGTTTATTGGAGTTCGGTTGTTGTATATCAGATGAAACTATATCCTATTGTTTATTGGATTTGTACCTATGCAGTTTTTGCTTTTTTACTTACTTTTGCACGCGAAATAATAAAGGATATAGAGGATTTTGAGGGCGATTCGTCTTTTGGACGCAATACTTTACCCGTATATTTTGATATATCTATTTCAAAAACAGTTGTTTGCAGTGTTTTGCTCGCAACGGTTATGCTGTTGGCCTACGCGCTGTCAAAATATCAGCAATCGCTTCCGCAGTTCGACATCATAACGCTTGTGTATTGTTTTATGTTGATTGTTATGCCAATCTTTGCCACAATGGTGATTCTCATGATGGCCAAGCACAAAAAGCATTATCATGCTGCAAGCGTTATGTGTAAACTGATTATGCTTATGGGTATAGCCTACACTTTAGTATTCCGTTTTGGTGTATAGATTTTGTTTTTTGGCATACATGTTGCACTGTTTTGTGTCATAATTTTAAAACTAAATACTTATGAAAAGAGCGTCAATATTAGCATTTTTAATGCTAATATCTCTATCGATGAGTGCGCAATCTCGCGCTGAAAGAAAAAAAATAAACAAAAACCAGTTAATCGATATGCATTCGGTTACGGTGTATTATGATGTAAGTTCAAATTTTGTCCGATTAGATACAATCTCCGATGCAGCTCCCGAAATGTCAGAAAAAACTGCAAAATATGTTATGCATTTTAGTAATAATAAATATGGCTATGCGCCCATTGAGTCTTTGAATGACAAAAAACAGCTGAATATATATGGGCCAAAAGCTGTTTATATAGCTCACAAGGAGATGATTGCGTGCGAGCAGATGGCCTTGAAGTATGTAATGGTACGCGAACCTATTCGTTCTTTGAAATGGAAGATAACCAAGGAGCGTGATATTGTTTGTGGCTACCCCTGTATAAAGGCTGTGGTGGGGGATACAGTGGCCTGGTTTTGTGAAAAATTGAAAGAACCACTTGGCCCAATGGGTTTTATTGGCTTGCCTGGTTTAGTATTAAAAATTGAGCTACCCCGTTTGGTATGCGTCGCAACTCAGGTGGAGCCAAATGCAGCACGTTTGTCTGTTGTGTACCCCCGCAATCTACCAATTTATTCCCGTCAGGAATTTAAAAAGCAGCGCAAAAATCGCCAATTATTTCGCCTCGACGATGATGACAATCTAAAACTAAATAAGCCTACGCATGGAGATGTTCTGCCCGATCGCAAATAGTGCTGTTTGGTGCGCTGTGCCATGTTTTTTTGTATATTTGACCAGAATTAAAGGTTTGGGGTGTATTTTGTACAGGTTTGGGGTTATACTCGTTGCGTTTATGCTTAGCGCATTGTCGGCCATTGCTCAGAATCAGCAACGGCAGGCCGATAGTCTGTTGCGTCGGGTGGAGCAGTTGGCCGACGAGAACCCTGAGGCAATGAAGCTTGCGCTCGAAAAGTTTGAGCAACTTGCTGGGTCGCAGCTTAGTGCGTTCGATTGCCTGCTTATGCAGGCACGTGCCATGGCCAGTCTGGCTTTGGGCTTAGATGGGCAAGCGTTGCAGCAGATAGATTCGGCCATTGTGCTGGCTCAACGTGCTGGTAATGAGCGAGCAGAGTTGTTTGCTTTGCTGAAAAAAGCCAAACTTTGCCATGCAATGACGCTTGACGAAAAAGTCGAGCCAATCCTAACCGAGGTTGAGGAGCGGGTCGATAAACAGCCAAATTTAGAAGTTTTTGCTTTGCGGGCAATGTTGCAACGAGCTGATATGCTGTTGCCCGCCGAGGCTTTGGATCTAAAACGCGAGGCTTTAAAGCGTGGTAACGCCACCCACAACGATACGTTGATTGCCCTTTGTGCGCAGAGTTTCGGAGCAACACTTTTAGAGACAGACGATTATAGGCAAGCATTGGTGCTATATGCACAAGCATTGCAATTGTGGAAATCTATCGGAAATCTTGATGGTTTGATGGAGGCTAACAGGGGGATGGGGCTGGTGCATAAGGGATTGGGCAATTTCGACAGTTCTTGGGTTTACTATCAGCAGGCTTTGGACTGTGCTGTTGCTCAGTGCAATATTTCTTTTCAGGCCGATCTGTTAAACAAAATGGGAGCCTTGAACCTTGCTTTCGTCCATCTCGACGAAGCATTGCGCTGCTTTGAGCATAGCTATACGCTTTATAGCGCTGAGCAGATGAGCAAATCGGCCGCTGCGGTGCAAATCAACATTGCTCGTACCTACGCACGCAAGCGCGAATTTTCGCTGGCCATGGAGCGTTTGGGCGAGGCAATAGAGGCACAGCAGCAGCTGGGCAACATCATAGGCGAGGCCGAGGCTCTTAACGAGATGGGCAACCTGAAACTTCAGCAAAATTTGCCCGAAGAGGCGTTACGTTACTATCTCCGTGCGCTTGTCATCAGGACAAATCATGGCAACAAGCCGCAGGTGGCGCGCTCGTCGGTGAATATTGGCTTAGCTTATCGCGCCCAGAACATGCTGGGCTATGCGGCCAAGTACCTCGAGCAGGCGGTCGCGCTGATGGATGAGGCCGAGGCCAAACCTGCCGAACGGGTGTATGCCCTACAAAATTTGGCCATTGTGTATGGCCAGCAGCGCAACCATGGTTTGGCCATCGCCACCTATCAGCGTGCTCTGATATTGGCCGAGCGCATGGGCGATGGGCTGCAAACGGCACGGTTGCTGCGTAATTTGGCTCAGGCTCAGCGCGAGAATGGTCAGACAAGCCAAGCCAGCGCATCGTTGGATCGTGCGCTCCAATTTGCGCAGCAACAGCACAGTGTGGCCGATATGGCTAGCGTCTATAACGAGCAGGGAAACGTGGCGCGTTTGGAGCGAAACTATCAGCAGGCCATCGATTTGTTTCAAATGGCGGCCAAAGCCTACAGCAGCATCGACGATGCTTTGGGACAGGTGCTTTGTGAGCGTAAGATTGGCGAGGTGTACGCCGCTATGGGGCTGTATCCTGAGGCCGAACATTATCTAACCATGGCGCTGGAGAAGGCGCAGGTGCAGGGCAATGCGCAGCTGCTACAGTTTGGGCACAAGGCCATGTATGAGCTCTATAATTCCATGGGTAAGCACGAGCAGGCGTTACGCAGCCATGTGCGCTACTCTAACATTCGCGATAGCCTCGACTTAATAGAGCGAACGCATCGCGAGGAACGCTTCAGCGCACACGCTAGCATGGAGTTGAATCAGAAAGATACCGAGATTCGCGCCATGGAGGCCGAACTCGAGAACGCCCGTGTGCGCAACGAACTCGATAGCGAACGTATTGCGCGTCAAACCGAGGAGCGCAAGTCGTTGATAATTATAATGATTACAACCGTATTGCTTGCTGTGCTGCTGGTTGTGGCTTTGGCGCAGAAACGTCGCCACGCCCGAGCTCTGGAGGAGCATATTGTTGAGGTCAACCTGATGAATAATCGTCTAAATCAGTCGGAATTGGAGTTGCGAACCATCATACGTTCTAAAGATAAACTGTTTTCGGTGGTTGCCCACGATTTGCGTGGTCCCATTTCGGGGCTAACAAGTCTTACGAAACTGATGGAGAATCGTGCTGAAGGGCTGTCGGTTAGCGAGTTGCGCGATTGCAGCCATGTGATAAATTCGGCCGCCGAGAATGTGCTTGCACTTATCGAGAATCTACTGCATTGGACGCGTTCGCAAACTGGGAGTTTAAAGCTGCATCCCGAAGCGCTTGCCCTTGAACCGTTGCTCAACGAGATTATGCAAACCGCCCTTATAGCGGCGCAGACCAAGGGAATTGCCATTGCAGTGCAGTTGGCTCCACGGCTCAGCGTTTACGCCGACCCCGACACGCTGAAGGCTGCCATACGCAACCTGGTAAACAATGCTATAAAGTTTACTCCCGCAGGTGGCGAGGTGTCCATAAAGACCATCGACAAAGGTAGTTGCGCTCTTATTGACATAGCCGACACAGGCGTGGGCATGACCGCCGAGCAGCAGCAACTGCTTTTCGACCTCGATATGCGTTCAACGCCAGGCACCGACAACGAGGCTGGTACTGGGTTGGGGCTGTTGGTTTGCAAGGAGTTTGTTGAATGCAACCATGGCCGTATTAGCGTGAGCAGCAGCCCCGGATGCGGCACTACTTTCAGTATCGAATTGCCAAAAGTTTAGAAATTACACTATATATATGTCAGCCAAAAAAATTACCTATGCAGAGGCTATGGCCGAGATTGAAACCATCATTGCCCAGATTGAGGACAACGAGTTAGATGTCGACCACCTCGCCGTGCAGCTCAAGCGTGTTTCGGACCTCATTGGCCTATGCCGCGCCAAACTCCATGCCACCGAGGAGGAGGTGCAAAAAATTATAGCGGGGCTAAACGATACCGAATCCAACGACGAATAAGTTCTAGTCCGAGCGGGGCTACACGTTGTCGGCATTGGTGAAGCTGAACGGAATCAGTGCTTCAGCATCGATTTTTACGATGCGCGATGCGCCTACCATCAGCACGGGGAAACTTGCCCCATGCTTGGCTATGTATTCCACCATCACCTGCCGGCAGCCGCCGCATGGAGCCACCGGGCTGGCCACAGCCTCGCCATTGTGGCTTGCGCTAATGGCGAGCATCCTGATGGGCTGTTGTGGCTGTTGCGTTGCGGCGGCGAACATGGCCACCCGTTCGGCGCATAGCCCCGATGGGTAGGCTCCATTCTCCTGATTGCTCCCCTCCACAATTTGGCCGTTGGCCAGCAGCACTGCCGCCCCTACCCTGAATTGGCTGTATGGCGAATGGCTTGTGCGCTGTGCCGCAATTGATGCTCGCACCACGCGCTGTTCTTCGGCGTTCAGCTCCTCGATCTGGCTATACTCTGTATAGTCGAATTGCAGTTGTTTGTTTGTTGTCATAGTGTTCAAACTGCTATGGTTCGGATACTTATCTACCACAAATATACTAAACATTTGGTAATCGGTTGGTACTAACGCAAAAAAAGGATGGGGAGCGCGACTCTCCCCATCCCACGAAGCGTAAACCAATTAACCTTTTGCTTGATTGTTTTATATAGTGTCTAAATTAGGTTGACTATGGAACTGATGAATGCGAAGGCCACCATGAAGAAAATAATGTATACGCCCAGGTTGCGAATGGACGACGACATGGGCTGATGCTCCTTATACAGCAGCGTGGTCCAGTCTTTGGCTTCGGGATGCGGGTGGCTTTGCATGATGCGAAAATTTTACGCTACAAAAGTAGCGAATGGGTATAGTGTGATATTTTGTCAAACTTGTCAAGTTTGATGATTTGAAAATTTTTTTGAATAAGATTTGTAAATAGCCCATAATCAATTATATTTGTGCGTCATATTAGATTAGTATATGCACGTTATGATAAAGCAACTGCAAGAAAGCGTTATGGCCTCGTTTGGAGGCGTAATAGCCCAATCTAAAGATTGTAAACTGCTGAGAGATAGTGTTCTAAAAGATACAGGCAGGCTGATAAGTGAGGCTACTTTGCGGCGTTTTTTTGGTCTGCTACCAACGAATTCTAAACCATCTCGTGCCACGCTCGATGTGCTGGCGGTTTATGCGGGCTATGGTTCGTGGAACGAGTTCTGCCAGTCGTGCCAGCGGGGCGGGCAAGCATCTAATCAGCCCGACCTCGATGTGCTGTGGGCGCAGATGGCTCAAGCGGCTGCAGCGCATAGCCGTACCACAACCAATCGTATCCGCATATCGTCTGGCATTGGATTCGACATTGCAGCCAATCGGCATTTTATAGCCGAGCGGATGCGCAGCTTTATGCAGTCGGGGTGTGGAGCCACGGCACTTGTTGCGCCTGGTGGTTATGGCAAGAGCACGGCCTTGGCCAAGTGGTATGTGCAGTATGGCGTAGGTTTGGCTCCTGATATTGTGCTGTTTGTTCATTCGCGTCAGTTCGAGGGACAGTCGGTGGCCGATATGGGTCTAGCCCCTGCACTTCAGCAATTGCTGGGACTGTCGCCCGACAGTTCGTTCATGGATAGTTATTTCACCAAGCCTGAGCATACACCGCCCGGTAGGCTGCTGTTAATTATCGATGGTCTCGACGAGTTGCAGCTGCGTGGAAACCGTTTGGTTGCGCTCTATCAGGGGTTGGTCGAGCTGGTGCAACGCTACACGCGTACAGGTTTCCTGAAAGTGGTGTTGGCTTCGCGCTCGCACGAGTGGGGCGCAATGCAGCGTCAAATTGAGGCCTCGGAGCTGTGGTATGGCGTTGCGCCAGAGCATTTTTCGGCACAAAAAGCCAATATTCCGGGCCTAACATTCGACGAGGTGCAGCAGGTGTTCGACCGCTCGGTTAATCGACGTTTGGCCAATAGGTTGTTGGTGTACGCCATGCCGCTAGATTTGTGTCTCACGGTGTCGTATCCCTATTATTTGCAGCTGTTTGTTCGGTTATATGCCAGCGGAAGCAGTGCTGTGATGAGCGACCACATTGGGCTGTTGCTCGAGTTTATGAAGCGTCAGATATATGATTCGCCGTTGGCCGAGCAAAAAGACGATATTCTGTCGTACATCGTAACGCAGTCGGGCTACGGGCGGCGTGGAGTATCTAAAAACGACCTAAAAGCGGCCTATCCCGTGCATTTGCGCAAGGACGATGGCTACTATGCTGCCTACGACGAGATGCTGTCGTTTGGAATTATCGGTGAGGATGTAGTCGATTCACCGTCAGATGGTTACTCGTGCAGTGTGCGCATAGCTAATGCCAATTTGCTTTGCGTGCTTTCGGCTCAATGTATCATGAAATCGAAGGGGAGCCGAGCCGCAGTGCTGGTGCAGTGGTTGCAGCGCGAATTTGCCACCCATGAGTATCAGGTTGAGGTGCTTAGCGCGATATTCAAACTTGCCTATTTGCAGGAGCGCCGCGATATTTTGGAGCATTTTTTTGCCCTCGATGAGGTTATGCTTAACCGTGTTATGGATGCAAACGTGGTGAACGCAGTCTTGCCATCGAATCCAAAACTATATAAACATCTGTTGTCCAGATATATGTCCAACGAAAAGGCGCGTCGTGTGCTCATTGAGCGCAATGTGGACATAAACCACATGGCCCTATCGTATATGGGTATGCTCATGGCCT
Organism: Bacteroidales bacterium; assembly: GCA_017524185.1. Lineage (GTDB taxonomy): Bacteria > Bacteroidota > Bacteroidia > Bacteroidales > Tenuifilaceae > RGIG6076. The sequence goes on from JAFWUG010000097.1 coordinate 25,970, forward strand.
ATGCCGATGCGATTAGCGACGAACGAGGTGAGGCTTTTGCCCGCGCTATGTTGGGCTATGGTGGTTTGCTCACGCTCAACAGGTTGCTAATTCAAGCAAATGCGGGGCAAATGGGCGACGAGCCTACCAGCGAATTGCCGCCAGCGGCGCTGGGAGCATGGTTTGCAGGTGCGCTGGTGGGCGGCATGGTTCGGTCGGGCAGTCAGATGCGAATGGAGCAGTGGGCTACGACCGTGCGTGGCTATCTGCACAAAATGCCTGCCGATGAGCGTTTTGAGGCGGGTGAATTGGTGCTAATAGCCATTTCTACCATTGCACCCATGAAAGTGTTTGCACCAATAGCCGACGAGGTGCTGAACGGCAACGAGGCTTCCACACCGCATCGGCGCGCGGTGTCGCACATTGTGCGACTTTATGTGCAGGCACTACGGCGCGAAACAATTTCGCCTGAGCAACTCAACACCCTGCCGCAGCACTACACCTGGCTGTCGCGGCAGCGTAGCGTGCCCTATATAATAATGGGCGAAACCATTAGAGCAATGCTGCACATGGGCTTTGGCAACCTAGAGCAGATGGCGGCTTGTATGCGCAATGGCATAGAACTTGCTGCTGCATCCGGACTAAAGCTTTTCGAGGCTTCGTTGCTGCTTAGGCTGGCGCATTTCATGGAGCAGATGGGCGAAAAGCAATGGGCGCAGGAGATTCGGGCGTCGGGGCAAACCCTGTTGGCCAACTCGGGCGTGCGCTTTAGCCCCTCACTTTTGGATTGAAGCCCGAAGAGCCTTAACTTTGTTGCACTCAATTTGAACAAATATGGGCAAACAAATCGCTTCCATCATCATTGCGCTGCTTGTGGGCTGCATGGCTCCCGCAATGCTACAGGCTCAGTCCGATACGCTCAATAGGCTCGATGCGCAGGGACGCAAGCAGGGGTTTTGGCGTAAGTATCGCGACAATGGAAATCTGCTCTACGAGGGGCAGTTTCGCAACAATCAGCCTGCGGGCATCATGCGCCGCTATACCACCGATGGGGTGCTGTTTGTGGAGATGAACTACGCGAGCAATCCCATTCGCGCCAAATTCTTCTATCCCAACGGACAAATCATGGCCGAGGGCTTCTATCGGCAGCAGCTGCGCGATAGCCTTTGGCTCTACTACACCGAGAACGGCGTGCTACGCTACGAGGAGCGCTACATCTTGGGGCGACGCAACGGGCGTTTCCGCCAGTTCTATCCCAGTGGCAAACTCATGGAGTCGGCCCTGTGGACCGATGGCCGTCTGAACGGTAGGTTGATGCAGTATTTCGATAACGGTTTGAACCGCTGCACAATGACCTACACCATGGGCGAGATGAACGGCGAGTTCAAGGTCTATCATCCCAATGGAAAATTACGCGTGCTGGGCTTTTATGTCAACGGACTAAAGCAGAACGAGTGGGTTTACTATAACGCCAACGGCGAAGTGATTGATACTGTGGTTTATGATAAAGGCGTAGCTCAGGGTCGCAGCGACCTAATGGTTCAGGACGACCAAGAGTTCCAAGAATTGCTCAAGAATGCGGGCAAAATTAAAGAACCAGATTTCGATAATTTCATGCAATAGTTTATAGGTGCTATGAGTATTGCGAGATACGTATTTTTGATACATTTATTTCTTTTGTGCTGCTCTGGCTGTATTTTAGCGCAGGACGCTTATTTTGTTCGCTTTCGCGACAAGGGGCATTCGCCCTATAGTTTGGAGCGTCCGCAGGAATACCTTTCGGAACGGGCGTTGGAGCGTCGGCTGCGGCAGCAAATCGACATCGACTCTACCGACATGCCCGTAACGCCAGCCTACCTCAAGCAACTGACCACAACAGGCGGACGGGTGCTCTATCCATTGCGCTGGTTCAATGGCGCGGTGGTGCAAGCTGATGCTACGGCAGTCTTGGCAATTGCCGCGCTGCCTCAGGTTATGAGCGTCGAGCGGGTGTGGCAGGTTTCAGGTATTAAAGGTACAAAATCTACGCAGGATGTTATTGCAAGTAGCTTAGCATCATATAATTATGGTTCTGCGCGGCAGCAAATCGAGCAGTTGGGCGGCCATAGGCTTCACCAGCAAGGATTTACGGGTGCGGGCTATGTTATAGCTGTGCTCGACGCGGGGTTCATGAATGTCGATGTGCATCCGGCGTTCGACAGTATGCGGGTTGCAGGGCGATTGCTGGGCACACGCGATTTTGTGAATCCTCAGTCGAATATATATGCCGAAAATTCGCACGGAGCGCAGGTGCTATCAACCATGGCGGGGTTGATTCCCGGCCAAATGGTAGGAACTGCTCCTCGGGCGCAGTATTGGCTCGTCAGGACCGAGGACGAGGTGTGCGAGCAGCTAATCGAGGAGTATAACTGGATTGCAGGAGCCGAGCTGGCCGATAGCGTTGGTGCCGACGTGGTTAACACATCGCTGGGCTACAACACGTTCGATGACGATTCGCAGAGCCACTCCTATGCCGACCTCAATGGCCAAACCACGCCCATCACGCGGGGGGCCAACATGGCTGCAAGCAAGGGCATGCTGATGGTGGTGAGCGCAGGCAATGAGGGTAGCAATAGTTGGCGATATATAGCAGCCCCCGCCGATTCGCCCGATGTGCTTACGGTTGGGGCGATTGACAGTCAGGGAGGGGTAACCTTTTTCAGCTCGCGTGGTCCAGCCGCCGATGGGCGCATAAAGCCCGATGTTTGTGCCATGGGTTATGGCGCAACGGTGATGCAGCCTGGCACGTCGGGGCTAACGTCGGCAAGCGGCACCTCGTTTTCTGGTCCAATAGTGGCGGGACTTATGGCCTGCTTGTGGCAGGCCTATCCCAACCTGCGTCCAGCCGAGTTGATAGATTTGGTGCGTAGCAGCGCATCACACTATGGTAAGCCCAACAACGATATAGGCTATGGAATTCCAAATTTTGCAAGGGCCATAGGTCTTTCTGTACCCGCAAATGTGTTAGATGCTGAGGCTTTGACCGTATTCCCAAATCCAACGCATAATATGGTGTCGGCTCGATTGCCACTTGCGCATACGGCCACGGTTCAGGTTGCAATCGCTTCGCCCATGGGGCATTTGGTGCACAGGCAAAACTTGATGGCCAATCAGGGAATTCTGCAAATAGAACTCCCATCCTATATGGCGCAGGGCGTGTATATGCTTAGCGTTGCTGCTAATGGCGTTACCTATGTGGCAAAGTTTATAAAACTCTAACAGTGAGTAACATACAACATATCACGCTGCTGGAACTTAATCGCATGGTGTCGGAGACCGTGCAGTCGGCATTGCCTGCCGCCTATTGGGTTGTTGCCGAAATTAGTGAACTAAAGGAGCATCGTGGAAGTTGCTATCTGACTTTATTTCAGAAAGACGATGAAAGTGATTCTATTGTTGCGCAGGCTTCGGCAATCATTTGGAGTTCATCGTATAGGATGTTAAAGCCTTATTTTGAGAGCGTTACTGGGAGTAGTCTTACGCGTGGCCTTAGGGTACTGCTCAGCGTGCGTGTTCAGTTTCACGAGCGCTACGGATACTCGTTGCAGGTGGTCGATATGGAGCCGAGTTTCACGCTGGGCGATGTTGAGCAACGCCGTCGAGCCACCATAAAACGCCTTGTTGACGATGGTGTGGCCGATATGAATCGCGAGTTGGAGTTGCCGCTATTGCCCAAACGTATAGCTGTGGTGTCGTCGGCCACCGCTGCGGGGTTGCAAGATTTCAAGAATCACCTGAACGACATTGGGGCAGATTTTTGCATAGAAACCACTTTGTTTGCAGCCACCATGCAGGGCGATGGAGCACCAGCGTCCATAGTAGCGGCGCTCGAGGCCATATTCAACCAGCAGCACCTATACGATGCGGTTGTGCTGGTTAGGGGTGGTGGCGCGTTGGCCGATATGGCCTGCTTCGATTCCTACGAGTTGGCTCTGCACGTTGCGCAATTTCCGCTGCCCATAATCAGCGGCATTGGCCACGACAAGGACCAATCGGTGGTTGACATGGTGGCTCACACCTCGGTAAAAACGCCAACAGCCGCAGCCGAGTTCATAGTGGGACATTTCGCACAGGCGCAGCACGAACTACGCGAACTTCAGCATCGGCTGGTGAGGTCGCTAACCGAGCGTCTCCAGCACGAGCAGGCTCTGCTCGAAGTGCGTAGTCGTGCAGTTAGTTCGCTTGCTACCAGCATGTTGCAGACCAATGCCATGCTCCTCGATATGCGCTGCAGGCAGTTGCCCGTAACTGTGCGGCATCGCATGGAACGCGGGCAGGGGCGGCTCAATGCGCAGGTGCAGCGCGTGCTGGTTGCTGCAAAAATGCGGATGCTAAACGCCACGGCACGGCTTAATGCGCAGCCAAAGCGCGTGCAGATGTCGGTGGCCGCGCTGTTGGAGCGTAATAGGGGTAAACTTGCACAAGCCGAGACAATAGCTAAACACCTGAACCCTTTGAATTTGTTGGCTCGTGGATATTCCATAACCTACTGCAACGGCAAGGCCATAACCAATCCCAGTGTTTTGCGCCCAGGCGATAGGGTGCTTACGCGTATGCATTTGGGAACGCTGGAAAGTACAGTAGATACGGTGCAAACCGACGGTTGAAAAAGGCAATTGCTTTGGCGGTGCAACAAAAAAATGGCCAAAGCGTTGCTATAATAACCAATCGTTACTTTCATTATCGCTTCCATGCAGTATATTTTTAAACATAACACATTGTGGATTAGGTATATGGTTTTAGTCCTATTGCTGATGTCCATTTCTGTGTTTCAGGTGCGTGCGCATGGTGACGATGAATGCGTAGCGCTGGTGCGAGCGTATGTAGAGCGGTCGCGTGCGTTTTGGACCACCGATGCCGATTCGGCTGCGAACTACATGCGGCAGGCCGCCACGGTGGCCAACGCCAATGGGGGCGACGAGGCGTTGGGCTGGCTCTACGCTGCTCAGGCCGAATATTGCGAAAGGGCTAATACGCCTTATCTGTTGTACGATTCGCAGCAAAACACCGATTTATCTGTGCATGTGGCATTCGATGGCTCACTTATGGATTCGCTGCGAAGGCGTAAAGTGCTGGATTTTAATCTAAAAGCCTACGAGTATTTGAGTGCCGCCGATAACGATTCCCTCACGTTCCTTGTTCTAGAGAAGATAGTGGACAATTTGGGAAAGTTGAAAACCAACATCAGTTTAGAGAGTTACATAACCAAGTATATCGAATGCGGTAGGCGGATTGACTATAAATGCGAAGGCGAAGCGATAATCAATTCCATTGCTGCGTGCTGCGATAAAGGTGCATACGGCAAAGCGATTGGATATGCTGCAAATGCCATAGATTTGTATACGGAAAAGCAAGATTCTATGGGTATTGCACGTACATTTTATTGCATCAGTTTTGTACACTACCATTTACGTAATTTCGAAATGGTGAAAACATACGCCTACAAAGCGTTGCTAAGTTATAGCCACGGTACAGAAGAGAAAAAAACATTTAGCGGTGCTAAACCAACTATTTTATACTCCATTTATAATATGCTGTGCATTGTATGTGTTGGTGAAGGCGATTTCGATTCGGCTCTGGAATATTCAAAACGAACGGTAGAGATATGCGAACAGAAAGGAAATACTATAGATTTAGTATCATCGTTGAATAATTTGGGGTATATCTATAATTGTATGGGAAAATACTCCGAAGCGGTGAGATGCTACAACGAAGCTCTTTCTAAGGAAAAGGCTTTCAATGCTTTAGGTGCTGATAGTGAAACCGAGCGAACGCTAAATTTCCGTAACAATAAAGCCATAGCCTATTTGGGGTGGGGTAGAGTGTACGAGGCCTCAAAGGAAATGGAAATTGTGATGCGAAATATAGATATAGTTCTCGACTATGCCCAGAAGCACGAGGCTTATACCATAATGTCTGATATTGCTTATCGTCAGCACGATTTTAGACATGCCTTTGATAATCTAAAGCAGTCCATTGTATATAGCGATTCGATGTACGATCACGAAAAAAATATGGCCATACTCGAACTCCAGGTGCGCTTAGATTCAAAGATAAAGGATCTTGAGAACGATAACCTTAAATATGTGTTGCGCGAGGTGGAGTATCAATCCACAAAGGAACGTATGCGGTTCATGAGCATGAGCGGGGTGCTGGTGCTGCTGCTTGTTGTAACTTTTATGGTGATATGGGGCAATAAACGCCGTCAAGCGTTGATTGAGCGCGAAAAGCAAAAGTTGGTTGAACTTAAAAATGAAATACAGCATATAAATGCCGAACTTTTAGTGGCTAACGCAACGAAAGATAAGCTGTTTGCCACCATAGCGCACGATTTGCGTAACCCCTGTATGGCCTTGTTGAGCATTAGCAACGATTTGAGTTTTGAACAGCAATCGAGCGAGCAGCGGCGCGAATCAATCGATATTATTAATCAGGGAGTTAATCAGCTCTATGGTCTTTTAGAAACCCTGCTTCAGTGGAGTCAGGATCAGTTTGCTGGGGCTAATTTACAGTTCGACGATGTAGATGTGAATGAGGTTGTTGATCAGGAATTAAAATATTTAAATATGATGCTTATCAAAAAGCATATAACGCTTAACAAGCATGGCGATTCGTCGATATATGCATACGTAAATAAGCATCAGGTGTCGGTGATTGTTCGTAATTTGGTAACCAATGCCATAAAATTTACGCCGCAGGGTGGCTTAATCGATGTTCAGGTGCGGCAAAATGCAGGTTTTGTCGAAATTATAATATGCGATACGGGTTCTGGAATACCAGGCTACAGAGAGGGTGAACGTATTTCGCTGGGCGGCCTTTCATCAACTAAGGGCACCGATAATGAAACCGGTTTTGGCATCGGGTTGAATATTAGTTTAGAGTTGGTCGAGCGGAATAACGGACAAATTTGGGCGCAAAATCGCCCGCAGGGCGGTGCTTGCTTCTATGTAATGCTTCCACAATCTCAGCAAGTGTCGTAAAAATATTGTTTTTATTAGGACAGTGTAAGTTAATAAGCCAATGAATTTGATAGCCCCTTCAATGCTGTCGGCAAATTTTGGTAATCTCGAAGCCGATGCAGCAATGCTAAATAGCAGTAACGCCGATTGGTTTCACCTCGATGTGATGGACGGTGTTTTTGTTCCAAACATTTCGTTTGGATTCCCTGTAATATCGACCATAGCGCGTTGTGCAAAGAAACCGCTTGATGCGCATTTAATGATTGTGGACCCCGACCGTTATTTGGAGCAGTTTTGTAAACTTGGTGTGAATTGGCTTACAGTGCATTATGAGGCTTGTACGCACCTGCATCGCACCTTAGGGCAGATTCGCGCATTGGGCATGAAATCGGGCGTTGCCATCAATCCGCACACGCCAGTGTCGGTTTTGGCCGATATTGTGGAAATGGCCGATTTGGTGCTTGTAATGTCGGTTAATCCTGGTTTTGGCGGGCAGCGGTTTATAGTCCGAGCCATCGAAAAGGTGCGTCAGTTGCGACAGTTGATCGACGAGCGGGGCTGTTCAACGCTAATTGAGGTCGATGGTGGGGTTGATGCGTCTAACGCCGCATCGCTCTACGAGGCTGGTGCCAATGTGTTGGTGGCTGGCAGTGCTGTGTTTGGTGCAGCATCGCCGCTGCAGGCCATCGATAGCATTAAATATGCTGCAAGGTAGCCACAGCATCGCATGGCCGAAATCAGTATAAATTTGCCCACGGATTCCTACCCCGTAATTGTGGGTAGTTCGCTGGCTGCAATAGCGCAGCGTGTCGAACCGAGCAACACGTTCATAATCACAGATGCGGTGGTTGCACGGTTGCATGGATCGTTTTTTCCGTCGGTCCCTACATTTGTGCTCAATCATGGTGAGCAGGCAAAGAATTTGTCCGCCCTGTCCGACATCTATACGTGGCTTTTAAATCATAATGCCAATAGGCATTCTACACTTTTGGGAATAGGGGGGGGCGCGGTTTGTGATGTGGCAGGTTTTGTGGCCGCCACTTTTATGCGTGGCATTGGGCTTGCGCTTGCGCCCACCACGCTATTGGCTCAAATCGATGCCGCTGTGGGTGGAAAAAATGGGCTTAATCTGCTTGGTTTCAAGAATATAGTGGGCACGTTCTATCAGCCCCGTTTCGTGTATTGCGACCCTGCGCTGCTCGCCACATTGTCCGCCGAAGAGCTGCAGAGCGGTTTGGGCGAGATGGTAAAATATGCCATAATTGATGCAAACGGTATGTTTGAGCGTATGGAGCAGCAGACTCAAGCATTGCGCGATGGAAATGCCGAAGTAATGGCTGCGTTCATCTGCGATTCGGTGCGAATCAAAGCCCGTATTGTGAGTGCCGACGAGCGCGAGATGGGCTTGCGGCGTATTCTCAATCTGGGGCATACATGGGGACATGCCGTTGAGCGCGAAACGTCTATGCCGCATGGACTATGTGTCAGTGTTGGCTTAGAATTTGCGGCACGCCTTTCGGTGGCCAAGCAGTTGCTGTTTTTTTCTGATTATGAGCGTATTGTTGCTCTGTTGCGAGCCTTGGGGTTGCCCACCGCAGCGCAGATTGACGCAGCGGCAGCGTTTGCTACCATGCGTTTCGATAAGAAGCGTAGGGGCGCAGGTATTGATTTTGTGCTGATACGTGGCATTGGCGACGTGTTTGCCGAAACCATCGAAACTGAAGAGTTGGCGAAATTTTTAGGTTTACATTGATGATTTGTCTGAGCCTTGGCCATACCGATTTTGACACGCTGATGGAACATCTCAAGCACGTAGCGTTGGCCGAGATACGCTTAGATTTGCTTGACCTTTCGCCACAACGCATGGTGGCTGTGTTTGGGCATCATAGCAACCTGATTGCCACCTGCCGAACCGCAGCCCCTGCTGATGCCTACCGGCAGGCAATTGACATGGGCGCAGCTCTCATCGATGTTGACATTCATACGGCCGATTCCGAATCTATAGTGAACTACGCGCAACGTAATGATTGTCAGGTGATTATGTCGTATCATAATTTTGAGCATGTTCCGCAGCGGGCAGAGCTTTTGGAGATTGTTTACGCCATGCAGCAGCGCGGAGCCAATATGGCCAAACTGGCGTGCATGGCGCAGCAGCCCGCCGACGCGCAGACCATGCTCTCGCTCTACGATGCGGCGGTCGATTTGCCGCTCATTGCCTTTGCAATGGGCCAACACGGGTTCAAATCGCGCCCATTGTCGGTGCTGCTTGGCGCACCGTTTGCCTACGCCTGCCTCGACGGCTATGCCACTGCCCCTGGACAGCCCACGGTTGCTCAACTCCGGCGCTATTTGGGGTTTTAGCATTGACTTCTGATTGTGTGGGTAAAAAAAATATTGACGACAAGGGCAAAATCGAGGTGCAAAATCACAACCAAAACAATTCTAATTGCGTTACATAGGTTGGTGTTTTGCAAATAGATTTATATAGATTTGTAAGACCAGTTAAAAACCATAAGCCATTGGCATATAAACCGTTACTAAACTACAAGCAAAGGTATGTCTGATATTGTAGGTGAGATTGTTCAAATTATCGGCCCCGTGGTCGATGTGGCCTTTAAAGGCGCAAACACCAAATTGCCAGCTATTTACGACGCGTTGCGCGTAAAACGCGAAGATGGGTCAATCCTTGTGCTGGAATGCCAAACTCACGTGGGCGAGAACACCATCCGCACCATTGCCATGGACTCTACCGACGGTTTAAGCCGTGGCATGGAGGTGATTGGCACGGGAAAATCAATCACCATGCCCGTGGGCGAACAGGTTAATGGCCGCCTGCTCAACGTGATTGGCGAAACCATCGATGGCTTGGGCGCAGTGAATCGCGATAGCGACTACCAAATACACAGCAAACCGCCTAAGTTCGAGGAACTTAGCACCCAGCAAGAGGTGCTGTTCACGGGTATCAAGGTAATCGATTTGCTTGAACCTTACGCCAAGGGCGGAAAAATAGGCCTGTTTGGTGGTGCTGGTGTGGGCAAAACGGTGCTAATTCAGGAACTAATTAACAATATAGCCAAAGGCTACAATGGCCTTTCGGTTTTCGCAGGTGTGGGCGAGCGTACCCGCGAGGGTAACGATTTGCTCCGCGAGATGATTGAGGCCAACATCGTCAAATATGGCGATGAGTTCAAAAAGAGCATGGATGCAGGTGGTTGGGATCTCTCCAAGGTCGATAACGAACTGCTCAAAGAGTCGAGCCTGACCATGATATTTGGCCAGATGAACGAGCCGCCCGGAGCTCGCGCATCGGTTGCTCTGTCGGGGCTGACTGTGGCCGAGAGTTTCCGCGATGGAGGCGGCGACGGTCAGGGACGCGACATCCTTTTCTTCATCGACAACATCTTCCGTTTCACCCAGGCAGGTTCGGAGGTGTCGGCATTGCTTGGCCGTATGCCGTCGGCCGTTGGTTATCAGCCCACGCTGGCCACCGAGATGGGTGCCATGCAGGAGCGCATCACATCAACCAAGCGCGGCTCAATCACCTCGGTGCAGGCCATCTACGTTCCGGCTGACGACCTAACCGATCCTGCGCCTGCCACCACATTCTCGCATCTTGATGCTCAAACTGTACTCAGCCGTAAAATATCGGAGTTGGGTATATATCCAGCTGTTGATCCGCTCGATTCCACTTCGCGCCTGCTAACCCCCGATGTGGTTGGGCAAGAGCACTATAACACCGCTCAGCGTGTGAAAAATCTGCTTCAGCGTTACAAGGAGTTGCAAGATATTATTGCCATTCTGGGTATGGACGAACTCTCGGAGGACGATAAACTCGTTGTACATCGTGCTCGAAGGGTACAGCGTTTCCTGTCGCAGCCATTCCACGTGGCCGAGGCCTACACTGGCCTCAAAGGCGTGTTGGTGAGCATTCAGGACACCATCAAGGGCTTTAACATGATTATGGATGGCGAGGTGGACAAGTATCCCGAAGCCGCATTCAACCTAGTGGGAACCATCGAGGAGGCCATCGCCAAAGGCGATAAGATGTTGGCCGAGTCGAAGCAATAAACATTGGTAACCATGACGTGCAACCTCATTTCTCCCGAATCGGCCATCACTATTGACGATGTGCGCTATGTGCAAGTGCCTGGTGCCAAAGGTAGTTTTGGCATACTCCCACGGCATGCGCACTTGGTTTCGTCGCTGGTGGAGGGGCGTGTGCGTGTACGTAACGCTAAATCCGAAACCATCTACGTGCTTTCTCAGGGCGGTTTTGTAGAGGTTAAGGACAATGTGGTATCCATTATAGCCGAATCTATTGCAGAAGAGAAATAGATTGATAAATAAATGGCATCAACGCGCATGAGCATAACTGCTGATGTGCGTTTGTGCTGTGTAATTGTATGATTTAGAGATGTTTTGTAGAGTTAAGCAGATAGTTTTAATCGCATTATTGTTGGGTTCGCTTGTAAACGCCTTAAATGCTAATGCACAACAAACTGTAACATTCGTAACAAAAGATGGTCTAACTGTTACGGCCGACCATTATGTGGCCGATGTGGACTATCCCTATATCCTTCTGCTGCATCAGGCGGGATTTAGTCGGGGTGAGTACCGCGAGATAGCTCCCAAGCTGACGAAGTTAGGCTACAACTGCTTGGCCATCGACCAGCGTTCGGGCTATGAGGCTTGTTTTGTTCCCAACCTTACCGCCGCCAGGGCTGCCGAGAAGGGACTGTCGCAGGCCTACGTTGATGCTATACCCGACATAGAGGCCGCCTTGGCCTACATCAAGCAGCGTTGCGACAAGCCCATTGTGCTTTGGGGCAGTTCCTACTCTGCCTCGCTAGCACTGATGTTAGCCCCACGAGATTTGCGTGTGGGCGCATTGGTTGTATTCTCGCCTGGCGAATATTTTCCTGGCCAGGAGATTGCTGCCAGCGCAGCCAAGGTGAGCGTTCCGGTGTTTGTAACTTCGTCGCATGGCGAGTGCGAACAAATCAGGCAGGTGTGCGCAGGCATAAAGCCAGAATTGCTCACCGTCTATTGTCCAACTATGCCTGGCGAGCATGGTTCAAAGGCTCTGTGGGAAACCAATCCATGCTACTCCGACTATTGGTTGGCTGTGATGATGTTCTTTAGCCGACTTAAAAATCAGAAATAGTTTTAAATCCCAATAATTACGTTAACCCGATACGATGAAACCCACTTTAATTGTACTAGCAGCTGGCATGGGTAGCCGCTATGGCGGTCTCAAGCAGGTTGATGGCCTTGGCCCCAACGGCGAAACCATCATCGACTACTCAGTTTTTGATGCTGTAAGGGCTGGTTTTGGTAAGATTATTTTTGTGATACGCCGCGATATAGAGTCCGATTTTATGCAGGCTTTTGCCAATAGATTTGCTCCCGATGTCGATTTTGAGTTGGCCTATCAAGAACTCGATATGTTGCCTCAGGGCGTAACAGTCCCTGCTGGTCGTGTAAAACCTTGGGGTACAGCTCATGCGGTATGGGTAGCGCGTAGGCAGGTGAAAGGTCCTTTCGCTGTAATTAATGCCGACGATTTCTACGGACGTGGGGCGTTCGACGTGCTGGCCAAGGCTTTATCCACTCCCTCGTTGGGTGCTGGAAACTATTTTATGGTGGGCTACGAGGTGGGCAAAACGCTCTCGGAGCAGGGCGGTGTGTCGCGTGGCGTCTGCTGCGTGAATGCTCAGCACGAGCTATCTGATGTGGTAGAACGCTTTGGTATAGAGCGTAATGTGGATGGTAACATTTGTTACGTTGATGGTGATAAGCGCGTAGCCATAGCCGACAAAACACCTGTATCGATGAATTTTTGGGGATTTACGCCCGATTTCATCGAGTTAACCGAGCGGTTGATGGCCGATTTCTTTGGCGGTGTAGTCGATAATGCGAAGGCAGAGTTTTATATCCCCTATGTGGTGAACCATGCCATCAAGCATGGCTTGGCATCGTGCAAGATGCTAACTACAGATGCTCAATGGTTTGGCGTTACTTACCCAGGCGATAGGGCTATGGTTGTGGAGCGTCTCAAAGCGTTGGCCGATTGCGGCGAGTATCCGTCGCCGCTGTGGAGCAGCAAACGCGGCGCATAGGCCAATCGAGGTAATAGAGATAAAGCAGGACAGTTGTTGCTGTTCTGCTTTTTTGCTTGTTGTTTAGTATCGTAGCCCCGCCGTGCTTTATATCAATATTTCTATGCCGATGGGGCAATGGTCGGAGCCTGTGAATTGCGGATAAATATCTGCTGATGAGAGTTTTGCGGTTAGCGATTTGCTCATCAAGAAGTAATCGATGCGCCAGCCAATGTTGCGGGCGCGTGCTCCCGCGCGATAGCTCCACCACGAGTAAGCTTCGGCCTGGTTGGGATGCATTTGCCTGAATGTATCGACGAATCCGCTGCTGGTGAAGCGATCCATGCCGTCAATCTCGATTTGGGTATATCCTGCCGATTTGTCGTAGTTCTCTTTGGGGCGGGCAATATCTATTGGTTTGTGCGCCACGTTGAAGTCGCCGCAAACAATCACTGGCTTGCGTTTTTCGAGTGATTTTAGGTAGGCGCAGAAATCGATGTCCCATTGTTTGCGGTAGTCGAGCCGAGTCAATTCTGCACCTGAGTTAGGCACATAGACAGTTACCACAAAGCATTGTTCCAGTTCGGCGCAGATTATGCGGCCCTCAGTATCGTGTTCGGCTATGCCCATGTCGTTGGTGATAGCGATTAGCGGGATTCGGCTCAGAATAGCCGTTCCCGAATAGCCCTTGCGTTGGGCCGAATTTGAGTACACAGTGTAGCCTTCTATTTTGCTCAGCGCATCCGACACTTGGTCGGGCTGGGCTTTGGTTTCCTGAATGCAGAGTATGTCGGGGGTTAACTCGTTGAGGGTATGTTCAAATCCCTTTTGCAGCACGGCTCGTATGCCGTTAACGTTCCACGAGATTATTTTCATTGTGTGTGGCTTATTTTATGGCGTTTTCAACAATCTCTACGGCTATGCGTATGCAGTTGTCGCACGAGCATAGCGGAGGTTGGTTTGTGCCTACTCCTTTGAGTTCCTTGCAGATGCTGCTGCCTGCTTTGTCGATAAAAGCATTTTGGATGGCCTTGGCATTGGTGGGGCTGTTGCTGCTGAGGCTAATCACCATTTGGGCGGCGCATAGTGCTCCGCATTGGCCTTGCATGTTGCCCATGCCTAATCCGAAAGGTGCGCCGATGCGTTTCAGGGTATCTTCGGGGAGTGCTAGTTGGTTGGCGTAGGCCAGCAGCACGGCCTGGCAGCAATTATTGCCATTGTGCTTGATTTCTATTGCTTTATTGGCCGTATCCATTTTGAGTTGATTGATAAGTGTGTTGCCTTGCAAAGTTAACTAATTTGGGCAATTTTTTGCTGCGCGATATGGAAAAAAGGCTGCTCCCGATTTGGGAACAGCCCTGAGATTTAGGAGGCCTTAAATTCAATCTTGTGCGGATGAAGGGACTCGAACCCCCACGACTTTCGTCACTAGATCCTAAGTCTAGCGCGGCTACCAATTACGCCACATCCGCTTGGATTTTCGGCTGCAAAGGTAGCAATTTTTTTATTACATGCTTATAGTATGAAAAGTTTTTTGTTGATTAGTTTCTGTTTGTTATAGTAATGTATTGTTATATAGTTGTTTGGGTGTTATCGTAATTGAGCCCCCAGTTCGCGGGCAAAGGTTTCAACGAGGCGTTGCATGGTCCGTTCTATCTGCGCGTCCACCAAAGTTTTACGCTCGTCTTGAAGGATGAAACTTACGGCTAGCGATTTTTTGCCATCAGGAAGATTCTTGCCCTGATACACATCGAATAGGTTCACCTGTTTGAGCAGATTGCGTTCTGTGCTGAATGCCAGTGCTTTTATCTGTTCGTAGGTCACTTTTTTGTCCAGTAATAGGGCAAGATCGCGGCGCACGGCAGGGTATTTGGGCAACTCGTTAAACTTTATAGTGTTGTTTCCCAGTGCTTTGAGTAGGGGCATCCATTCGAGTTCGGCATAGAATACATCGGTTTTTATGCCTATGGCTGCTGTACGTTCGGGGTTCACCAATCCCAGTTGGGCTATGATTTGTCCGTTGGGTAGGGTGTAGTTCATGCCGTAGGCAAACAGGTCGGGTTGTGCCTCAGTGCAGGTTAGGTGTTCGATGGAAACGCCCATGCGCTGTATGATGGCGTTCACGTAGCCCTTGAGGTGAAAGAAATTTTGTTCGGTTTGAGGTGTACCCCAATGCTCCTCGTTGGTTTGGCCAGTCAGCCAAATGCCTAAGCGCAGTGACTCGTGGTAGCGGCTGAGCGGCTTGTCGTTGGCAGGAGTGTTGTTGTGCAGGCTGTAGCAGTTTCCAAACTCGTAGAGTTTGAGGTTGGCGTTGCGATGGCTGATGTTGCGCTGTATGCTTTCCAAACCGCCAAATAGCAGTGTTTGTCGCATGACGTTTAGATCGCTGCTCAACGGGTTCATTACGTGTACGGCTGTGTCGGCTGGATGGCTGCTCAGGTTGGTGTAGTAGGCCTCCTTGGTGAGCGAGTTGCACATGATCTCGTTGAACCTATTGCTGGTTAGGTAGTTAGCGATTACATTTTGCACCTTAAACGAGTCGGGGCGCGGCGAAGGGCTTAGCACGCTGTTCAGTTTAGCGGGCATGGGTACGTTGTTGTATCCGAATATGCGTAGAATTTCTTCCACCACATCGGCTTCACGAGTAACATCCACGCGGTAGGTGGGAACGCGTAGCGTCCATGTGCCATCGCTGTTGCGTGATTCTATGTCTATTTCAAGGCTGCTAAATATGCGTTCGATTGTTTGGGTGTCGATGTTGATGCCGATTAGGTTGCTGGCGCGTTCGGGGCTAAAGTTGACGCTGGCGCGTTCAACGGGAGTGGGGTATATGTCGGTGATGTCTGACGAAATTTGGCCACCAGCCACTTCTTTGATGAGCAGAGCAGCACGTTTCAGTGCCCAAATGGTGATGTTTGGGTCCACGCCGCGCTCGAATCGGAACGAAGCATCGGTGCTGAGCGCGTGCCGACGGGCTGTTTTGCGCACATACACGGGGTTGAAGCAGGCACTTTCGAGGAATATGCTGGTGGTGTTCTCACTGATTCCCGATTCTAGTCCGCCGAATACGCCTGCAATGCACATGGGGCTGTTGGCATTGCATATCATCAGGTCGTCGGCGTGTAGTTTGCGCTCCTGACCATCGAGGGTTACGAAAGGTGTGTTACTGGGCATTGTACGCACCACCACGTGTTGACCGTCAATTTTTGCTAGATCGAAGGCGTGGAGTGGCTGTCCTATCTCGTGCAGAACAAAATTTGTAACATCTACTACATTGTTGATTGGAGTTAGTCCAATTGCTCTGAGGCTATTTTGTAGCCATTCGGGCGATGGTTTCACGGTGATGTTGCTGATAGTGAGACCAGCGTAGCGTGTGCAGGCTTGCTGTGCATCAACAGTGATGCTTATAGGTGTGTTTTGGTTGTCGATGCTGAACGAATCAACCGAAGGTAGTTCCAGTTTGGCCTCCACGCCGCGTTGTAGCAGTCCAGCGGCCAAATCGCGTGCCACCCCATAGTGCGATGCCGCATCGATTCGGTTTGGGGTTAGTCCAATCTCGAATTGGTAGTCGTCGGTGAGGCCGAAGTAGTCCTTAGCCGATTGTCCCACAGGTGCTTCGGCTGGCAGTTCCATAATTCCAGCGTGCGATGTGCCTATGCCCAGTTCATCCTCGGCGCAGAGCATTCCCTCCGACACGGCACCGCGAATTTTTGAGCGTTTTATGGTAACCGTTTGGTTGCCCATGGTGAGTTTTGTGCCTACTTGGGCGCATAGCACTTTAAGTCCAGCACGTACATTGGGAGCACCGCATACCACGTTTAGTGGGGCTTCTGCTCCTACGTCAATGGTGGTTAGGTGTAGTTTATCGGCATCGGGGTGTTTTTCGCAGGTGAGTACTTTGGCTACCACCACGCCGTTTAGTCCGCCTGGAATGGTTTCGGTTTTTTCTAGGTTTTCAACCTCAAGTCCTGTGGCTGTTAGCGTTTCGGCTATCTGTTCGGGGGTGGCTTGTCCTTTGAAGTAGCGGCAGAGCCAGCTGTACGATATTTTCATTGTTAGCGAGTTTGCTTGCGTTGCAAAATTATTAAAAATTAGAACAAATGGCACGCGCCCGCTTGTTGTTTGATTAGCGAGCGCGTGGGTGTTGGGTGTTCTATGTGATTATTTGCTGTAGATATAGCGTTTGATTTTTTGCGTGGGGGTTTTCTCGAATGGTTCCACTTGCTCCACTATGGCCGATAGGCGTGCAAAACGTGCCACTTTGTTGTTCACATTTTCCAGTATGTTGTTCATGGCCTTGGTGGTGTATTGCTCAATGGCTTTGGGTAGGTCTTGAGCCGACTGCTGTATGTTTTGAGCCGAACGTTTTAGTTCTTCTACCTTGCTGGTTATCAGTTCTTTATTTAGATGCACTCGGGCAATCAGTTTGCCTTTCATCTCGTATACTAACGATTCCAGCACCAGTTCGTTTTTATTGATAACTTCCTCAATTTCTTCGGGATAGATGTTCTCACCGGTGGAACTGAGTATCATGTTTTTCGAGCGCCCCATTATTTGGATATACCCCTTTTTGTCGAGTTTGCCCAAATCGCCCGTGCGTAGCCAGCCGTCGATGAATTGTTCGGCAGAGATGTCGGGGCGTTTGTAGTAGCCCAACATTAGGTTGTCGCCGCGCACCAGAATCTCGCCATCGCCTGTTTGCGGGTTGGGGTTGTGTATTTTCACCTCCTGATTGGGGAGGCAATATCCAGCGCAGCGGAAGTGTACAATGGAGGGTACGCAGCCCGAGATTAGCGGTGCTGCTTCGGTCATACCGTAGCCTACGGAGTAGGGGAATTTCCCCTCATAGGCGAATTGTTCAACCTCGTGGCTAAGTTTGGCTCCGCCAATGCCGAAGAAGCGCAGTCTACCGCCCATTGTGTCGTGCAGTTTGCGGGCTGCAATTCGGTGTAGGATTTTGCGGGTGGGTGCCCAACTGTATAGTTTAGCCTTGAGCGCTGTTGCGGTGAGCTGGGGTTTTATTTTGCTATGGTAAATTTTTTCAAGGATTAGGGGCACTGTGAGCATCATGGTGGGCCGTAGTTTCTGCATGGCAGGCAATAGCACCGATGCTGTGGGTGGTTTTTCAAGGTAATATACGGCGGCCCCAGTGGCTATGGGCAATAGGAAGCCCAGTGTACACTCGTAGGTGTGAGGGAGCGGCAGTATGGATATGAGCAAATCGTCCGACTTCATATCCTGCACCATATATGTGCCTATTACATTGGAAATTAGTGCTTTGTGGGTGAGCATCACGCCCTTTGGTTGCCCAGTGGTTCCCGATGTGTAGATGATTGCGGCCAGGTCGTCTTCTTCTGGACGTTTAAGGCAGAATGGTGTGGTTGGGGCGGGCTGCGGAAAGCTATACTCGGTTTGCTCTGTGGCCTCGCTATACGTTTCGAGGGGGAGCAGCGTGTTGAGCAGGAAGAAAGTATGCACGTTGGGTATACTTTCTGGAACGAGTTTGCATTGGAGCCTTGAAGACACGAAAACGGCGCGTGCCTCGCTGTGGTTTATGATGTTGCTCATCTCGCTGGGCGAGAAATCGGGCAGAATGGGTACAACCACAGCACCCATTGAGGTGATGGCAAGGTAGGCAATGCCCCAGTTGGGGCTGTTTTCGCCGATTAAAGCCACATGGTGGCCTTTGTCTATGCCCACGGCGGCTAGCATCTGCGATACGGTTTGCACCATAAGGCCGAGTTGCTGGTAGTTGATGGGCGTTGAGTTGGCAAACGATAGTGCGGGGCGTTCGGCATAGATATTTTGCGATTGCTCTAGCACATCGTGGATTGTTCTTTTCTTGGGAATAATCATGGTATGGAGTTGGTGAGCAAATACCGCCATGATGCGGTTTGGGTGTTATGTTCAGGCCGCAAAGATAGTATTTTATATTGAGATGGGTGCATTTTTCTTGAAAAAACTTAGAGTTTGTTTAAATTTCAATTCGATAGTTTGTTAAGCATGATTTTCGAGAAGGCGATTTGGATCATGGCCTCGGAGGATTCGGCGTAGAACTCGTAGTCCAAGGCAACCCTCCTGAAGTTGTACAGCCAAGCGAAAGACCTTTCGACAATCCATCTCAAAGGGATGACGTTGAACTTCTAGGGCTTTCATCGGGACGAAGCACGACCTCAAATTGGCATCCCAGCTTCTTTCGGGCCGTCTCCTTCAGTCTGTCGCCCCTGTAGCCACCGTCGGCAAGTATCTTCTTCAGCCCCGGGAGCTTGTGGGCAAGTTTCCCTAATGCCGATTCTGCGCCCTTGCTGTCATGTATGCTTGCTCCATGGA
>JAFWUG010000098.1 GCA_017524185.1 Bacteroidales bacterium
TCATGCTTAGCAGCATGATGCTCATTAATGTGCTGATTCGTTTCATGATTGTATCGTGTTATCTGTTAATGCATTGAAAATAAAAAACTAGTACAAACTTCTTTTGCAACGTACCGATGCAGCTGCAGCTTCCGGATCACCATTATAATCATTTCCAAAATTATAGGGCCATGCTGACTTTGACTTTTCTTGTATTGCCCAAAACGCAGCATTCTCAACGTTCTCACCGTTCACACCGTTTGACCCTGGAAAAAGTAGGCCTCTAGCACCAAAACCAAAGGGGTTGTTAATCGTCTCATCCTGTGACTGAAACCATTTCGCATTGGTCCATTGCAGCGTATCGACAAATACTAACCATGGGCTATCGCTTCCCTGCATACCTTTCAATTTTTCCCCTAAAGTATGAGACAGATACCCAAAATCATCCGAGTACGAAGGCAATTCCCATCCATCGGGGCAGATGTCTTCCGATGTAGTGGTATTGAAAACAGCGTAACTATTGTATATTGGCTCTGTTACACCAGATTCCGTACTCCGTACAACCTCATAGTAACAAGAATCGGTTTCCCATAAGTTACTACCACCAATTTGCGTCTCCTTTGTAAACTCACCAGACGTATAGCGCAAATTCTCGGCCATCCACTCCGTTCCTTCTATAATCACCGTACGATAAGTATTTCCGTCGCGCACATCGGTTAAAGTGCCATAGCCAAGAGTGCGAGCAACCTTATGCGTTCCCTCAATCTCTCCCTTCATATCAAATTTACCTGTAGAGGCAGCATATTCTCCATACTTCAGCACTGGCCATAGCTCATATTCGGTCTCAGGCTCTAAACCAGCGACATGCAGAACTCCATGGAAGCATTCTTGCCCTCCGGGAATATCGTAACATTGATTTTTCTCCCACAAAATGCTGTCAGCACTGGTTGAGCCTACCTTTCTGTAGAGCAGATAGAGTTGGTAGTTATCAGCACTAGCCAATTGCTCCAACTGATGCTCGACAAAGCCACATTGGTAGGTTATCATTGTTGTACTTGGGAGTATTGCCTCCTCGCCGCCATGGCCATTGTGAGCATCGCAGCCAGTTTTGACGCCCAACGGCATCATGGTATATTGCCATGGCTCGCTGTAGTAGATTTTATCTCTAGATCCAACACCTATCTCTATTTTCAGAATCGTTGGGCTTGTAACGTCATTCCAAGAAAGAACTTTCTGGCCTTCGCCCTGAGTTACTTGTCCACCAGGATTGTCGCCCGTTATCACAGATGGTGCTGCATTCCACAGCGTGCGGATAGGAAGCCTAACGATGCCTGTGTCAGAAGTGGTCCCCCACCCCGCACTCCAATACATGTTATTACTATTTGGGTACTCCACCCCATTTATTCTAACAACTGTAATTTCTTTGTAATCCCAACCATTATTGTCGAAAACATTAGCATAGTTAATCTCTAAGCAATTGGTATGATTATCGGTGGAGCATTGCACCGCCACGCTCGTAATGTTCAGCTGCGGGAGAGCGGTTGTGTAGAAACTTTTTTCATCTCTAGTATATACCACCACATCGTTCTCGCAGATTTCGAAACCGCGCACATAGGTGGTTGCACCAGGCTTGCCTGGAATTATATGCTCATATTGCCCATACAAGCAGTTATTCAGAATGGTAGGGTTAGGCTGTGTACCATAGCAAACACCAACGGTTTTTACACCTATAGTTTCAACGCCCGTTGTACACGCTACTTCACACATATGCTCTCTTTCATTCCATGACGTAAAGTTTATAGCGGGAAATGTTTTCATCCGTAAATTAATCCCATTTAGCTCCTCATATACGCCCATGTTATTGACTGCATAGGCTCGCACGCTGTATGTTTTCCCTTCCTCCAAACCAGTTACCCTATATCTGAACGGTCCACCATTGCACGAATATCTTTGTTCAGCTCCCGTGACATCACGGACATCACGAAGTATAAAACCATAGTCGTTCAAAGGCATATTGCCGTTGCTTTCAATGGTGGCGGTTAGCAGAGCCGATTGGGTCATCACCTCCTGCGGCTCGTTGGCATAGACAAGAGGAGTGCCAGTGCCTTTCACGCAGCGGATGGGGAAGTATGCGCCATCGGGAGTGGCATTCGGCTCCCAATTAATAATTTCTGAGATATTCAATCCAAACGTGGTGCCAGCACTATCGGCCATAAACAAATATCCATTGCCAGCTACCTCCAAATCGCCATAGCCGTTATTTTCGGCATAACCCATATCTACAAAATCCAACCCAAAGGCTTTGTCATTCAACAGTTTGCCTGGTACTTCGGCATCAACCAAACCAAATGCTTGTTTAGTATAGTCGAAAAGGTAATTCCAATCGTACCAAGTGGCAACATGATAGCCATCGGGGCATAAACCACCGTTGCCATTATGATAGTAAGCTCCGTCAACGCTGTCCTGTTCAGCAGTGGTTTGGCCGGGTTTCCAGAAATTCGATTGGATCTCGTTTCTGAGGTTAGTTTTTAGCCAGCGGTGATTGCCCACAGCTGCAGTAGCATAGAGGTTTCCTTGCAAGTCCTCAACCACGTTGGGGTCATATCCCTCCTTTAGCGTGCCCTGTTGCCCCAAATCGCTGGTTTGGATGGCGGGAGTGGTGGTTTGGTCGTAGGCCACCGAAATGTAGCTGGTGTAGTCTTGCTGCTGCTGGCTTATACCGCCCACGTCGAAACCGCTCACCACCTGGTTGGTAACCATGTTGGTTCCGATGGAGTCGGAGGTTATGGCCACCGCATCGGGAGCCACGCTCAGATAGTCGACTGCGCCAGCGCGCGTGCCGTCCATTCCGCCCACCATGAAACCAGCACGTTGCGGGCGAGTGTTGTTAGCTGATGTGTTGAAATAGATGGCGGTGTTCTCGGAGCCCACCTCAAGAATAGGGTGCTGAGCACCACGAGTTCCATCCATTCCGCCCACCATGAAACCAGCCCGCTGCGGGCGGCCAGTGTTGCGATGTTCCCTAAAGGCAAAACGTATACCTGTGTCGCTGGCCGTGAGGTAGGTGTTGGGGGCTGGACGTGTACCATCCATTCCACCCACCCTGAAACCTGCGCGCTGCGGACGCGCATTGGCATCGGCATAGTTCTCGTGGAACGAGATTGATGTTTGCTCGGGGCTCACAGTGAGATAGTTGGCACGGCTTGCGCGTGTGCCATCCATTCCGCCCACCCTAAAGCCGGCGCGTTGCGGCCGTGTGCCTGGTTTATCATCGATGCTCAAACGGGTGCTATCCTGCGATATGGTGAGCAGCGAAGCCCCTGTGTTAATATCGTAGATGCTGAAGTGGCCATCGGCACTGATGCCAGCTGCTACGCCATTTTCGTAAACTGCAAACAGGGGCTGTCCCTTGCTGTTGTTCACCACAAACACTGGCTCGTTTGAGCGAGCCGAAACACCCTTGATTGCCACCGAGCTGTTCACCTCTTGGGCTGAACTAACATAATCGGCATAGGGAATTGTGGTGGCCTCATCAGCCCGAGGCGCGTAGGTGGTATAGGGCGAGGCGAACACGCGCTGGGCACGCATAACCACAAAATCGGAAGCGCCGCTGCGTTTCACCTGTGGCTCAATGAATAGGGGGGCATCGTAGCGCACAGCACTCATTGAGCCGCTCAGCGCTTGACCCTCGCCCACATTGAGCACAAACACGCCCTGCGCATTGGTGCGCACCGAATGTGTTTCGGCATACACCTCTGTACCATCGGCCGCATCGGCCAAAAGCCGAATCTTAACGGAGATCTGCTCGTTCACCACGAGCGTCCCGTTGTTGCCACGTAGCACGGCCTGAAACGAGAACGACTGTGGCAATTGCGCCGCTGCCGTCAGACCAGTGAGAAGTAGCATCGCGAGTAGTCTTATCTTTCTCATATTAATATGGTTGATTATAACTGTTTATCAGCTGTTTATGTGTATTATGTGCGGACTATTCCAACATTTGTGGTTCTACGGACAAATTTGGACAATGTTACGCCTTGGGGGAGAAATAATAATATGGCACAAAGCATATTACCATGGCCATTGGATTCAAAGGGAGGGGCACGAGGCCAGCAGCGGCGCAAAAGAAAAAAGGTGGCCATTTGAACCCGCAAGATACAACTTTTCGGCATAGACCCAGCAAAAGCCCTAACTGGGAACAATAGTCAAAACACCTATAAATGTTGTGTTTGCGAATTTTATATTACTAATTTTAGTGATACAAAATCACTATTTTTAGTGATGCCAATGGCAACATCTGCCGCAGCCGATTGGCACACAATGAAAACCGCCTAACGCTATGGGGCTAAAGGCTGATAGCACAGGCGGTGTAGCCACGCATGGCAATGGTTTCCAGCACAAACGGAAGGGCATAGCGCAGGTTGCGCTCGGCTTTCAGCGAATCGTGGAAAACAACAATGTCGCCGGGCTTAATATGCGACATCACATATCGCGCCACGCGCCTACCGCTAACGTAACGGCTATAATCCATGCTGATTATGCTCCACAGCACCACGCGGTAGTGCTCGCGCAAGTGTCGGAACTGCTTGGGCGTGAAACGCCCATAGGGCGGGCGGAACAGGTTGGTATTGAGGTAAGTATTGGCATACTCTATATCCTCCAAATATTGCTGGGTGGATGTTCCCCATCCCCTGAGGTGGCTGTAGGTGTGGTTGCCAATGGCATGACCCTCGGCCACGATGCGGGCAAAGAGTTCGGGATGCCGCTCGGCGTTACGCGCTAAGCAAAAGAAGGTGGCCTTAGCGTTGTAACTGCGCAGCATGTCGAGCACCCACGGGGTTACTTCGGGGGTTGGCCCGTCGTCGAACGTAAGAAACACGCTGTTCTCGGCGTTGGGAATGTTCCAAACCAGGTTCGGAAACCAGCGCTGCAAGAACCGTGGGGGACTAAGGTTAATCATGCCGCTCGATTAGCGTTCCATCATGGAATAGTAGGTTTCGAGCGGCTGTAGCAACTGCTTTGCGTGCTCGGGTTGTCCATAAGCATTGGCCATTTGCAAAAGATTTTGGAGTATGGCCATATTCATGCGCGTGTCGTTGGCCAACGATGCACGCTGAGCGGTGCTAAGCATGGTTAGGTTGTAGCGCAACTCGTCGGCCGACTGTTCCAGCATGGCGTTGGATAGGCTCAGGGCGCGCTCGTGGTTGCCTGCACGATAGTAGGCCTCCACCATCTGCAGCACGTAGTAGTTGAGCGGTATGGTGGTGATTGGCATCAGCTCGAGGCAGCGGTCGAGCACCTCAACGGCACGAACATTCTCGCCATTGTCGATTAGCGCATTGGCCAAGCGGGCAAACATGTTGCGATAGCTGGCCACAATGCGGTATTTGTTTTCGTCGATATATATTTTGGGATGATTCAGACCTCGGAAGCGGTACTTCTGCATCAGGTTGTCGTACATGTCATTGATATTAACCGAGCCCAATCCCCAACGGCTTTTGGGCAGGTTGGCTGGGATAACGCGGTACATCATACCCTCGAGGTCGAAGAATTTGTCGAGGCCATGGTAGGTTTCAGAGGCCACGGTGGTTCCGAAATACATTGGGCGTTCCCAATTGTTGTTGGCCAGCATGTCGAGAATCACTTGCCCCTCTTTGGTAACCATACGTTTGCCCACGCGCCAACGCATGGTGTCGGTGGCCAGGCGCATACGCTCGGGTGCAATTGTGGCCGTGGCGGCCACCTGAGCAGTATCAACGGGCAGGTAGAGGTTCGACGAGGGAATATAGTTGGCGCGTGCGTTGGGTTCAAATGGCGAGGGTACCTCGGCAGCAGGATTGTCGCTCAGCATAAAATCGACAGCCTGATGCAGATTGATTGGCTCGGCAATCTTATCGTAAACCAGCACAGCATCGCGCTTACTGTTGTAGTACTTGTCGAACGTGGTTTGCAGCGGTAGCGGGTCGCTCTGATAGGTTTTACGCTGCATTTGCTCTACGTACCAATCGCCGCGCAGATAGCTGAGGTTGGCCACGCGCACATCGGTGCGAACGCCCTCCACCTCTTGATTATACCAAAGCGGGAAGGTGTCGTTGTCGCCATAGGTGAACAGCACGGCGTTGGGCTTGCAACCAATGAGCATGTTGTAGCCAAAATCGACGGGCAAATAGCAGTGCGAGCGGTCGTGGTCGTCCCAGTTCTGGGCAGCCATAATTGCGGGTATGCCCATGCAAACGGCAGTGGCAGCGGCAGCCATGGTGGGCGACTTGCTCAGGCGTTGCAGCAGCGCATGTATGGCCATCACGCCCAGCCCAATCCAAATGGCAAAGGCATAGAACGAGCCAGCGTAGGCGTAGTCGCGCTCGCGGGGCTGATAGGGTGTTTGGTTCAGATAGACAACAATGGCAATACCCGTCATGAAAAACAGGGCCATAACCACCCAAAAATCAGTGGGTTTGCGCCTATAGTGCACCACCATTCCCGCAATGCCCAGCAGCAGTGGTAGCATGAAGTAGCGATTGCGTCCCTTGTTGTTGGCATAGGTGGCAGGGAGCTGATTTTGCGGTCCGAGCCGAGCGTTATCAATGAACCCGATGCCGCTAATCCAGTTGCCCTTGAGGCAGTCGCCATGGCCCTGGATGTCGTTCTGGCGACCCGCAAAGTTCCACATAAAATATCTGAGATACATAAAGCCCAGCTGATAGCGCATAAAGAAACGGATGTTCTCGGCCATGGTGGGCGTGTAGATTGTGGTTTGCTTACCATCGGAGGTGTAGCCCTTCACGGGCCTACCCTCGAAACTGGACCATTGCTTATAGGCCTCAACGTGCCTAGCTTCGGGGCTATGCATACGCGGCAGAAGCATCTTATGGTCGTCGGGATAGACCAAGGCATATTTCTTGCGCACCTCAACGTAGCGACCGTCTTTGGGGGCATATTGCACTCCGGTTTGCTTGCGCTCGATGGCCTGCGAGGCGAATGTTTGCCCATAGAGCAACGGGCGATCGCCATACTGCTCGCGGTTGAGGTAGTAGAGCAACGAGAACATGTTGTCGGGGCTGTTCTGATCCATGGGCGGATTGGCCGCTGAGCGCACCACCACTACAGTGTAGGAACTATAGCCAATAAGAATAACCGCAAAACTAACCAGAAGCGTGTTGAGCAGCACCTTGCCACGCCTGTGCGATGCGGCAATACCCCAAATCAGCAGCCCAACCAGCGCAGCGGCCATGAGCAATACGCCCGACATGGTGGGCATTCCAATGCCATTAACCAGCACCAACTCGAGCTTTGATGCAATAATCACTAACCCCTGAATAATACCATAGAGAACGGTCAACAGCACAACCCCCGACACCAACAGAGTGATGCACAGCCCCTTGAACGAGTAGTCGTATTTCTTGAAATAATACACCAGCGCAATGGCGGGTATGGCCAACAGGTTGAGCAGGTGTACGCCAATGGAAAGACCCATGAGATAGGCAATTAGCACCAACCAGCGGTTTGCGTAGGGGCAATCGGCGCAATCTTCCCACTTTAGAATTGCCCAGAACACCAGCGCGGTGAACAGCGACGACGACGCATAAACCTCGCCCTCGACTGCCGAGAACCAAAACGTGTCGGAAAACGTGTAGGCCAGGGCACCCACCGCGCCAGCACCCATCACAGCTATGGCCTGCGACAGGGGCAAACTGCCATCGGCGTTGATTGCCACCAGTTTTTTTCCTAAATGGGTGATGCTCCAGAACAGAAACAGGATGGTGAACGCGCTGGCCATTGCCGACAGCGCGTTGGCCAGCACTGGCACCAGCTGAGCCGATGGCGCAAACATGGTGAAAAACCTCACCATGAGCATAAACAGAGGCGCGCCACACGGATGCCCCACCTCTAACCTATTGCCGCTGGCAATAAACTCGCCGCAGTCCCAAAAACTAGCCGATGGCTCTATTGTAAGCAGATAAACAACTGATGCAATGGCAAATACAGCCCATCCCACAATGCGATTGACGAGCTTATAGAGCTGCGCCGAACAGGTATCGGTGGTAAATATCATAGATGTAAATATCTAAAAAATCAAACATATACACCCAAACAGCATTTGTATGGGCGTACAAAGATAGGCATTTTTTGCTCTATTTTGATTTATGATTAACAGCATTTGCTACTAACGGACACTGAAATGCACTGCAACATATTGGACATACATTGGTGAGCGTTAAACGGAAACGGGCAGTAGGGCGTTAAAATGTTCAGGCTGTTTGAGCCATCCACAAAAACCTTTTAGGGCCTAATTTTCTTGGTGAGCTCGGTGGAGAACACAAACTGATTGAGCTCCTCGTTGTCGCTATGCAGAATGTCGGCACTTGTTCCCTCCCACCATTTGTTGCCCTGATGTATGAAAATCACCTTATCGCCAATGCCCATCACGGAGTTCATGTCGTGAGTGTTCACAATGGTGGTGATGTTAAACTCGTGGGTTATCTCCTGAATCAAGGTGTCGATCACCACCGAGGTGCGTGGGTCGAGACCCGAGTTGGGCTCGTCGCAAAACAGATAGTGCGGCTGCAGGGCTATGGCGCGAGCAATGGCCACACGTTTCTGCATGCCACCGCTCAACTCGGCAGGATATAAATGATTGGCGTTCACTATATTAACGCGATTCAGGCACACATTGGCGCGGTCGCGACGCTCGCTGCGGGTCATTTGGGTGAACATCTCCAGGGGAAACATCACGTTCTCCTCCACGGTGAGCGAATCGAACAGAGCCGAGCCCTGAAAGAGCATTCCCATTTTTTGGCGTATGCTCTTCTTCTCCCTAAAATTTAGACGATTGAACACCACATCGTTGAATAGGATGTCGCCGCTGGTAACCTCGTGTAGCCCCACAATGCACTTGAGCAGCACCGTTTTGCCCGACCCGCTTTGGCCAATCACTAAGTTGGTTTTGCCCTGATCGAATGTGGCGCACACATCGTTGAGGGCCACGCGGCCATCCTCAAACTGCTTATAAACATGGCTTACGGTAATCATCTCTATAGCAGCAATTTGGTTAACACAAGATTGGCCATAAGCACTAGCACGCTGCTCGACACCACCGATTGGGTGCTAGCCCGTCCAACCTCGAGCGAGCCGCCCCGCACGCGATAGCCAAAAAACGACGACACGGTGGCGATGATGAACGAGAAGACGAACATTTTGATGAGCGCGTAGGTGATGTAGTAGGGCACAAAGGTGAACTGTATGCCCCAGAGGTATTCCTGCGTGGTGGTTACATCGGTGAACACACCCGCCATCCAGCCTCCCACAATGCCCACAAACATGCTCACAAGCGTAAGGAATGGGTTGAACAGCACGGTTGCTATAATTTTGGGCATAATCAGGTAGCTTGCCGAGTTTATACCCATAATCTCCAGAGCATCAATTTGTTCGGTTACACGCATGGTGCCAATCTCGGAGGCGATGTTGGACCCCACTTTACCCGCCAAAATGAGCGACACAATGGTTGACGAGAACTCCAAAAACATCACATCGCGGGTGCTGAGGCCAATTATATAGCGCGGCAGCAGCGGATTGCCAAGGTTATAGGCCGTTTGTATGGTGATTATGGCACCAATAAAAAGCGACACCACCACCACAATGCCCACCGACTGCAAGCCCAGTTTGTCCATCTCCTTGATGGTTTGGTGATAATATACTCGAAACTTTTCGGGTCTCGAGAACACCTTGCGCATGAGCAGCACATACTCTCCGAATAGGTTGAAAAAACGCATACTGAGCCGCAATCTATAGCCGCAGCGCAGGGCATTGAACCCAGCGCAACGAATAGCCGCAAAGGTAGCACATTTTATCGACTTAAACATACCCCGACATATCAAGCAGATACAAAACAGGCAATGCAACTGGCCATAGATTTGATTGTAAATGCAAAAAAAATGGCTAAGTTTGCGCCGCAATCAACACCGAACGTATGACCCCAAAATCCGACATCTATTGCGTGATAATGGCAGGCGGCATTGGTAGCCGCTTTTGGCCATTGAGCCGGGCACAACGTCCTAAACAGTTTATAGACATCCTTGGTACGGGCAAATCACTGCTGGCGCAGACTTTCGAGCGCATGAGCCGTATATGCCCCATAGCCAACATATTTGTGGTGGCCAACGCACAGCACAGCGATTTGGTGCACGAACAAATACCCCAAATAGCCCCAAACCACGTGCTGCTAGAGCCCATGCGCCGCAACACCGCCCCCTGCATTGCCTATGCCACCCACCGCATAAAAGCCGAAAACCCTAATGCTGTGGTGGTTGTGGCCCCAAGCGACCATCTGATTCTGAACGAGGAGCTGTTTGCCAACACCGTGGCACAGGCCATAGACTTTGCCGCCAACAACGATGCCCTGCTCACGCTGGGCATAAAGCCATCGCGCCCCGAAACGGGCTACGGCTACATACAGCTGGGCGCAGCCATGGATGACCACAACAACCTGTTTCGCGTGAAAACATTCACCGAGAAACCCGACCTCGACCTCGCCCGCGTTTTTCTCGACAGCGGCGAATTCTACTGGAATTCGGGCATATTTGTATGGAGCGTCAGCTCCATTGTGCGGGCTTTTGCCCAGCATTTGCCCGAGGTGAACGATGCTTTTGAGGCCAAATCGCACGCCTACGCCACACCCAACGAACGCGACGAAATTGCCCACATCTACCCCGAATGCCGCAACATATCCATCGACTACGGCATAATGGAAAAGGCCGACAATGTGTTTGTGATTGGAGCCAACTTTGGATGGTCGGACCTTGGCACCTGGGGTGCCCTATACGGCCACATGCCCCTCGATGCCGACAACAACGCCGTGGGCTCCAAACGCGCCATGCTCTACGAGAGCAGCGGGCTGATGCTCAACGTATCGGATCCAAACAAACTGGTGGTGGCGCAGGGCTTGGAAGACTACATTGTGATTGACACCCGCGACGTGCTGCTAATCTGTCGTCGCCAGGACGAGCAGCGCATCCGCGACTTTGTGAACGACATATCGGCCTCGGCCCCTGAGTACTCCTAAAAACGGGCGAAACCCAAGCATTATGTTCATAATCCATCTGTTTTTCGTGTTTCTGCTAATAATGGCTGTGCTGGCATTGGCCGGAGGTATGCTGCTGCGCCGCGCAATACAGCGCATTTTCGGCAGACCGAACGGCAGCGCATCCAACGCCTACCAGCAGCAGGGCGAAGGACGCACCTACACCCGCCAAGCCGACGAAAAGCCCAAAATAATTAAGAAAAACGAGGGCGAATATGTGGATTATGAGGAAGTGGACTAAA
>JAFWUG010000099.1 GCA_017524185.1 Bacteroidales bacterium
ACTGCATGTGTCCGCACGAGAAGCAAGGGGGCATGCCCCCTTGTCTTACCTAAGGCCCGTCGCGCCATTCGCTTCGACAGGCTCAGCGACCAATCCCACGCCCGCCACAAATACGCGTATTGTGGACGCATGCGGTGCGTTCCTACAGCTAATACATCGTTAGCGGGACGCGATGAATCGCGTCCGTACAATGTGCAGAAACAAGCGTAGAACGGGATGTAGAGACGCATAACCATGCGTCTCATAGGTGAGGTATGATAATAAATTTCGGACGCATGTGGTGCGTTACTACAGCCTAATATCCCACCAATACTGATTTACGGCTGCGATAATATCACAGCCCTACACTCGCAAACGCAATAAAATTGGTGTGTTTCGGACGCACGTGGTGCGACCCTACAGTTGCTTCTTTTCTTACGTTCCTTGCCAGAAAATATGCCAAAATCAAAAAAATAATTACTTTTTGGCGGAATTTCTATTACGGTTTAAATTGTTTATATATCTTTGCAACAGTTAATTAACATGTGTATGGAGTCGTTATCAGTTATAGGAAGAGAGGCCGAACTCGCTACCATTTCGCGGTTGTTAGAGTCGGAACGCTCCGAGTTTTTGGCTATATATGGTCGGCGGCGTGTGGGTAAGTCGTTTCTTGTGGAGGAGGCCCTTGGCTCAAAGCTTTCGTTTATGGCCGTTGGCGTTTACCAAAGGACTGATAATCTCGACAAAATCGATTCGTATAGGCAGCACCAGCTTGCCCACTTCTATAATAGCCTGATAGAGTATGGTTTGCCCAAGGCCAATAATCCTGCACCAACCAGTTGGCTTGAGGCGTTGGAGTTGCTCAAGAAATTGCTACAGCGCAAGCGTGCACGGCGTAAGGTTATATTCATCGACGAGTTGCCATGGCTGGCAGGGCCACAATCGGGTGAACTGTTGGCCGAACTGGGTCATTTTTGGAACTCGTGGGCAAGGAAACGTAAGGATATTTTCCTCATTGTCTGCGGTTCGGCTACCAGTTGGATGGTCGACAATGTGCTACGCGATTATGGCGGATTGTATGGGCGCATAACGGAGTCAATCTTTCTAAAACCGTTTACGCTTGCGGAATGCGAGCGATATTGGGCAAAACGTGGTTTTCGCCTATCGCGCTACGAAATTGCGCTCACCTACATGGTGATTGGCGGGGTGCCGTACTATATGGACAGTATTCGCGCCGACAGGACCATGGCCGACAATATCAACTCCATCTATTTTGACAGGGATAGGGTGCGTCAGGAGTTTAAGGATGTTTACACGGGGCTTTATTCAAGCTCTGATGTCTACCTGAAGGTTGTGCGCGCGCTTGGAAAGAAATTCTATGGAATGACGCGTGATGAGCTGCTCAAAGCCGTTGGAAAGAATGGTGGTGGGGGATTTACAGATGTGCTGGAA
Organism: Bacteroidales bacterium; assembly: GCA_017524185.1. GTDB lineage: Bacteria > Bacteroidota > Bacteroidia > Bacteroidales > Tenuifilaceae > RGIG6076. The sequence goes on from JAFWUG010000099.1 coordinate 1,432, forward strand.
AATTTGATTGATTCTGGGATTATAAGGAGTTATACGCGTTATGGTGGGGCGAGGCGGCAAACGGTGTATCAGCTTATCGATTTCTTTACGCTGTTCTATCTGCATTTTATTGAGAATACCACATATACATCGTGGCGGTCTGTGCAGCGGAGTAAGCCGTTCTATGCTTGGGCTGGCAACACGTTTGAACTCTTGGTGCTTGCGCATTTAGCCCAGCTTGCCGATGCGCTAAGGATAAAGGAATATGCTGCGCCATTCAGCTGGAGGGGCACTACACCCGACGGCACTGGTGTACAGGTTGATTTGGTTATACCTGCAACAGCCGAACGCGCCAATTATATCTGCGAAATGAAGTTCTCTGAGGGCAAATATGCCCTGACAAATGACGATGTTGAGGAAATTACACGGCAGATTTCGGCAGTACAAAATGCCAAATTTCATAAGCCGAGCTATTCTATTTATGTTGCTCTTGTAACATCGCTCGGATTGACTGATTCGAAGCATAAAGTGCATGTAAATGATGTAGTTACGTTAGATTCATTGTTCGTATAATTCCGCCAAAATCGAAAATTTTGCGTTATTTTGGCGTATTTTCTGGATAGATGGATGTGTGTGTGTTATATATTGTAATATAAAATTATTGATTGTCAACTATTTATGGCTCATTTTGAACTGTACGGACGCGATTTATCGCGTCTGACCCCACGCCACACCCACAGACATTCGGCTGCGATAGTATCACAGCCCTACAGCCGCAAACGCAATAAAATCGGTGTGTATTGGACGCACGTGGTGTGTTCTTACGGACGATTCAGTGAATGGCTGTTCGCACGGGGGACGCGATGAATCGCGTCCGTACAATGTGCAGAAACAAGCATAGAACGGGCTGTAGAGACGCATAACCATGCGTCTGACCTCATGTCACACCCATAGATATTCGGCTGCGATAATATCGCAGCCCTACACCTGCAAATGCAATAATTACGTGTATTGTGGACGCATGCGGTGCGTTCCTACAGCCTAATCAACGAATATACGGCGCAATGGGACGCGATAAATCGCGTCCGTACAGGCGAAGAGGTGGTGTGCTGCATGTGTCCGCACGTGAAGCAAGGGGGCATGCCCCCTTGTCTTACCTAAGGCCCGCCGCGCTGTTCGCTTCGACAGGCTCAGCGACCAATCCCACGCCCGCCACAAATACGCGTATTGTGGGCGCATGCGGTGCGTTTCTACAGCCAATACATCGTTAGCGGAACGCGATAAATCGCATCCGTACAATGGGCGGGCTGTAGAGACGCATAACCATGCGTCTCGTGGGTTGTCCTATTCCATCTGCATGTAATCGCGGGCAAGGCCGCCCTGCGAGGTTTCCTTGTAGAGTGAGGGCAGATCCTTGCCAGTTTCCTTCATGGTGTCCACCACCTTGTCGAACGACACGCGGTGGCGACCGTCGGAGAAGGTGGAATAGATGTTGGAGTCTAAGGCGCGGGCGGCGGCGTAGGCGTTGCGCTCGATGCACGGAATTTGCACCAGACCGCAAACGGGGTCGCAGGTCATGCCGAGGTGATGCTCCAAGGCCATCTCGGCGGCGTATTCAATCTGCGCTGGGCTACCGCCAAACAACTGATTGGCTGCAGCGGCGGCCATGGCGCAGGCCACGCCCACCTCGCCCTGGCAGCCCACTTCGGCACCCGAGATGGAGGCGTTGGTGCGCACGATGTTGCCCACCAGGCTAGCCGTTACCAAGGCGCGGATGATGCGTTGGTCGGGGAAAAGGTGGCTTTTGGAGAGGTGGTATAGCACGGCGGGCATAACGCCGCACGAGCCGCATGTGGGCGCGGTTACGATACGTCCGCCCGAGGCGTTCTCCTCCGACACGGCCAGGGCGTAGGAGTACACCAGTCCGCGGTTGCGCAGCGTGTGGGTGTAGCCCGATGCCTTTATGTGGTACATGGCGGCTTTGCGGCTCAGGTTGAGCGGTCCGGGCAGCACTCCCTCCGACTGTATGCCGCGCTCCACGGCTTCCTTCATCACCTGCCAAACCTCCATCATGTAGTCCTCAATCTCGTGCTGGTTCTCGTATTCATAGACGTATTCCCAGTAGGTACGCCCGCGCTGCTCGCACCAGTTAAGGATGTCGGTCATTTTTGAGAGCGGATAGATGTCAGGCTGTTCGCTCTGCTTACCTTCCTCGGCCAGGTTGCCTCCGCCTATGCTGTAGATGGTCCATTCGCCCAAGAGCGTCCGCGCCTGGTCCAAAGCTTTGAACAGCATCCCGTTGGGATGGAATGGCAGGCTAATTTCGGGTTTCCAAATAATTTCGGTGGGAGCGTGTAGGGTGTTGAGTATGGCCCAGTCGGTCATGTGGCCCTTGCCAGTGGCGGCGAGGCTGCCGTAGAGCGTAACCTCAAATGCGGCTGCATTGGGAAATCGTTCGTTGAATATGGCGGCAGCGCGTTGTGGTCCCATGGTGTGGCTGCTCGACGGACCCACGCCAATTTTATAGATGTCTTTTATGGTCTTCATCATAATAAGCCCGAATTATATCAGCATAGGAGATGAGTGCCAGCGGTTATTTTGTTTGCCAGCAAACGGATTCTAATTGCGCAAAGTTAGCGAACGCCATGCGACTGCGCAACATTTTGGTGCAACTTTTTGCATCTTTGCTGTGCAGCCGAGCATTTCCATTGGCAAACGCCGCTGATTTATTTGGGCATATATCCCACCAATACAGATTTGCGGCTGCGATAATATCCACTACCTGCTTGTCGGAAGACAGGCATACGCAAACGCAACAAATACGCGCATTTCGGACGCACGCGGTGCGTTCCTACATGCCTAACATCCCACCAATACAGATTTGCGGCTGCGATAATATCACAGCCCTACACGCTTGTCGGAAGACAGGCATACGCAAACGCAATAAATACGCGTGTTTTGCGGACGTGGCATAGGACGCGATAAATCGCGTCCGTACAGCAGTTGCGGGTAAAGACTAGGGGCATGCCTCCTTGTCTGCTTTCGCGTGTGGCCGATGTACGTGGACGCGATAAATCGCGTCCGTACTGCCATGCTGGTGGTGTTGCTCGGCGGCTGAGCCTGCCGAAGCCCCGCCGTGCCATTCGCTCCGATGGGCTTGGCGACCAATCAATCTGTTAACCAACCTACACCGAATACATTTCTCGCAAACTTCTGCTAACTTTGGGGTGTTTGAACTATTATCAAGGCCATGGAACAGCATAACTCCGACGAACCCATAAAATCTGATGCCCTGGAGGCAAACCTATCGCAAACGCGTGTCGATGAGGTGCCAATACCCGCCGAACAGCAATGGTTTCTATCGCTCTCTGAGCGTTACTTGGGCATACACGAGCGCACAGCCGAGTTTCTCCGCGAGCTGCATCACCCCATGTCGAACCGCCGCGTGGTGGTGGAAACACTCCTAAAAATAAGCATAAGCGACTTTTGGGCCATCAAAGAGCATCCCGAGCATAGGCGTGCGGTGGGTGTTGTGCTCGACATCTATGCCGACCTGCTGCGCGAAGCCCTACCCGACGAGCTGGCGCATCAGCTGGTGGCCATCTATCTCGACTTCCTGTGGCACAACCACGATGTGCTGTCGGAGCATAGTGAGTTGATGCTCAAGTATATAGATATACTAAACGACTATATGGCCGCCAATGAGTTGGCTTTTATTGGCAATATGGGGGCATTCCGAAAAAAATTCGACCAATTGCTACGCGACCCAGTGGCCGCCGAGACCGCATTCCTATTCATGCGCCGGTTGGTGGTGTGCAACATCCACTTTTGGGGTCGAACCACCCAGCTGGAGCAATGGTTGGCCGACAACCGCGACATACTGTCGAGCGGCTACCCCGAACTGATTGAACAGCTTGGTTCCCAGATGTTTGCCGACTATCATAAGCAAGCCGAGGCTGCCACCCAGTGGGCCGACCTGCGCAAGGTGGCCTTCACATTCACCGAGATTATTGATGCGTTGAGGGCGCAAACGGCATCGTTCAAAACCATCACCGAGCAGCTCTGCTACATTTTCTACCTGATGCATCTGCCTGGCATGGCGCACCATCGCGACACCATTTTGTTGGATCTCAATAAAACCATTAAACGCATCAGTGAACTCGACCACGCCGAGAGCCTTCGCGCCATGGACGAACTGTTTGACCTGTTTGCCGATTTCAAACAGAGCCACATCAACCTCATTCTCGATTCCATTGTTGTGCTGGGGCGTGAAATTATATCCACCAGCAATCCCGAACTGATTCGCGCCCTCGAAGATCACATAATCGGCTTTGGATTCGCCACGCCGGGCATTGCCTACCTCACCAACGACTGGGAGCTAAAGGTTGATGCCAACCACATAAAAAACATCCGCGTGTGGCTCGAACTTATTGAGTGCGACCCCGAGCGAATGTTGCGCCTGCTGGCCGCCCTAATCATTAATCTGCGTGTGGGCGGCATATTCATATTCGACACCGATTTCTTTCAGAAAGACGTTACCAAACTTCTAAATTCGCGCATACAGCCCATCTACAAGCATGTGAAGCAACTCTCGCGGGTGTTTCCCGTGTTCTTTAGCGAGATTGGTGCCGAGGGCGTGCTGCGCGATGTATCGACCAAGGTCGATGAGCTTAGCCACCGCAACGACAAGCTAATACACTTCCTGCGTAAGCAGGTGCACACCGAGGGAAACAGTTCGCACATCGACATCACATCGCGCATATTCCATTTTTGGCACAACCTCGATTTGCAGCAGTTGCGCGATATTGTGCCGCAAAACGTGTTCAGCACCATCGATGTGGAAGGTCCATGGGTGCGCGGTGTGCATGAGGTGGTGGTGCAGCTCACCCAAAGCAGCGGCCTCACTGTCGATGAGCTGCTGGAGCTCGACAAGGCCACGCTAACCAACCTAATTGACCGCACCACACCCATTCCCACCACCGACACCACACGCGTTGCCCTATTGGTGGAACTATATCAACTGTTGAAAGAAAAATATCGCTTCGAGACCAACGACATCGCCGCTGTGTTGCGCAAATACCACTTTGTGGACAATGCCGACATCGACCTGCTGATGCGAAGCCTCGACAGCGAGCAGAAGGAAGACGCCCTGCGCGCCATCTTCACAATCATGCGCAAGCTAAACGATATAATCTTCGACCCGCAGCCCAGCGAGGGGTGGGAGAATATATTCTACAAACGTCACATAGCTGTTGGGATACCCTCAATGTATGGCTACTACCGCGAGCCTAAATTCGAGGCTTTAGGGCTTACATTTCGCTTGGAGCGCATTGCTGCCCTGCTCGTTGACGACATTATTGCTAGCATAAACACCGAGTATTTTACCGCCAAAACATTCCGCGACCTGCACGGCCTGCTGCTGCTGCTGCGCGATGGTCTTATGCTCGATGGCATATCCGACACGGGCTTCGATTCAAACCTCAAGATGCTGGAATATAGCCTGACCTCGGGCAGTTTCACCATTGGGCAATATATCAACATATTTCACTTCATGGAGGGCAGCATAAAGGGTATAATCAGCAAATACTTCATAACACCCTACAATACCCTGCTCGACCAAATTGTGCCCAAGCACATCGATTCCAAATTGCCAAAGAATAAGCACAAACAGGCTGTGGCAATGAAATCTGAAATGTTCTACCGCGAATTGCTCAGCTCGGCCTTTATTGTGCAGCCCCTCGACAACCTGATGGGCAACATTCTTAATAACCTCCGCAAGCAGGTGGAAATACTTTCTGACGAGGAGATTAGGCAGATTATGACCTATAACCCCGAACTGGTCATTAGTCCGCTCTACGAGCCTACACCCACCATGGATAACCAGGTGTTTTTGGGAGCAAAGGCCTACTATCTCAAGGATTTATGCAGCAAGCAATATCCCATACCCCACGGCTTTGCCATCACCACGGAGGTTTTCCGACGCGTGGAGCCAATACTGAAAGTACCCGCCTTGAACGCTGAGATAGACGGTCTTATAGCCCAGCACCTACACCGCATTGAGGAGCGTTCGGGGCTACGCTATGGCGACCCAACTCGCCCTCTGTTGCTCAGCGTGCGCTCGGGTGCTGCCATATCGATGCCTGGAGCCATGAACACGTTCCTGAACGTGGGTCTGAACGACGAAATCACCGAGCAGCTTAGCCGACAGCATAATTTTGGGTGGACATCGTGGGATTGCTACCGCCGACTGCTACAAACCTGGGGCCTATCGCACGGCATAGAGCGCGATGTGTTCGACCAAATCATTCTCGACTACAAGCAGCGCTGCGGCGTGAGCACCAAAATCGACTTCACACCCGCCACCATGCGCAGCATAGCCATGGACTATAAGCAGGTGCTTGCGCAGCACAATGTACCATTCGAGCACGACCCCATGCGCCAGCTCAAACAGGCCATAATTGCCGTATTTGGCTCGTGGGACACGCCACGCGCCCGCGTCTATCGCGAACACATGCAGATAGCCCACGAGTGGGGCACCGCTGTGATTGTGCAGCAAATGATTTTCGGCAACCTGCACCGTGAGTCGGGTTCGGGCGTACTATTTACCCGCGACCCCAGCGACCCAGGCACCGCCAAACTTTGCCTCACGGGCGATTTCTCGTTCCTGAGCCAGGGCGAAGACATCGTTTCTGGTCTAATCAGTACACTACCAATCAGCGAGGCGCAGCGCCAACGCCACTATCCCAACAGCCCATGTTCGCTGGAGTCGGCCTTCCCCGACATCTACAACCGCCTCACCGAGATTGCCCGCCAGCTCATGGAGCAGCATGGCTACGGTCATCAGGAGATAGAGTTTACCTTTGAAACCGCGCAGCCCAACGATTTGTACATACTGCAAACGCGCAACATGCCCATCAAGCGGCGTCAGCAGGTGGAGGTGTTCGCCACCGCGCCCCGCAGCATGCGACGTGCGGGTGTGGGCGTGGGCATAGGCGGGCGCGTTATCAATGGTTTGGTGGTGTTCGACCTTGCCGATGCCGAACGCCTACGCGCCGAACACCCCGATGCCAACGCCGTGCTGGTGCGTCCCGACACCGTTCCCGACGACATTGAGATGATATTCGGATGCCAGGGATTGCTCACCGCCAAGGGCGGGGCCACATCGCACGCTGCCGTTACCGCTGCATCGCTGGGCAAAACCTGCGTGGTGAACTGCGACGGACTGGAGGTAGATGAGCAGCAGAAACGCTGTACAATCAATGGCTATACCTTTGCCCCCGGCGATCCCATAGCCCTCGACGGAATCAATGGTGTGGTGTATCAGGGCAACTATCCCACCCGCCAGCAGGAGGTGTAGTCAATCACAACTAAATGTTAGTCGTTGATTATTAAATATTTAATCTGTATTGTGGACGCTTTTTCATAGCATAATTAGTTGGAACAGACAAGGGGGCATGCCCCCTTGTTTTGCATAGTGTAGTGGCTTATAGCATACGAAATACGCAAGTCACCATCACCATCCATAAAAACAATAATATTCTGATTATAAACAAATTAAAAACAAAACCACCCTTTGCCTATCACTATTTTTAGTGATGCAAAATCACTAATTTTAGCGATTGTGCAGGCTTTTGAACCGCCGTAACTTTGCGTCGTGAAATGATTGGGGCTACATCCAACCTTTTTCACCGGGAGCAGACCCCGTAAAAACGGGCGGCAATCAACCAACAAGCGAAAAGCCACACGAGTAGCTTGGCACAAACAACAAAAAACAAAAGCCGATGGGTCAGATGGCATATAACGTGACACCAATTACACAATGAAACGCGTAATGATTTTTGCAATGGCACTGGCAGCCTTAGCCAGCTGCTCGAAGGAGCAGAGCGAGCTCAACTTCAGCGGCATCGAGGGCAAGGCCACCATCACCGGCCAGGTTACCTACAACGATGGCCACCGCAAGGATGGCGATGGGTTTGTGTCTTCGACAAAGCCCGCAGCCAACATCCCCGTGATAGCCAAGGTGGATTACGACCAGTACAGCGGAGCCGCTGTGGGCACCAAGATTATTGAGGCCACCACCGATGCCGAGGGCAAATACACCCTCACCATCCCTTGCGGCCAAAAGGCTGTAAATGTTAAAGTACAGCCCCGTGGCTTTACCGCTCCCTATTACATTCTATCGGGCAGCAACACCTCTGAGACCAAAGCCTTTTTCGAAGATGCTGAGAAAACAGTAAGCGTTGTGATGGGCGACACAAAAGTGCAGAACTTCTTCGACGTGACTAGAAAGAGCGAGGAACCAGTGATTTCGCGCAATATCGATATTTTTATCAAGGGGGATCTGATTTTCAAAAGACCGGCAGACCATAAAGACTATAACCCTTTGGAAACAGATACACACACACAAGCTGCCGATGCGGGAGTAAAGATGATTTTGACTCTTACAAACACCGACAATGGCGAGGAACTGGTGTACAACTTGGCCACAGGCTCAAATGGAGCTATTTCGCTGAATGCTAAGCTATTCGATAGCTGGAAGTTAACCGATGTGGAAGGAAAGCTTGAAGTGCTCCCTTATGTTACTTCTTATACGAACAAGGACCCTAAAACTGTGAATGGGTATTACGAAATAGCAGCTCCTATAAAAATTACATTGACCCCTGCCGCCGCAATACAAGGCGTAGGTCAAAATATTGGCAAACTCAACATGGCCTTTAAAGAAATCTAACAACCCTATAGGAGGAACTAGACAATGAAAATGAACAAGATAGCAGCAGCGGTGCTGGCTGTGGGCCTTGCGCTACCCGCCTTTGCTCAGGAGCAGGGCGGTAGCAGCAACGGCAAGGAGACCCCCGCCCAGCGCGCCGAGCGCGACTACTCGTCGTGGCTACCCTCGGCAGGTGAGTTCTCCATAGGTTTCGGCCTCGACCCTTTGACCACCTGGGTGGGGCAGCTCTTCAATGGCCACAACACGGGCAACGCCCTGGGCAAGCTCCATGGCGACCCCATGACTGGCACCCCCACCATCGGCATCATGGGCTCATATCAGCTCAGCTCGCAGCTGGGCGTTAAGGTGAACATGGGCTTCAACAACACCCGTGTAAGCGAGCAGCAGTTTGTATTCGATGATGCTCTACTCTTCGCCAACCCGCTGAGCGAGGCTAAGATAGCCGATCAAATGGTGGCGCACAGCAAGGAGATGAGCTTTGCTTTAGGTGCCGACTACCGTATAGGGGGCAAGCACGCCGTGCAGGCAGTGCTGGGTGCGGGCCTTATCTACACCCGCCAGTCCATTGCCGCCAAGTACAGCTATGGCAACGCCATCACCGAGGCCAACCAAGCCCCTACCACCTACGACTTTGGCAGCAACCTGAGCGGACATCACTCCTTCATCCCCAATGCGCGCCAAAAGGAGATGGCCCAAGCATTTAATACTTTTGGGCTCTACGGCAGCGTGGGCGTGGAGTGGTTCTTCGTGCCCAAAGTGTGCCTAGGTGCCAATGTGAACATCCAGCTCACCAACGAGCGCAGAGCCCGTGGTTTTGAGACCTGGGAAGGTTGGAATGTGGACACCCAGAAGCTAGAGGAGGCCCACACCGACCTTGGCACAACCAAGGCAAACACTACCACCTTTGCCACCAGCCACTTGGGCTCAAACCTCTACATCTCGTTCTACTTCTAGGCCACTGGCCATCATGCAATACGAAAAGGGCGAATCCGCACGGGTTCGCCCTTTTTGCGGCTATGTGGGGAGCAAACGGCATCGTGCCGTTTGTGCCATCTCCGAGGAGACAAGGGTGTATGCACATTTGTCTTACCTGCAATAGCGTTAGTTTGTATAGCGATGGTGTAGATATACACGAAGGCGGGTCAGTATATGCATTTTGAAAAGCAGTGTAAGTGTTTGAATATCAACACAGAATTTAATTTTTTGAATTTTTTAGGGCTTTAGCGGTGGTGTTTCCCAAAATTTTTGGTATCATTGTCCCTGGAAATTGCTAGTAGGAATAGTAATTTTTCATGGTGTTAATGTTTAGGTTGGGTAGGGGCAGCCGCTGCTGCCCCTACTTATTTGCATCTATTTAGTTATATTTCAGGCATATAGCATCTAATCATGCGCTCCTTGCCAAACATATCGCAACGGAGTTCTATGCGTTCTAAACCCATATTACGCAGCATGTTACATGTGGCATCGCCCTGCGTTTCGTTAATCTCAAATAGCATTGCGCCTTGTGGAGCAAGTAGTCCGCCAACGGCGTGCTGCGCAATACTCCGATAGAACAGCAGCGGATCGCTGTCGGGAACAAACAATGCCCCCCAGGGCTCGTGCTGCAATACGTTGGGGCGCATTTCAATACGTTCACGCTCGAGAATATATGGTGGATTGCTAACAATCAGGTCGAATGGAGCGGGCAAACTTGCAGGGAGTGGACTAAGCGCGTCGGCGCAATGGAACTCCACTCGCACACCCACGCGCTGTGCATTGTGGTGCGCCAGAGCCAATGCCTCAGCCGACACGTCGAGGGCATGCACTTGCACATCGGGCAACAAATGGGCCAAGGCAATGGCAATGCACCCGCTGCCCGTACCCACATCGAGCAGTCGCTGCGCACCAGTGGCTGAGGCCGTTTGCTGCGCCCACTGCACCAACTCTTCGGTCTCGGGGCGGGGAATCAGCACCCGCGCATCAACCTGCAAGTCGAGCCCCATAAAAGTGGTGCTGCCCAGCACATACTGCAATGGCTCGTGCATGCACACCCGCTGCGTTGCAGCGAGCAGTGCTGAGGCTGCGGCAGATGGAACTGGAGCGTGAGGTTGCAGTTGCTCGGCATAGCGCTCAGCACCCAAATAGTGGCTCAGTAAAATTCGCGCCATCGATTTGGCTTCATCTGCTTGAAAATCAATACAAAGCATGTTTAGTATATGCTCAAAAATCGTTTTCAGAGTATAATCTGCCATATAATTCGCTACTTTTGGTACAAATTTAGGGATAAAATATGGAAACCAAACAACACGATACCTACATGGGGCGCTGCCTCGATTTGGCGCAAAACGGGCGCGGCTATGTGGCTCCAAACCCCATGGTTGGGGCTGTAATAGTACACAACAACCGCATCATAGGCGAGGGCTATCACGCCCGCTATGGCGAGGCGCATGCCGAGGTGAATGCTATTAACTCGGTGAAAGATAAGCAATTACTTAAAGAATCGACACTATACGTATCGCTGGAGCCATGTACGCACTTTGGCAAAACACCGCCCTGCACCAACCGAATTATGGAAGAGGGTATTCCGCGTGTGGTGGTGGCCATGATTGACCCCAACCCCGTTGTGTCGGGCAAAGGCATTGAGGTGCTGCGCCAGAACGGAGTGGAGGTTACCGTGGGCATACGCGAGGACGAGGCTAAGGAGCTGAACCGCGCCTACATCACCTACCAAACCAAGCAACGTCCCTACGTGGTGCTGAAATGGGCGCAAACGCTCGACGGCTACATCGACCGCTATCGCGCCAACGACGAGTGCGAGTGGATTACCAACGAGCGGGCGCGTATGCTGGTACACAAATGGCGCAGCGAGCATCCAGCCATCATGGTGGGCACCAACACAGTTGATGCCGACAATCCGCGCCTAAACGTGCGCTGCTGGAGCGGACATAATCCCCTAAGGGTGGTGGTTGATCGCCGCCTACGTTTACCCGCCAAAGCCAACGTTTTTGATGGCTCGCAGCCCACGCTGCTAATCACAGGCAACAACAGCCACGCCCTCACCCGTCGCAACGAGTTCGCTGGCATAGAGGGGCTCGAAATCATATCGATGGATTTTGCCAAAGAGGTGGAGGTGCAGATACTGAAAGAGTTGGCCCAACGCCGCATTACATCGATGCTGGTTGAGGGCGGTGGCGCATTCATATCGAGTTTTGTGAAAAAGAATCTGTGGGACGAAGCCCGTGTGTTTGTGGGCAACAAATTCTTTGGCGGCGGCATAAGTGCCCCCACCGTGGCCGGCAACCTACATTCATACGACCAAATTGGCGATAGCAAACTATTCATATACAGGCGATAGGGCTTCATGCAGATTAGCATAACCGACGAACCTTTGGTATGGCGTAGTCTAATAGTCGCCACGCTATTCGCCCTGGGGCTAATACACATAGCCTATGCGATACGTGGTGCGCTGGGCGGTATGCCCTACACACAGGCCATAGCACAGCATTGGGTGATTATGTGGGTAATACCTGCAGTGTATGGCCTTACCCATGCCGTTACGTCGCGTCCGGCAACCATTGGCCTAACCGAGGTGGAACAGCCCGAACAGATAGCCGAGCAGGTGTGTCAATGGGCTGCAAATCAAGGATATACTCCAACGCAAACCAATACCTGCACTACCTTTAGTCCCACAAACGGAGTGCGCCGACTAACAGAACGCTGTTTTGGTATGTTTGTGCAGATGAGGCAATATCCCGAAAGGGCACAAATTTGCATAACAGGTAATCGCAATATAATCAAGTATTTACTTGCTGAAATCAAACAACAGGCACAGCCATGAAATTCAACAATGAGCACACCATATACAGCATACATGTTGTTAAGTTGCTGTCGGTCATTTTCATAATGATTACCACCACCCTGTTAATCACCTCGCGCCTGGGTCGATTATTTGAAGATGCCACAGGACTAAGCCGCTGGCTGATTGTGATTGTTTTGGCTCTGCTATACATTGCGCTGGTGGTTTATTTCAAACTACGCCGCTCGGCCTATTTTTCATATAACGACGAGGGTAGCAAGATTGTAATCAAGAGCTATTTGATTGGCAACTCGTCGAAAAAAGCGCTCTACGAGATAAACAAAAATACCCTCTATAAGTTCGAAATTAACAGAGCAGGACTGCGCGAGGAACTCATTCTCTATACCTGCAATGGCACCAAGGTGGCCAAATATCCACCGCTGTCAATCACCTCAATCACTTTGGCCGAAAAAGCGCAGTTGGAGGAGTCGCTCAACCGTTTTGCCGAGATACACCAAAAATCAGCCCAATAGCCACCTAACCGCGTGAATGCCAACGACCTGATATACTGCATAGCCCTGGAGTTGATACCCAAAATAGGCAGCGTTAACGCTAAAAAGCTCGTGGCCTACTTTGGGAGTGCCGAAGGTGTGTTTAGAGCATCGCGTCGCGAGTTGGAGCAAATACCAGGCATTGGTTTGGCTACAGCTCACGAGGTGGCCAATCAGCAAGTGCTGCCGCAGGCCGAAGCCGAGATTAGGGTGATGGAGCGATATGGCATAAAAGCACTCTACTATACCGACCCCGATTATCCCGAACGCCTACGCCAGTGCGACGATGGTCCGCTGGTGCTTTTCGTGCGTGGTAACAACCTGAATTTGAACGCCGACAAGGTGATTAGTGTGGTGGGTACGCGCAAGGCCACTGCCTATGGCATAGAGATATGCAAAACGCTCATAGCCGATCTTGCCAAGCACGGACATAAACCCATGGTGGTGAGTGGATTAGCCTATGGAATCGATATAGCGGCGCATCGTGCGGCCTTGCAGTATGGCATGCCAACGGTGGGCGTGCTGGCGCACGGACTCGACAAGGTGTATCCGGCTGCCCACAAAACCACTGCGCAGGAGATGATTGCCAACGGTGGGCTGGTGTCTGATTTTACCTCGGCTGCCGAATTCGACCGCAAGCATTTTCTCAAGCGCAACCGCATAATTGCGGGCATGTCCGACGCTACCATTGTGGTGGAAAGCGCATCGAAAGGCGGTGCTTTGGTAACCGCCGAAATTGCTAACTCGTATAACCGCGAGGTGTTGGCTGTGCCAGGCAACGTTGGTGCGCCCTACTCAAAGGGCTGCCTCGACCTGATTAAAACCCACCGCGCCGCCATGATTGAAAATGCCGAAGATTTGGAACGTGCCTTGAATTGGGACGTAAGCAAACCCACGCAGCCCAAACTTCCGCTGATAAACATCGATGAGCTGAATGAAACCGAGCAAAAAATAATGCAACACCTACAGCAAAAGGGCGAGGATAGCCTCGATTTTATAGCCATACAAACGGGACTTGCCGTGTCGGTTGTGCTGCCCGCTCTGCTCAACCTGGAGTTCTGCGGGCTGGTGGTTAGTAAACCTGGTAAGGTATTCAGGGTGGCATAGAAAAGTTTCAAAACCGAGCATCACATGAAACAGCCCAAACAACGCAACAAAGGCTTCTCGCTGCTAAATTTGCTCAGCAAGGTGCGCCAATTCATACTCCACGACCTTTGGAGTACCGACCTGAGCCAGCTCTCTCCACGGTTTAAAAGGCTGTTCAAGTACCTACGCGTGCTTATGCTCTCGCTGCGCGGATTCAGTGAGGACAAGGTGCAGGTGAAGGCCTCGGCCCTCACCTACTACACCATGATGTCGATTGTACCAGTGCTGGCACTGGTGTTTGCCGTGGCCAAGGGCTTTGGTCTGGAACAGTTTGTTGAAAGGCAGATTATGTCGCATTTTGCTGGTCAAGAACAAATTGTGAACACGCTCATCACCTTTTCGCACAACATGATTAACACCAAGGGCGGCATAATGGCTATAATTGGCATAGTGATGCTGCTTTGGTCGGTAATCAAAATACTAACCAACATCGAGCACGCCCTGAACGACATCTGGCAGGTAGAAAAACAACGCACGCCTGTACGCAAATTCACCGACTATTTGGCCATTGTGCTGGTGGTGCCTGGTCTGTTGCTGGCCTCGAGCAGTCTCAACATCTACATCACCACGCAGGTTACCAACCTGGTGCAGAAAAGCACGCTGCTGTCCATGGCCAGCCCGTTCATCATGTTTCTGCTCAACCTGCTGCCGCTACTTTTGATCTGGATTGTTTTCAGTTTTGTTTTTATAGCCATACCCAATACCAAGGTGTCGTTTCCAGCGGGAATCATAGCTGGAATAATAGCGGGCACGCTATTCTTGGTGGTGCAATGGGGCTATGTTTATCTACAGATAGGCGTATCGCGCTATAACGCCATCTACGGCAGTTTTGCGGCCATTCCCTTGCTGTTGGTGTGGCTACAGATAAGCTGGCTAATTCTGCTTTTTGGAGCCGAAGTGTCGTTTGCCTACCAAAACATCGACATGTATGAGTATGAGCACGAAACAGAGAACATGAGCCACTGCAATCGCCAAGTGCTGTCGATATTGCTGCTCAATCACATTGTGAAGCGATTCAAGCATGGCGACCCGCCCCAAAAAAGCATGGAACTTTCTGACGAATTGCACATTCCGCAACGGCTGCTCCGCAACCTGCTAACCAGCATGGTTGATTGTGGCCTGCTGTGCGAGGTAATCACCGACGACAAGGGGCTGGCCTATCAGCCAGCCGTGGATCCCGCTAAACTATCGCTCGATTATGTGGAGGAACGTCTCGACAATCATGGCATGACCATTGAGCCGCCAGTGGAGCACCTGAAGCATATACAGAACATCTACGGTAAATTCCTAACCCAATACCGCATAGCCACCCACGACACCATGCTGGGCGACCTCTAAATGCACACACACTTTTTCAAACTACATAAGACCTATGAATTTCGACATCAGCAATGTCTGGAGCAAGTTGCTCGACATGGCCGTGGAATACGGCCCAAAACTGGTTGGCGCAATCTTTATCGCCATCATCGGTATGTACATCATCAAGCTCATCGACAAACTTTTGGGCAAGATGCTGGCACGCAACAACAACGACCAATCGCTCACTACGTTCCTCAAGAGCCTGGTGAACATTGCGCTAAAAACGCTGCTCGTGGTCAGCGTGCTGAGCATGATTGGCATTGAGATGACTTCGTTTATCGCCATTCTGGGTGCTGCAGGCTTGGCCGTTGGTATGGCGCTGTCGGGTATGCTGCAAAACTTTGCGGGTGGTGTAATCATCTTGCTATTCAAACCCTTCAGGGTGGGCGATTTTATTGATGCCCAGGGGCAGGTTGGCACCGTTAAGGAGATTCAGATATTCAACACGGTGCTCACCACGCTCGACAACAAAACCATTATTGTTCCCAATGGCGGACTGTCCACCTCGTCGCTTATCAACTACTCCACCCAGGAGACGCGCCGCGTGGATTGGACGTTCAGCATAGCCTATGGCGACGATTTGGAGACCGCCAAGGCGCATATCCGCTCTCTGTGCGATGCCGACCAGCGCATATTGAAAGATCCAGAGGTGTTTATCGCCCTGAGCGAGATGGCCAGCAGCTCGGTGAACATCGTTGTGCGTGCCTGGGTGAAATCGGCCGACTATTGGGGTGTGTTCTTCGACATGAATGAGAACGTGTATAAAACATTCGGCTCCAAGAATTTGCACATTCCATTTCCTCAGTTGGATGTGCATCTGCATCAGCAGAAGTAAGCCCCAAACAAAGCGTAAGTCAAAAGAAAAGTCGCCTCTATTTGGGGGGCGACTTTTTTAGTGGAGGATGAGGCAGGAATGCCTCTGTTTCTTGAAAAACATAACACTGTAGATGGGTAGATACAGAATGTTGTTTTTGACGCGGATTTCGCGTTCGTTGCTCAGCACCACCGCCTGGCGTATGCCATAGTCGTCAACGGCCATGATGTTGGCCAACGCGCTATGCACATAGTAGTCCTTGCCCGACTTCTCCTCAATGGGCATAACCGACATGTTTTCAACATCGTCAATAAAAAAATCTACCTCGCCCATTTTTTTGTTATCGTAGTAGCAAAGCCTATATCCGTGGGCTACAAGTTCTTGCGCCACCACCTGCTCGTACACTGCTCCAAGGTTTACGCTGCGGGCATCGTTTAGAATGGCCTGAATTTGCTCTTGATACAAAATGCCCGTGAATATGCCCACGTCGTTAAGATAGAGTTTGAGCAGATTCTTTCCGCTTTTCTCCACAATGGGGTACGACGGCTGGCTGATGGCCTGCACTTGCAGAGCAATGCCCGAATGTATTAGGTACTCAAATTCGTCGCTATAGTCGCTCATTCGCGCAGCCCGTTTGTCCTCGATTTGGGTTGCTCGAAGCCGCTTTTTCTTGTTCTCGAGGCTCGATGGTATCATC
>JAFWUG010000100.1 GCA_017524185.1 Bacteroidales bacterium
GCACAGGTGCGCTGGTGCAGCTGCAACATCTTCTCAACCCAAGATCACGCCGCCGCTGCCATAGCGCAGGCAGGAGTGCCAGTGTTCGCCTGGAAGGGCGAAACGCTCGAGGAGTCCTGGTGGTGCACCGCACAGGCATTAGACTTTGGCAACGGCCTTGGCCCACAGCTGATTGTCGATGACGGCGGCGATGCAACGCTGCTCATCCACCACGGCTACAAGGCCGAGAACGACCCCAAATTCCTCGACCGCAAGGCTACCAGTACCGAGGAGCAGGTAATCATCGACCTGCTGAAGCAAACCCTACGCGACACCCCGCAGCGTTGGCACGGCGTGGTTAAGGACTGGCGCGGCGTGTCGGAGGAGACCACCACGGGCGTACACCGCCTCTACCAGATGCAGGAGCGCGGCGAGCTGCTGGTTCCGGCCATCAACGTGAACGACTCGGTTACCAAGAGCAAGTTCGACAACCTCTACGGCTGCCGCGAGTCGCTGGCCGACGGCATCAAACGTGCCACCGATGTGATGATTGCCGGCAAGGTGGCCGTGGTGTGCGGCTACGGCGATGTGGGCAAGGGCTGCGCCCGCAGCATGAGGGCCTACGGCGCACGGGTCATAGTTACCGAGATTGACCCCATCTGCGCCCTACAGGCATCGATGGAGGGATTTGAGGTAAAAACCGTGGAGGAGACCCTGGCCGAGGGCAACATCTACATCACCACCACAGGCAACTGCGACATCATCACCTACGAGCACATGGCCGCCATGAAGGACCAAACCATAGTGTGCAACATTGGCCACTTCGACAACGAGATTCAGGTGGATCGCCTCAACGCCGCGCAGGGCGTACAGAAGGTGAACATCAAACCACAGGTGGACCGTTACACCTTTGCCGACGGCCACTCAATATTCCTATTAGCCGAGGGGCGCTTGGTAAACCTGGGCTGCGCAACAGGACATCCCAGCTTTGTGATGAGCAACAGCTTCAGCAACCAAACGCTGGCCCAGCTCGAGCTGTGGACCAAGGAGCACAAGGTGGGCGTATATCGCCTGCCAAAGGAGCTCGACGAGGAGGTGGCCCGCCTACACCTCGAGCAGCTGGGCGTACACCTAACCAAGCTCACGCAGAAGCAGGCCGACTACATTGGCGTTAAGGTTGATGGCCCATTCAAGGCCGACCACTACCGCTACTAAGCGTTGCCACAGGCACAAAAAAGCAATGGGGAGGCCAAAATTAGCCTCCCCATTACATTTTACGGGTGCTCTACGCAAGTTCTACAGCTTGAGCAAGCAGTCGGTTACGTTGCGCTCCATACGCGCCAGCACATCGCCGCTTTCGGCGCGCACAAAGCGGTCGCCGGTGATACGCTCGTAGAGCTCAATGTAGCGCTGGCTCACCTGCTCCACAAACTCGGCGGGCATGTCGGGCACCTGCTGGCCGTCCTTACCCTGAAAACCATGCTCCATGAGCCATTCGCGCACAAACTCCTTGGAGAGCTGACGCTGCTCCTGCCCGTTGGCCAAACGCTCCTCGTAGCCATCGGCGTAGAAGTAGCGCGACGAATCGGGCGTGTGAATCTCATCGATTAGGTAGATTTTGCCGTCCTTCTTGCCAAACTCGTACTTGGTATCCACCAAAATTAGCCCCATCTGCTTGGCAATCTGCGTACCGCGCTCGAACAGGGCGCGGGTGTAGCGCTCGAGCTGGGCGTAATCGTCGGCGCTCACAAGCCCCTGAGCCACAATATCGGCGGGTGAAATATCCTCGTCGTGGCCGGCGTCGGCCTTGGTGGTGGGGGTGATGAGGGGCTGCGGAAAGCGCTGGTGCTCGCGCATACCATCGGGCATGGCCTGCCCGCAGATGCTGCGTTTGCCAGCCTTATACTCGCGCCAAGCGTGTCCCGACAGGTAGCCACGAATCACCATCTCCACCTTGAAAGGCTCGCAGCGATGACCCACGGTAACCATGGGGTCGGGCGAAGCAATCTTCCAATTGGGGACAATGTCGGCGGTGGCATCCAAGAATTTTTCGGCTATCTGGTTGAGCACCTGACCCTTATAGGGTATGCCCTTGGGCAGAATGACATCGAAGGCCGAGATGCGATCGCTCACCACCATCACAAGATACTCATTTCCAATGCTATACACATCGCGCACCTTGCCATGATACACCGCCGTTTGGCGGGGAAAACTGAAGTTGGTTGTTGTTATTGCGTTCATTGTAAGATTGTTATATGCAACTCATTCAACTCAAAGTTCAAAGCCAAAGATACGAAATTTGGAGAGAGAAATGAGGCGAATTAAAACCTAAATCGATAGTTGCAAAAATTGCAACAGTCGTAAACCAAGGGATCAGAGGGGAATATCCTTAATTACACCCTACAGCACATGGCTAGCCAGCAGACGCTGCAACTCCTTGATGTTTGTGCGACGCGTAAACTCCTTGGTGATGCACGTTGAGGTGCCTTTGAGATAGATTTTCATCTCGCAATCGTCGTCGAAACTGCCCGCAGTTTCGATGCTGAAGTAGGCAATGTTACGGTAGGGAATGGTCAAATATTCGCGCTTTGAACCCGTAACGCCCTGCACATCGAGCAAAATAAGACGTTTAGATGTAAATATCCACTTGTCGCGCACCACGCTGAACGCCCTTTCAAGCTGTTCTCCCTCAATCAGGATGTCGGCAAACTCCTTCTGCAACTCGTTCAGATTAACCTCAGAAGCATTGCCCAAAAGCATGTCGAATAGTCCCATAGCAATATAAATTTTAAGTTTTGCAAAATTTAAATCTACGATTTTTTTTCAACAAGTATGTAATTTTTATAACGGAATAACGGACGGCGGAGTATTTTTTCCATTAACATAAGAATTTTATCCTTAAAACTCATGTTGGATTTAGATGGGTCGTAGGTAAAAACCCAATCCTTCTTTGCAATGGTTTCTTGCATATAAACAGGATGCTGACCGTTAAAATCGGCAAGTAAATCAACATCATTATAATCGAACATCGAAGTTTTAAAACTTGATTCAATATCGGCATCGGTGTGCCAAAAACGGGTAAAAAACTTTGACTTTTGCTGCATCAACTTAGGATTTCGGCAATATGAATAATGATATATCCTTACACCACAATCCAACACGCGCAATTTCTGACCTTTTTCTCCATTTTTATAACTCTCGTATGAGGTATATTTTCTAAATCCCTGCGAATCTCTATATGAATATACATTTCGATTGGGCTTGAATGCCCTTATTTCGTGGTGATGAACCTCGCGGGTAGGGCGAATGTGATTATAGTCGCCCCAGAAATGATAGTATGGAAACAATAAACCATCTATATCGCTGTATTTATCAGCTATTTGCATGTATTTCAAAATTTGTTCCGCTTCTGACTCGTGCAGCACCTCGTCGGCCTGTATGTGAAGCAACCAATCGCCCTTGGCCTCCAAAAGGCCAATGTTTGTTTGAATGGCGAATATTTTTCCGCCCTTACGTAGATTCATATCCCACACCGAGTCGATGATGCGAATTTTGCTCGACCCAATAGCCTCTACAGCCTCACGGGTGCCATCGGTGGAATCACCCACAACAACAATAATCTCATCGACAATTGGTAGCACCGATTTTATCGATTCCACAAATGGATACTGGTATGAAAAACCGTTCCGGATATAGGTGAATGCAGATACTCTCATAGCGATTTCTGGAACAAAAATATTATTTACTCACATAAATTCTGCTGAAAAAAAGCTCAACTATTTGGTTGGTGTGTCGTTGATGCTATCGCCAAAGGCTTTCACAATGTGTTTAACCAGCCTATGTCGCACAATATCGGCCGTGTCGAACTGTACCATGCCAATGCCCTCGATGCCCTGTAGCATTGCTATGGCTCGCATCAACCCCGAATCGGCACGGCAGGGCAGGTCGATTTGCGTTACATCGCCTGTTACAATAAATTTAGCATTGCTACCCATACGGGTTAAAAACATCTTGAGCTGGCTCAGGGTGGTGTTCTGCGCCTCGTCGAGGATGACAAAGGCATTGTCGAGCGTGCGACCGCGCATATATGCCAACGGGGCAATCTGTACCGTGCCATCGTCCATGAGTTCGGCCAACCTACGTGCTGGAATCATATCGTTCAGAGCGTCGTAGAGGGGTTGCAGGTATGGGTCGAGCTTCTCCTTCATGTCGCCAGGCAAAAAACCGAGCCGCTCACCCGCCTCCACCGCTGGGCGAGTTAAAATGATTCGACGTACCTCCTTGGCCTTCAACGCCCTGACAGCCAATGCTATAGCCGTATAAGTTTTGCCCGAACCTGCTGGACCTGTGGCAAAAAGCAGGTCGTTATGCTCATACATCTCCACAAGCAAACGCTGATTGGGCGTCCGCGCCTTTACGGGCTTGCCATGACGCCCCACAACCAGCACATCGGCGGCCTGCTCATCGGCTCGGTTTAGCACATCGGGGACATCGGCAACAATCTCATGTATGTTGGTCTCGGTCAGATAGCCGTAACGCGAATAGAACTGAACCATCTGGCCAATCTTCTGCTCAAAATTTTCAACCTGAGCGGCCTCACCGATAACCCTTATCTCATTGCCCCGTGCAACCAACTTTAGCATCGGAAACAAACTGGAAATGAGCGAGAAACGCAGATTATTCACGCCATAAATCACCAACGGATCAATGGTGTCGATGGCTATAGTACGCTCGCTGGGCGTGATGACGGTATCTGTGGACATAGACTATTAGGTAGGAAATGCAGGCACAAATTTAACACGATTGCTCCAAGCACCAAAATCCAAACCAAAAGAATTTGCACGAACCTTACGCCAACCTGACGTAACAACGTCTCTTTATTATATCTTTGCGAGCAAAATCACACCACTCCGCACCCATGCTCAACAGGCTTAGACCTATGGTTATACTAACCCGGCTCACTACCGAAAGCATGGGATTTGCGCTGCAATCGGTGCGCACCAACAAGCTGCGCACCTTGCTGTCGCTCTTCGGCATCACCATCGGCATTTTCTCCATCATATCGGTGTTCACCGTGGTCGACAGTCTCGAAATCAGCGTCCACAACAGTTTGAACCAACTGGGCAGCAACACAATCTACGTGCAAAAATGGCCCTGGAATGCGGCTGGCGAATACCCCTGGTGGAAATACATGAACCGTCCAGAGCCCAACCAGCGCGACCTGGACGAAATTAGGCGACGCAGCCAGCTCGCCGACGCGTCGTGCCTACAAACAAGCATATCACGGCGCGTTGAACACGGCAGCACCAGCGTTAACTACACATCCATTTTGGGGGTGAGCGACGACTGCGACCGCATCCAATCGTTCGACATCGCCCAGGGCCGCTACTTCACCAACTTTGAGGCCACCTCCAGCCATCGCATCGCTATCATTGGCCATCAAATTGCCCAACAACTATTCGGCGAAAATGCCTCGCCAGTGGGCGAAATCATCAAAATTGATGGCCACAAATTCAGCGTGGTGGGCGTTTTCAGCAAAGAGGGCAACAACCTAATGGACGAAAGCAACGACGAACGCGTGGTGATTCCAATGGGCGCTTTTGGACAAATTGTGGACATTGAGCGCTACACCTCACCATTCATCTGCGTAAAACCCCATGAGGGTGTAGGTTCCGAAGAATTAATCGATGAACTTCGGGGCATCCTTCGCTCGTTCCACCGCATAAATCCAGCCGACGACGATAATTTTTCGCTCAACGTGGTGAGCATGTTCGAGAGCGAACTCAATGCCATTTTCTCAACCATTACACTGGCTGGTGGTGTTATTGCATTTTTCTCAATACTCGTGGGCGGATTCGGCATTGCCAACATCATGTTTGTGTCGGTGAAAGAGCGCACTAACGAGATTGGCATACAAAAAGCACTAGGTGCCAAGCGATATATTATTCTAACACAATTTCTTTTCGAATCGATACTACTCTCTACTATGGGCGGAATCATTGGGCTTTTGCTTATTTTTATATTGACTCTCGCATTGGGTGCAGCCAATTTAGAATTCGAAATTATACTAACAGCCAGCAATATAGCCAAGGGTATGTTCATTAGCATTATAATTGGCATTATTGCAGGATTTATTCCGGCCTGGCAGGCAAGCAAGTTAAGCCCACTAACAGCAATAAATACGATGTAAAAAGAATATATTTATTCAGAAATATTTCTCACAACCATTTTCATTTTCTACAAACCAGTACTCTATGTTCTTGCTGGCGATCTGTAATTCGATATTCCAACGGGCTATTTGCTGAAGATATTCTGAAATATGTTTTTCTATCCCATCAACAAATTAGTTAGCCGCACAAAATCGGCAACCGATAGCTGTTCAGGACGTTTTTGCGCAAACTCGTCGGGTACAGCCACATCAGCGAACGCAGCACGCAGCGAATTGCGTAGCGTTTTGCGACGCTGATTGAATGCAGCCTTCACCACCCTAAAAAACATTGTTTCTGAACAATCCAAATGCTCTACCGAATTACGTTCGAGCCTTATCACAGCCGATTTAACCTTGGGCGGCGGCACAAAAGCCCCCTCGCCCACCGTAAACAAATAGTCGATACGATAGAATGCCTGTAGCAATACGCTCAAAATACCATAGGTGCGCGACCCAGGCGGTGCTGCAATACGCTGCGCAACCTCACGTTGCACCATGGCCACAACCTCGTTCACCTGCTGCCTATAATCCAATATTTTAAAAAATATCTGCGACGATATATTATAAGGCAAATTCCCAATCACTGCCAAATTGCCCGTAGTTATTGTTTTTATGTCAATTTTTAAAAAATCAACATTAAGCAAATGCGGCGTGAGCGCTGGCAGATGTGTGCGCAGATAGTCCACCGACTCGGTATCGAGCTCCACCGCCCACAATTTGTCGCCCAAACGCGGACTAAGCATATTGGTTAGCACGCCCATTCCTGGGCCAATTTCCAGCACGGCTTCAGCATGTGCAGCCGAAAGGCTATCAACTATACGCTGTGCCACCTGCGCATCGTGCAAAAAATGCTGTCCGAGGTGTTTTTTGGGTCTAACATCAACATTCATAGCGTATTACATCTATACTTCTACCTCAGGCTGAACCGTTGGCACAGGCGGGGCGATAGGCATTGGCGTTTCCACCACACGACGCAACGTATCGATGGGTTTCGCCACGCGCACGGGCTGCGGTGCGCCCAAATGCCGCTCCAGAAGTTGTTCCAACTCAATTCCATACACATCTTTGGCCAACAAACGTCCACGCGAATCAATCACAAAATTACAAGGCATACGATCGATACCAAGCTGAGCCACAAAGGCATAACGTGCAGGATTGGTTATAACCGTACGTGTCCAACGCACTGTGTCGGCGGGATACTTGCTGCCCTCAATCACGCTCAGCACCTGCACCAAATTCAATCCACGCCGCGCAAAACGCTCATACATAGCCGAATAGTCAACACCTCCAACACCTGGTTGCCCCCAGCGCGCCTCCACACCCAACAGAGTGATTCGCCCACGACCACCCGGGATGCTCAACTCCGTGCTGTCAAGCAACGGAATACGTAGCAATGGCAACACACTGCCAATCTGCGGTGTTGCACCGCTGAAGGTTGCCGAATATCGCAACTCCAAGCGTTGCACAGTTATGGCGAAGGCCTCCACATCGTGGCGATTAGGGTAAACCTCGCTTAGGCAACGTGCAACCTTCTGATATACATCGCGATACTGACGATAACCAATCAAACGCGTTGAAGCGTCTATCTGCGCGTTGAGCAGCAGCATGGCAGTGAGCGTACACGGGTTGCGCTGAATGTAGGATAATGCTATTTCTTGGGCTCTGCGCACAAGCGTATCGGCACGTTGCTGCAACCTGTCGCGCTCAGGCACTGAAATGGAGTCGGTGATAGCCTGGTGCAGCGCAGCCAATTCAGAATGCAATGCTGCCAAGCGTTTCTCAATATTATGAAATTGAGCAATTTCGTAAGAACCACGCACAAGACATTCGCCTCGTTCCCAGGTT
Source organism: Bacteroidales bacterium (assembly GCA_017524185.1). Lineage (GTDB taxonomy): Bacteria > Bacteroidota > Bacteroidia > Bacteroidales > Tenuifilaceae > RGIG6076. The sequence continues at coordinate 8,033 of JAFWUG010000100.1, forward strand.
AGTTCAAGCCTATCGCTCGGATTCAAAACCAACGAAATAGGCGGCTGCCCATTACTAAAATGCAGTTCGGCCAATTCACACTCGTCTATACTGCAACGAAGCAAAAAATGGCCATTCACGCCCACACGTTCCTCGGCTACTACAAGCGGCTCACCATCGCGCAACAAACGGAGAGACACCTCGCCACGCGCCGCCGAGCTCAACTGTCCGCTCACCTCAACCAATCCAACATCAGGCCGACAACCAAAAAAAGATAAAATTATGATTATAAGCAACTTACAACTAAAACGCATGGGACAAACTTTGCTCAAAGATACCATTTTTCAAGATATACGCAGCAAGCCACCAACGAAGAAAACAACAAAGACACAGCAAAGAAAAGCGAAACATTAAAAATGCTCTATAAGAAAGTAATCCATGCAAACACTCAAAGCCACCCTACCCCAAAGCACCATCACCAAAAGCGAACGCTAAAGCATGCAAAAAATCGAAACGCATACAGCCTGCGTAGCGAAATTTTTACTACCTTTGGGGGCTAATTTAGACCATAGTTAAGAATGACCGACAACGAGCTACAGGCCCTGAACAACGGCCAAAACAGCGACTACACAGCCGACAGCATCCAGGTACTCGAAGGCCTCGAGGCGGTACGCAAACGCCCAGCCATGTACATTGGCGACACGGGTAACAAAGGCCTACATCACCTGGTGTACGAGGTGGTGGACAACTCCATCGACGAAGCACTGGCCGGCTACTGCAACAACATTGAGGTAACCATCAACACCGATGGCTCAATCTCCATAAAGGACAACGGACGCGGAATCCCCGTCGATTATCACGAAAAGGAGAAAAAATCGGCCCTCGAGGTGGTGCTAACCGTGCTCCACGCCGGCGGCAAGTTCGACAAGGGCAGCTACAAGGTGTCGGGCGGCCTACACGGCGTAGGCGTTTCGTGCGTTAACGCCCTATCGGTGATGCTCCGCGCCGAGGTGCATCGCGATGGAAAAATCTACCGCCAAGAATTCTCGCAGGGCAAGGCCACATCGCAGCTCGAGGTGCTGGGGCAAACCGACCGCACTGGCACAACCATCACCTTCAAGCCCGATGCCTCGATATTCACCCAAACCACCGAGTTCAACTACGAAATTCTGGCATCGCGCCTGCGCGAATTGGCATTCCTGAACAAGGGCATACACCTGAGCCTCACCGACTTGCGTGAAATTATCGACGACAAACCGCGCACCGACACCTACTACTCGGAATTCGGCCTGCAGGAGTTCATCAAATTCCTCGACGGCAACCGCGAAACCCTCACCGAGAAGAGCATCTACATTGAGTCCGACAAGGGCGAAGTACCCGTTGAGGTGGCCATGCAATACAACACCGGATTCACCGAGAACGTACACTCCTACGTCAACAACATCAACACCATTGAGGGCGGCACACACCTCACCGGCTTCCGCCGCGCCCTCACCCGCACGCTGAAAAAATACGCCGAAGACTCAGGCCTCCTCCAAAAGGTGAAGTTCGAGATCAACGGCGACGACTTCCGCGAGGGGCTAACCGCCGTGGTATCGGTGAAAGTAGCTGAGCCTCAGTTCGAAGGACAAACCAAAACCAAGCTGGGCAACCCCGAGGTGAGCCTCTCGGTCGATAAGGCCGTAAGCGAAGCTCTGGCCAACTACTTGGAAGAGAACCCCAAAGATGCCAAGAACATTGTAGATAAGGTGATTCTGGCCGCTCAGGCACGACACGCCGCCCGCAAGGCCCGCGAGATGGTGCAGCGCAAAACCGTGCTATCGGGTGCTGGTCTACCCGGCAAGCTGGCCGACTGCTCCGACCGCGACTCCTCACGCGCCGAGATATTCCTGGTGGAGGGCGATTCGGCAGGCGGCACGGCCAAGCAGGGACGCAACCGCGCTTTTCAGGCCATACTACCGCTTCGCGGTAAAATCCTGAACGTGGAGAAAGCCATGCAGCATCGCGTGTTCGAGAGCGAAGAAATCAAGAACATATTCACCGCCTTAGGCGTAACCATTGGTACCGAAGACGATAGCAAAGCCCTGAACCTATCGGGGTTGCGCTACAACAAGATTATAATCATGACCGACGCCGATGTCGATGGTAGCCACATCGACACGCTGATCATGACCTTCTTCTTCCGCTACATGACCGACCTCATCAACAAGGGGCATCTATACATAGCCACTCCCCCTCTCTACATGGTGAAGAAGGGCAAGGAGCATTGCTACGCCTGGAACGAGGATGAGCGTCAGGCAGCTGTAGAGCGGCTGGGCAAGGGTCGCGATGGCTCGGTACACGTGCAGCGCTACAAAGGTTTGGGCGAGATGAACGCCGAGCAGCTGTGGGAAACCACCATGAACCCCGAAACGCGTCTGCTACGACAGGTAACCATAAACAGCGCAGCCGAGGCCGACCGCATTTTCTCCATGCTCATGGGCGATGATGTGCCACCCCGCCGCGAGTTTATCGAAACCCACGCCAAATATGCTAACATTGACGCGTAGGCTAACTCAATAAAACAAACGCAACAAAGGCGGCGGCTCTGAGCATAGGGCTGCCGCCTTTTGTTTTTATATCCATCATGGCTTCTTCCATACCGCTGACGCGATAAATCGCGTCCCTACAGCACGACATGAACACAAACACCTACAAAACAGGTATTTACATGCAAAAAAAGCGGCAGTTCCACCAACGGAACTGCCGCTTCGGCATATCTACAGACCTGAGGCCTACTTTATACGGTCGAGCTTGACGGTGAAGTGGCGCATGAGCTCGGCCTCCCACACAATGCGCACCCCATGGGTGATGCTCTCGCGGCGGTCGAACACGTTCTTGAGCGCCACGGCAATCACGTCCATGTGGTTGTTGGTGTACACGCGGCGCGGTATGGCCATGCGCAGCAAGTCGAGTCCGCCGAAGCGATTCTCGCGCGTAACGGGGTCGCGATCGGCCAATATATAGCCAATCTCGCAAGCCCTCACGCCTGCCTCTAAATAGAGCTCGCAGGTGAGCGTCTGTGCGGGGAACTCCTCCTTGGGCACGTTGGTTAGCACACGGCTGGCATCCACAAAAATGGCGTGTCCGCCAGCGGGGCGCTGATAGGGAATGCCGAACTCATCGAGGCGTTGCGCCAAGTAGGCCACCTGCTTGATGCGCGTTTCGAGCATGTCGAACTCGGTGTTCTCGTCCAAGCCCACAGCCATGGCGTTCAGGTCGCGGCCATTGAGCCCGCCATAGGTCAGATAGCCCTCAAAGGGTATGCAGAACGATTTTGCGCCCTCGAACCAATCGGCACGGCGGGTTGCGATGAATCCTCCCATATTCACCAATGCGTCCTTTTTGGCGCTCATCGTCATGGCATCGGCATAAGAAAACATCTCGCGGGCTATCTCCTTTATCGTCTTATCCTCATACCCCTTTTCGCGGGTTTTAATGAAGTATGCGTTCTCGGCAAAACGCGCCGAGTCCATCACCACAGGAACATTGTAGCGATGGCACAGTTCCACGGTTTCGCGAATATTCTGCATCGACACGGGCTGCCCGCCCACGGTGTTGTTGGTTACGGTGAGCACCATGAACGGCACATTGCCCTTGTTGTCGGCCAGCACCTTCTCGAGCTTGGCCAAGCCCACATTGCCCTTAAAGGGCAGCTCCAACTGGGTGTCCTTGGCCTCATCGATGGTAACATCGATGGCATGGGCTTTGCGGCTCTCGATATGCCCCTTGGTGGTGTCGAAGTGGACATTGCCAGGGATTACGTGGCCGGGCTTAACCAAAAACGAGAACAACACATTCTCGGCGGCGCGACCTTGATGTGTGGGAATCACGTACTCAAAGCCAGTAATCCGCCTCACCACCTCCTGAAATTTATAGAACGATGAGGCACCAGCGTAGCTCTCGTCGCCCAGCATCATTTCGGCCCACTGCCTGTCCGACATAGCACCTGTTCCCGAGTCGGTTAGCAGGTCAATGTAAACCTGCTCGGCCTTGAGCTGAAACACGTTGTAGTGAGCCTCCTTGAGCCACTGCTCACGCTCGGCGCGGGTTGATTTGCGCAAGGGCTCCACCATCTTTATCTTCCACGATTCTGCAAATGGTAACTCCATAATTTATAGTATTTTAACTGATTACACTGTGATGTACAACTATACGCAAAGCACACGCCCAAAACGGGGGGCGAAGCCATTGGCGCAGGCCATTACAGCCCGTGCGTTTGCCAATTAGAATGATGTTGGGGGATTACTAAAAGTTGTCGCGGCGCTTGATGTTCAAGAACAAGCGCTGATAGGGAGTTGATATACAACTGCAACGATGCATTGGGTTGGCAACTAACTTTTAGTCAAGATAGAGGTTTATACGCACGATTTGAATTGATGTTACGCTTCGCGATACAATTTTCAGGTTTATGAGCATATAATTCTCTATATCAATACAATATCGACAATATATCCGAGAGCAAACAGCACACTGGCCACGCCATTGGTGGTGCCAAAGGCCAAATTTACCCTCGAAATATCTGAAGGCGAAACAATTAGGTGCTGATAGAGCAACAGCCCAACAAACAACAAGGCACCAACGCCGTAGGGCCAGCCATGCTCCCCTCCCACTCCAATCAGCACCACAAGCACGGCTACGAGCAGATGCAGACCCGCCGTTAGACGTAGCGCAGCCACGCGCCCCATGGCAGCTGGCACTGAGTGCAGCCCCTGAACGCGGTCGAACGCCTCGTCTTGAAGCGCATAGATGATGTCGAAGCCAGCGGTCCAAAGTAGCACCAGCAGGGCAAGCAGCAGCGGCTCTATGGCAAACTGGCCGCATACGGCCAAATAGGCTCCCAGCGGAGCCAACCCCAGTCCCAGTCCGAGCACAAAGTGGCAAAACGCTGTGAATCGCTTGGTGTAGCTATAGAACAGCACCACGGCCAACGCCACGGGCGAGAGCAGCAGCACTAACCGATTGATGAAGGCCGTAGTTACCACAAACAGCAAAGCATTGACCACCACGAAAATAAGCGCATTACGTCTGCTAATAACGCCCTGCGGTATCTCGCGGCGACGAGTACGTTCGTTTTTGGCATCTATATCGCTATCAACCAATCGATTAAATCCCATAGCCGCGTTGCGAGCGAACACCATGCACAGCACCACCAGCACCAGCAATCGCCACGAAAATCCCGCAGGGCTTTGGCTGTAGGCCAAAACGCACCCCACCAACGCGAATGGCATGGCGAATATGGTGTGCGCAAATCGCACCATGGATAGGTAGTTTTGCGTTTGGGCGAGGAGTTTCATGGATGTATGCTTGAAAAAGGTTGCACAAAAATAATGAATTTTGAGCAGGCTAGCACTTGCATTGACAACATAGATATAATCAACTAAAAATCAATATAATAAAAAACAAAAAAGCTCAAACAAACACTCGCGAAGACGTCCAAACAACCATACAAACACAACTAATCGCAGTTTTTTCTTGCTAAAACAATAACTTTTAACTAAATTCGCTACTCGTTTTATTGCGCCTTGACGCGCCCTAAAAAAATGCGCCACCTCATCGCCATAGCCCTACCTATCGCAGCTTTCGTCCTATTGATGCTAGGCTGTAGGCCATCGGCACGGCGCACAACCATCGACACAGAACTGCTGGACACCAGCACCACCATACTAACATACGGCGGAACGCTTTTCCCCATCCCATCGGCCTGGGAGGTGTTTGAACTGCTCCAGCAGCAACAGCTCGACTATGCCCCGCAGTTACTAAATTCGGCCAACAACGCCACACGCTATACCACATCGGCCAAACAGGCCCTAAATTTGGGTATTTGGGCCGCCGAGATGAGCTATCTAAACGCCTACAGCAAATCGCAAGAAGTGATGGATGTGATGATTGCCGTGCGCAACATGTGCATAGAACTTGGTGTGGATAAGGCAATTAGGGAATCGTCGCTGGCCAATCCCGACTCCATAGCGCAACAACCCCAAACGCTTGCCCGCGTTATTTCGCAGGCTTTTGGGCTGATTAACCACGAACTGGGGCAAGCGGAGCGCGCCGATGTGGGCGGGCTAATCATTGCAGGCGCATGGATTGAAAGCATATACCTGCTGTCGCAGTTAGCCCTGACGCACAATAACCGCGAGGTTATAAACCGCATTGGCGAACTGCAGCAACCGCTCAATAACCTAATCGACCTGCTATCGCCCTACTACTACAAATCGGAATCCTTCACTCAACTAATTGATGCACTGATAGAACTGCAACAAAGCTTCAAAGGGGTGATTTATACCTACACCTACGCACCATCGACCGTGGAACCTGAGCAAAAACATATAATCATAAACAGCAAATCACGGATTGTTATATCGGAGCATCTGCTGCGCCAAATTGGGCAGCAGGTTGCCTCCATCAGAGCGCAAATTATTGAGTGAAACACCCGACGCCAAACAAATGAACAAGCCTATAGCCATACTCCTCTCAGCCCTTGCCTACCTGCTGCTAGCCCCAATGGCACAAGCTCAACACGAAACGCTGGGCGAACGCTGCGGAAAGCACATCACATCGGCCTATATTGCTGATGGTCAGGAGCATGTGGCACCAATCAAGGCCAACGGACGCGCCGAATTTCGCACCACGTTTTTCGGACGCAGCACCTACCGGCTGTCGGTGTGCACCACCATGAATGAAGGCCGTGTGGTGATGTCGGTGTACGACACCGACAAAAATTTGCTGTTCTGCAATCGCGACTACGACTATAGCCCCTATTGGGATTTCAGCTTCACCTCAACCGTTACCTGCATAGTGCAGATTGATGTGGAACAGGCCACACCTCCCCGTGGAGCAGCGGCCATGCTGGCCATTGGCTATAAACCCTAAACATAGACACTCGTATCAACCCATCAAAATAAACAAACAAGCAACACTAGATGAGCGAGTCCATCCTAAAGGCGCTGATGCAGCTTTTCGCTATCATTGCGCGCCCCGTGCCTAACGACACCACCTCTGCCGAATCGGACTACAGCGAACGCCGCCGCGTTGTAGAGGAGTTCCTGAAAAATCAGCTCAACCAAGAGCTGGTGGCCGAATATCTAAAGGTGTTCGACTACTTCTACCGAATGTATAAGGTGAAGCAGAGCGATCGCACCAAGACCAAGAAACGCACATCGTCGAACTCGGTGCGCGTGCTCAAAATATGCACCCAAATTAACGACGAGCTGCTGCAACAGCAGAAAATAGTGGTACTGGTGCGCCTGCTGGAGTTTGTGCGCCCCGAAGCGGGATGCGAGGTTACACCGCAGGAAATGGCCTTTATACAAACCGTGTCGGAGACCTTCAACGTACCCGATGCCGAGTTTGAAATGCTTCGCAATTTTGTGCTAAGCCCATTTGACGAGGTTGCGCCAAGCCCCAACATACTGGTAATCGACGATAAACCCGAAGGTCCGCAAGGATTCAAGCACCTACAAGCCGACAACGTGTCGGAGGCCATAAAAGTGGCAACGGTAGAGTCGGCCACCATGCTGCTAATGCGCCATTGCAGCGACCACGAACTATACCTCAACGGACACCTGCTGCAGAAAAACAAGGTGTTTGTGCTCACCAACGGTTCGTCGATACGCAGCGCCAACGTAAAGCCCATCTACTACAGCGACATTGTGGGTCGATTCAGGCTCGACAAGTACACCGAAAAAATTGAGTTCCGTGTCGACGAAATCGAGTACCGATTCATGAACGGCAAACAGGGCTTGCAACGCATGTCGTTCACCGAGGAGTCGGGGCATCTGGTTGGAATTATGGGAGCCAGCGGAGCGGGCAAAACCACGCTACTCAACGTGCTGAATGGCAACGAGATGCCAAGCGCAGGACGTGTGCTAATTAACGGTTTTGATATACATCGCCAAAAAGAAAAAATAACAGGTCAAATTGGCTTTGTGTCGCAAGACGACCTGCTAATCGAGGAGCTCACCGTGTATCAGAACCTCTACTACAACGCACGGCTGTGTTTCGACAACTACACGCTCGATCAGATTGAGGCCGAGGTGAACCGCACCTTGTCGGATTTGGGTCTCTACGAGATACGCGACATGGTGGTTGGCTCGCCGCTGAACAAGAAGATTAGCGGTGGACAACGCAAACGCCTCAACATAGCCCTGGAGCTCATCCGCGAACCCGCCATACTGTTCCTCGACGAACCCACATCGGGACTATCGTCGCGCGACTCGGAGAACATCCTCGACCTGCTCAAAGAGCTAACGCTCAAGGGCAAACTGGTGTTTGTGGTAATTCACCAACCCTCGTCGGACATATTCAAAATGTTCGACCGCCTTGTGATTCTCGACACAGGCGGATACCTGATCTACAACGGCGACCCCATTGAGTCCATAGTGTACTTCAAATCGCGGGTGCAGCACGCCGATTGGAACGAGAGCGAGTGCGCGCGCTGCGGCAATGTAAACCCCGAACAGATATTCAACATTGTTGAAACACGGGTGCTCGACGAGTATGGCAACCCCACGCGCACCCGCAAGGTAAGCCCGCAAGAATGGCGACAACACTACCTGCGCCATTTTGATGCCGAAGCTAGCAAGCATTCCAACGATAAGCAGCCGCTGCCCAAAATACACTTCAAAACACCGGGGTGGCTAAAGCAGCTAAGCATATTCATAAAACGCGACCTACTATCGAAATTAGCCAATAAGCAATACCTGATAATCAATGCGTTGGAAACGCCGCTGATGACTTTCCTGTTGGCCTACATCATCAAATTCTACAATGTTGATGCCTCAAACGCGCTGGGATACACGCTATACGACAATAGCAACATTCCCGTTTACCTATTTATGGCGGTGATTATAGCCGTATTTGTGGGGCTAACGGTGAGCGCCGAGGAAATCATCAAGGACCGTAAAATACAGAAACGCGAAACATTCCTAAACCTGAACTGGGGCAGCTACATCATGTCGAAAATAGCCATTCTGCTGGGCATTTCGGCCATACAGGCACTGCTGTTCGTGCTCATCGGCAATAGCATACTCGAAATACATGGCATGTACTTCAAGTTTTGGCTAGTGCTATTCAGCGTATGGTTCTCGTCGAACATGATGGGGCTGGTCATCTCCGACAGCTTCAAAACAGTGGTAACGATTTACATCCTGATTCCATTCTTAGTTATCCCGCAGATAATACTCAGCGGCATCATCGTAAAATACGAAAAGTTGAACCCCAACGTATCATCGCCCAGCAGCATACCGCTCTACGGCGAGGTGATTGTGGCCCGCTGGGCCTACGAGGCCATGGCCGTGGAGATGTTCTCGGAAAACCGCTACCAGCAGCCGCTCTACCCCTACGATGAGGCCATGAGCGTGTCGGACTATCGCCGCAACTACTGGATTAAAGCGTTGCAGAACAAGCTCGACCTGTGCCAACGCGACATCGATGTGCCCGAACAACGTGAAGCCATAGAACAGGCCGCAGCGCTTATAGCCCACGAGCTACGGGCCGAGGCCGACCATCCGCAGGGTTCGGGCTTAGTATTCGAAAATCAAGAGGCACTCGAACAATACACGCCCAACGCTACGCTGCTATCACAGGTAAAGCAGCACCTCGAACTGTTGCGCAAGTACTACGTAAAGTTATACAACAAGGCAAGCTCAGAGAAAGATAGCTACATACAGCAGCATCAAAGTACCCCCGAAGAGCGCGAAGCCTTCATCGCCCTGAAGCAGCACCACAGCAA
>JAFWUG010000101.1 GCA_017524185.1 Bacteroidales bacterium
AAACTTATCTCTATAACAATACTTTGCCATCGTTCTTCCGTCGCCAACATCTAACATAAAAATGCTATCAGGCATGTTGTTTAGACGAATATGGGGGCTAAGTTCAATACGTAGCTGACCCTTTCGGGACAGCGCATACGTAGTGGGCGACGATGGCTGCCGAAACGAATAGTATTTCCATACATTTTTGACATCGACCACTTCTGCAGGATACATATTGCTCAAATCCAATACCTGTGCCGATGTGTTCGTTGCAGTGCTTGCAATGAGTATTGCCGAGATTATTATGCGGTTGATTTTCATAACGTTTGTAGATTAAAAATTTGTTTATAGCCCAGAATAGCAGAATACCATATCATCGGTAGCAATCACAACTATGGTCTTTCCAACAGCATTTTTGAAAACAGCGAATTCGTGATAAACATCTTTCACAGCGGTTGTTCCGCTAACCGAGTTAGGATTTTTTTGTGATAGATTTATGTTCAACACAATACCACTATTATCAAAATGATATATTTTCAATCGATTGTTTCTTGAAATATAAGCGTAACCATCAAATGATTTTGCTCCATATATTTCGCGAGACCCAACATACCCAGTAGCACTAGTTTTATTATTCACATCAAACATCATAAACATCATATCATAAAACATATCATAAAATGAACCTTTATATATATGAAATACTAATTTATCATTATGGAATTCATGAAACCAATAAGTCATCTCACTGGCATACTTATACTGATGTATCACTTCTTTATTTTCCCAATCAAATACATCAAATCCGTATGACTTAAACAAATATACTTCACCGTTGTATTCATCAATGTTTTCGAGGTATTCCACATTATGTTGCTTAGTTAATAACGACACATAGAGCGTATCGTTCGAACCCATATTGTCAGGCAATAAATACAGTTTTACATTGTATCCGCCAGTGCCCATTGTAACCTCCTGTATAAATCTGTAACTTTCATTATTACGAGTATATGGAATAATAGCAACGTGTTCGTATATTTTCGTGTCGTCAAATGTTTCATCAACATGAGCTATTAGGTTTGTACACCCAACGCGATAGACGTTAGATCTACCTGATAGATAGAAGCAAATATCACCATCTCTATACATGCGCGATTTGGCGTGCGATGCTATCGTGCACTTGGCCAAAACTTTGCCCTCCTTTAGATCTACCTTTATGAACTCACCATCCATGTTAAGGATTATCCACTCCTCGTTGCTGGCAATGATGTAGTCGAGTATGGACTTGGTGAAGAAGTCGTCGGTCATCTTGCAGGTCCATACCACCTTGCCGCCGTCGGTTTCTAAGCAAGTGATACCACCGTAGATGTTGCCAACAATCACCTTGCCGCCGTTGTTAAACACGGGTAACGAGTAATCGTAGGTTCTGAACTCCACGCGGGCAGTTGTACCCGTGGAGTCGGCGTTGTGCAGTCGTGCCCAGAGGTATGGGTAACGGTCGATTATTACGCCGTTTTCATCTGTTATTGGCTCATCGAAGACCGAACTCAGGTCATTTACCGTGCAGGCCGCTAAGCTAAAAAGGCTGAGCAGCATAATGATTGCGATTCGTTTCATGGGTGTTTGTGATATAATTTGGCGTTTTTACGTGATGCGGTTGCGGAATGTTGCCGCGTCGCCCTAAAGTTCAATGGATTTGACGATTGTGATGGGCTTGTGCCCCTTTGATTTCACCAGCAGCATGTAGCGGTTGGGCTGCCCGAGGCGCACATCGGTGTCGAGTATCTCGCCCTTGGCGGGCAGACCCTCGCGGTAGAGGCGGCGGGTGCCGCTGGCATCGTGCTTGTAGAGGTAGATGGTGGGGCTGTCGAGCGTGGTGCTCCAACGGATGGCTATGCCCTGGCGCAGGGCATCGAGGTGAAGTCGGGCAGCCGATTTTTTGGCGGTGGCCATGGCCGTGGTGAGCGCATAGGGTGCCGACTGCGGCGAACGCAGGCCGCTCGTGCTGTAGGCCACGAGCCAATAGGTGTAGCGCGTGGCGGGTTTTATCTGCCTGTCGGTGTAGGCGGTGTCGGCAGGATTGGTGAGGCGGGCAATGAGCTCAGACTCAGCGCTGCCGGCCTGTCGCCACACCTCGAAGCCGGACAAATAGGGGTCGGCGGCCATGGCCCAGGCTATGGTGTTGGCGTTGTCGGCTGTGGTTCCGCGCACTATGAGCGGAGGCGGCGGCGGTATGGTGTTGGGCTTGAGCACCTCCACCACGGCGCTGAGTGCCGACTGGTTGTAGCGCTGGTCGAGCGCAGCTATGGCATAGAACATCTTATGGTTCAGGTTGTTGAGCTGTATGCTGTCCACAAAGTGCGTGCTGCGTATGGCGGTGTCGTTCATAACCACCAGCGGCTGGCCGTGGGCGTGGGTGCGGTAGAGGCGGTAGCCCAGCAGATCGGGGTCGGCGTTGGGCTGCCAGCTAAGGTGTACCGCGCCCAAGGTGTCGATATATGCCTGCAGGCCACGCGGCACGGCGGGCGGAGTGCTGTCGATGGGCTGCACCAGCACGGGCAGCGACTGCACCGCGCCGCCCTGCTTGAGCTGCGCCTCAACCTTGTAGTAGATGTGCTGCCCCAGCTGCTCCACATGGAAGCTGCGCTGATGGGCGGGCAGGCCCTGCACAGCGGGCGCATAGTGCTTGTTGTTGGTTGAGCGCAGCAGGCTGAAGCCGCTGATGAACTGCTGGTCGGCCACGGGAAACTGCCATTCGAGCATCGCACCGCCATGGGCATCGGGCGTGGCCTGCACAAAGGCTGGTGGCTGTTTGAGCGTAGAGGCAGCCATGCCCGACACCACCGCGCTGGGCTGGCTGCGGCTACCAAAGGGCGTGATGCCCACCAATCGGTAGTGCACGGTTTGCCCCTGCGGCAGGCTGTCGACAAAGGTGGCTGGCGCATCGGGGCTAAGGGCGGCATTGGCTATCTGCGTGATGGGCTGCTGGCTGACGGGGGCAAAGCTTTGGCCATCGAGGCTGCGCTCCACCATGTAGGCGCAGTAGAGGTGCTGCAGGCTCGCAAAATCCCACGACAGCATGGCACCGGCCTCGCCAAACTGCGCGCTCAGCCCGATGGGTGGCACCAGGCGGGTGAGCTCCGTGGGCACAACCAATGCCGCACCCGGCTCAATGTGGTAAAGCTCCGATGGCACAAGCGGCACCACGCGGTAGAGGTAGCGTTCGTTGGCGCGGACGGTGGTATCGACCCAACCCCAGCCCACGGCCACAGCCATGGGGAAGCACAGGTCGGCGGCGTAGAGCGAGAACACAAAGCGCTGCTGCTCCTCCTTGCTCCTGGCTATGGCTCGCGCCACGGGGTTGCTGCCCATGCTCACCTCGAAGCTGTCGCCGAAGATGCCCTGGGCCACCACGGCGGCCATGTCGTGCTGCTGGGCTAGGCGTTTCAGCTCATCGCTCTCGCGGGGACGCAGGTCGCTGGCCAGCACGCGCAGCTCTGGCTCGTCGAGCGCAATGCCGTCGCGCGCCACAGTAAGGCGCTCGAGCTGAACGCCATAGCGGTTGAGCAGCTGCCAAGCCGAGGCATCGCTGGCCGCCCAGCGCAGCATGATGCGTTGGGGTTGTACCTCGCTACGCACCACGATGCGCGATTGCGGGACGTCCTGCGCAAATCCGCGCTGCATAACAGCCAACAGAACTGTTAGAATGGCGATTAAATATCTATACATTAGGTGTACCTTGAAGTTTCACGCGCAAAGGTAACGCTTTTTTTGATAACGAAATTGGGCAGATTTTGGGTTTATGTTTTTTTGCGCTTCGGTAGTGCACAGCAAATGATTGGAGGGCATGATAGGAATAAATATCATTTTCTTTTTTATAGGGCAACCGAATGTAACTTAGGCCGATAGCTCACCACGCGCAGCTTGCCGATGACCGCCCCCTCATACACCGCGAAGACATCGTAGGCGCTGTTCTCGGCCACCGAGCGCAGGCTGACCGTCCACGTCTTTTCCGCCTCGCTCAGCTGCGCGGGCAATGCCGTGGCGTTGGGCTCGCTGACGAAGCGCACCTTCCGCAGGTCGATGTCCTTGCGCCCGTCGTACCGCGCCGTAACCACATCGCTTTCGCCCATGGGCACGAGCTTCCACGGGGCGATGTAATTCCTGGCAAAGGGCTTGTAGAAGCGGTCGGTCTTAACACTCTTCTTGTACCATTCCTCCGCCCCGTCGTCAAAGGCATATCGCCCCTCGCCGCGCTCGAAGCGGACGTGGCCGTAGCGGTCGGAGAGGGCATCGGTGCTGAAGTCCCCGACACGCTCAACCCTGTCGGCTTGGAGCGGCACTTTTGCTTGCTGGCCTGCGTTATCCGCACCGTCCGTAAGCTGTTCGGCGGGCGTAAGCTGATAGCTGTTCCCCTTGTCGTCGGTAACAATCATGGGGAAGATGCTCTCGTAGGGGGCGTTTTCGGGGATGTCTAATTGAATGGTGCGCGGTGTGCCGTCGGCATCGGTGAGCTCCAGCTCGCCCGTGTCGGGATTAAGGGCAATCTGCGGGATGTCGGGCAGCGTGAAGTCTAATTTATGCTCCCGTATGCGCAGGGTCGAGGGCTGGATGTCCTTGCCGCCGTCGTCGATGTAGTCGAGGTTGCCAATCTTTCCCTTCTGCTCG
>JAFWUG010000102.1 GCA_017524185.1 Bacteroidales bacterium
GACAGCGATGCGCTCCAATCGTCGAGTTCCTTGCTCAGGCCAATGTGGGGGAAAAGATCGTTCATGGTGCTTTCCAAACGCGGTGCACCGTTGTCGCTCTGCCACGAAGCGGAATGCTCGCCGCGCAAACCAAGCATGATGTCGAACCAATCGGTTTCGATGTCGGCCTGCACAAAGGCAGCTCCCACAAGGTCGCCCGTAGCAATATCGTCGGGCGCAACACGACCGCCATAATCCACGTGCGAAAAGCCGCGTAGGCTGTAGAGGCTACCGCCCACGAGGAGCGAATAATTATCGCCGCTATAAGCTAATCGCGGATTAATAGAAAGGATGTTGAACGCATTGTCGGACGCACTGGTGTTTGTGCGTAACGCAGCACCCTCAACCTGCTCGTCAATAACCTCGTTTTCAAAACTCACAACACGGCAATAATCGGCCATGAGCGATAGTTTTAAATTTTCGGTAAACTTATAGCTCGCATTTACGCCCACATTATGCATCTGATTCTCGCTATTCTCATTTTGTTCTATGGTCTCCTTAAAAGTTGGCTGTCCATCACTATTTATAGTAACCGTACCATTCCGCTTACCCTTTTCATCACGCATATATCCGCTATATTGTAATCCAAGTTCCATGCGGTCTGAGGCTAAAAAAGATAATCCATAGAACAGATTATGGCCGTTGCCCTTATCGTCCCAACGCACATCGCGCTGCTTGTGAATTTCAGGAAGCGAAGGCAGGGTGCTATACATATCCTCAATGTCACGCTGATCGTAGCCAGTATAAAAATTATAACGATAGGTAAGCGTTTGCGCCAATCGTTTGGTCGAATGAGAAATGGACAAGCGCGAAGTGTTATCTAGATTCTTGTTTATTTGCGATTCGTTGCTCAGCAACACAGTGGTAGTATTGGCAAAACTACGCCTATTGGTGCGAATATGCAACACAGCATCGGCTGTAGCTTCGTATTCAGCCGATGGACTGCGAATAACCTCAACCGAAGCCACCTCCGAGGGCTGTAAATTCATATACTCATCGCTCGACAGGCATTTCCGCCCATCTATATAAACAAGCAACCTCTCCTTGCCAAACATGCCCAACGAGCCATCTTTTACCACCAACCCAGGAATTTTTGCCAGCAGTTTATTCATATTTGCCTCTTCTTGCAAATATGATTTATCGACATTAACTTTGATTGCTCCTTGCTTACGCTCAATCAAACTAACCCTGCGGCCTTTCACCACCACAGTTTCAATATCAGTAAGCGAGGGCTGCAAAACAATACTAATTTCTGCAACAGTGCGCAACGTATCAATCCAAGTGGAATAGCCCAAAAAAGAAGCTTCCAAACGCAATGGTAGTGGGTGATTACGCGAAAATGAGAACTTGCCATCATCGTTGCTAATAGTACCATCTATTAACGAAGAGTCGGCCAAACTCCGTAGCACCACAGATGCCGATGCTATTGGCAGCCCAGCCTCATCGGTAATCCTACCCCCAATGGTTTGAGCATGTAATGAACTGCAAAGCAACAAAACAGCTACAACGGATATTATTGATTTCATCATTATTTTTTTTTGCTGTTCAAATAATATCTCCAAATATTTGACAAGACCGTTATTGTCTATTTGGCCGAAAAGAAGTTGCATTTTGTAAAAATGTATCGATTAAGTTCAATTGATTGTTTGAACTGCAAAGATAAACAACAAAACTATACAACAGCTTACGCCAAACATAATCAATAATAAGTCTAAATAAATTCAATCATTAAACACTTTATAATCAACATATTATATAGATACAAATATGAAGAACTTATAAATATAAACATAAACATCTGCAAATCAAATACATAAACACCAACAAGATAATAAAACATTATAAATCAATAAATTATAAGCATTCAATAAATACAACCAACACTCCCACACACCATTTTAAGCAATTAACACCTGAAAATCAGCCATAAAACCACCTGCAACAACACTTTGTAAGCAAATGCCTTATTTTTACTGAATAAAAATAAGCAAATCGGCCAAATAAATTGCAAACTGTAAGTACACCCTACCGTAAAAAGACCTATATTTGCGGTGCATGGGTAAGCACAATGGTTATAGCCCATGCGCAACGTAAACAAATGAATAACAAATAGATAGACAACAATAATGGCAAGCACTCCCATACCCTCCCATATAGTAGAGGAGCAGATTGCAGCCTCAGGATTGACCCAGGTGGGCAAGGGCAGCATACGCGAGATTGTACGCCTGGTGAGCAACATAGAGCAGGCCTCGGGCCAACGCTTTGTGCGCATGGAGATGGGCGTACCCGGCCTTGAGCCCCCGCAGGTGGCCATTGAGGCCGAAATAGCCGCCCTGCGCAAGGGCGTAGCCTCGAAATACCCCGTGATTGACGGCATTCCCGAACTCAAGCGCGAGATGGCCCGCTTTGTGAAAAATTTCATAGGCGTGGACGTGAACGAACAGGGCTGCGTACCCACCGTTGGCTCGATGCAGGGCGGCATGGCCGCGTTTTTGCTCACCAACCGCTGCGTGGCACAGAAGGACACCGTGCTGTTCATCGACCCGGGATTCCCCGTGCAGAAGCAGCAGCTCCGCGTGCTGGGCATGAAATACGAAACGTTCGACGTGTATCAGCATCGCGGCGACAAGCTGCGCCCCAAGCTCGAGGAGTACCTGCGGCGCGGCAACATCTCGGCCATCATCTACTCGAACCCCAACAACCCATCGTGGATATGCTTCAGCGAGAGCGAGTTGCAGACCATAGGCGAGCTGGCCAACCGCTACGAGGCCATCGTGATTGAGGATTTGGCCTACTTCGCCATGGACTTCCGCAAGGATCTGTCGCACCCAGGCCAGCCCCCCTACCAAAGCACCGTGGCCCAATACACCAACCGCTGGCTGATGCTCATATCGAGCTCAAAGGCGTTCTCCTACGCCGGTCAGCGCATTGGATGCATGGTGGTGAGCAACGAGCTCTACACGCAGCGCTTCCCCGATCTGCTACGCTACTTCAGCTCCGACATCTTCGGGCGTGCGTTAATCTACGGTGCGCTCTATCCGCTGTCGTCGGGCGTGGCGCACTCGGTGCAGTATGGCATGGCTGCTATGCTAAAGGCCGCCAACGAGGGGGAGTTCAACTTTGTGGACCAAACCCGCGAATACGGCGAAAAGGCCAAAATCATGAAAAGGCTGTTCACCGAGAACGGATTCGAGATAGTGTACAACATGGACGAGGACAAGCCGCTGGCCGATGGCTTCTACTTCACCATAGCCTACCCCGGCCTGAGCGGTGAACAGCTCATAGAGGAGTTGCTCTACTACGGCGTGAGCGCCATAGCCCTATCGACCACGGGCAGCGAGCGCACCGAGGGCCTCAGGGCATGTGTATCGCAGGTGAGCCGCGACCAGTTCCCCGCGCTCGAAGAGCGGTTGAAGGCATTCAGAGCCAACCATCCGCTATAGTTTTACGTAGAAATCAATCTCAACTCACAAAATACTGACATTATGGCAAAGACAAGAGGAGCAATTGAGGTGGACGTGGAGAAATGCAAGGGCTGCGCCCTGTGCAAAGAAGCCTGCCCCACCAAGGTTATCGACCTGGCCAAGGAGGTTAACGGCAAGGGCTACAACTATGCCTACATGGCCAACCCCGAAGCCTGCATAGGCTGCACCAGCTGCGCGTTGGTGTGTCCTGACAGCGTAATAGCGGTTTACAAGGTAACGCTATAAACGCCTAATACACAACATTTTGTTTGACAATTAAACTCACACAACAATGGCAGACTACATGTTAATGAAGGGGAACGAGGCCATAGCCGAAGCCGCCATCCGCTGCGGCTGCGATGGCTACTTCGGATACCCCATCACCCCCCAGTCGGAAGTTCTTGAAACGCTTGCCCTGCGCAAGCCCTGGGAAGAAACCGGCATGGTGGTTCTACAGGCCGAGAGCGAAATTGCATCCATAAACATGGTTTATGCCGGTGCGGGCTGCGGCAAAAAGGTAATGACCTCATCGTCGAGCCCTGGCATCAGCCTCAAGCAGGAGGGCATCACCTACATAGCAGGAGCCGAGCTGCCCTGCCTGATTGTAAACGTGGTGCGTGGCGGCCCCGGTTTGGGTACCATCCAGCCCGCCCAGAGCGACTACTTCCAAGCCGTTAAGGGCGGCGGACACGGCGACTACCGCCTGATTGTACTTGCTCCCGCCTCGGTGCAGGAGATGTACGACTTTGTGGACCTGGGCTTTGAGCTGGCATTCAAGTACCGCAACCCCGCCATGATTCTGTCGGACGGCGTTATTGGCCAAATGATGGAGAAGGTGAAGGTGGGCGAGTACAAGAAACGCCTCACCGACCAAGAGATTGTTGAACGCTACGGCAGCTGGGCCACCACCGGCAAAACCCCCAACCGTCAGCGCAACATCATCACCTCGTTAGATTTGGACGCTAACCGCCAGGAGCAGTTCAACCTAAAACTACAGCGCAAATACCGCGAGATTGAGGAGAACGAGACCCGTTTCGAGCTCATCAACTGCGATGATGCCGACTACATATTGGTGGCCTACGGCTCGTCGAGCCGCATCTGCCAGAAGGCCGTGGACCTGTGCCGCGAAAAGGGCATCAAGGTGGGCTTGCTACGCCCCATCACCCTGTTCCCCTTCCCCACCAAGGCCATACAGTCGTTCGTGGGCAAGGTTAAGGGCTTCCTCACCGTTGAGATGAGCGCAGGCCAGATGGTTGAGGACGTTCGCCTAGCCGTGAACGGCCAATGCCGCGTGGAGCACTTCGGCCACATGGGCGGCGTAATCCCCTCGCCCAACGAGGTAGTAAAAGCGCTTGAAGATAACTTTATTAAAGGCTAACAGAAATGGACGTTAAGGATATAATCAAGAAAGAGAACTTTGTTTACGGAAAGAGCAAAGTGCTCACCGACAACCCCATGCACTACTGCCCCGGCTGTACGCACGGCGTGGTGCACAAGGTGCTGGCCGAGGTGATTGAGGAGCTGGGCATACAGGACAAAACCATAGGCGTATCGCCCGTGGGCTGCGCCGTGCTGGCCTACAACTACCTCGACATCGACTGGCACGAGGCCGCTCACGGACGCGCACCCGCCGTGGCATCGGCCATCAACAGGCTGTACCCCGACAAGTTCGTGTTCACCTATCAGGGCGATGGCGACTTGGCCTCGATTGGCGCAGCCGAAATCATGCACGCCTGCAACCGTGGCGAGAAACAGCTCACCATATTCATCAACAACGCCATCTACGGCATGACCGGCGGACAGATGGCCCCCACCACCCTGGAGGGCATGAAAACCGCCACATCGCCCTACGGACGTAACGTTGCCCTACACGGCTATCCGCTCCAAATCACCGAGCTCATAGCCCAGCTGCCTGGCACCTGCTACGTTACCCGCCAGTCGGCCCACACGCCCGGCGCGGTACGCAAGTTAAAGCAGGCTATGCTCAAGGCCGTGAAGAACACGCTCGAGCGCAAGGGCACCTCATTCATAGAGGTGGTGGCCACCTGCAACTCGGGCTGGAAGCAGAGCCCCGTTGACTCCAACAAATGGATGGTGGAGAACATGTTCCCCAAGTATCCGCTTGGCGACATGAAGGATATTTAATCGTTAAACACCCAACAATTCAAAGCAATGACGGAAGAAATCATCATAGCCGGTTTTGGCGGACAGGGCGTACTCTCGATGGGCAAAATATTGGCCTACTCGGGCATTATGCAAGACCAAGAGGTAGCCTGGATGCCATCATACGGCCCCGAGATGCGCGGCGGTACTGCAAACGTTACCGTAATTCTGAGCGATAGCCGCATCAGCTCGCCCATCATACAGGAGTTCGACACGGCCATCATACTGAACCAGCAGTCGATGGACAAGTTTGAGAGCCGCGTGAAGCCCGGCGGCGTGCTAATCTACGACCCCAACGGCATCACCCACCACCCCACCCGCAAGGACATCAGCATCTACAAGGTGGAGGCCGCCGACACCGCTGCGGCCATGAACAACGCCAAGACCGTTAACATGATTGTGCTGGGCGCGTTCCTGAAGGTTAAGCCCGTGGTGAAGATGGAGAACGTAATCAAGGGACTGAAGAAGTCGCTCCCCGAGCGCCATCACCACCTCATCCCCATGAACGAGCAAGCCATCAACAAGGGCATGGAGATTGTGGCCAAGGTGAACTAAGCTCTCACCCCAACACAACAACGCGAAAGGCCATCAGCCGTAACAGGCTGGTGGCCTTTTTTTTGTGTGGATTGAAAATATTTTAGTAATCATCTTTGTTAAATCTAAATAATTGAATAAATTTGTACGCTAACCAAAAACTAAATCAATAATGAGTACTAAACTTTTCTACCGCAATCAGTTACGCCTATTAGGATTGCTCTGTCTAATGGCAACGCTAAGTTTATTTAGCTGCCAAGACCAAGAAATACCGATAGAGCAAGTAGTTGCAGAGGAAGTTGAGACTGCCATACCCGACGATGCAGTTGTGCTGGGGCGCGCCCGCACACCTGAGGCTGCCATTGCCGAAGCAATAGATGCTATGGAAGCGCTTGAAGCAATCAACCACACGGGGGCTAAAAGCAATAGGCGTGTAGGCGACATCACCGCAGTGCGCAACCCCGAGTTCGGAGCTAAGGGCAACGATCTGCCCGACACCATGATGTACATCGTAAACTTCACAGATAACATGGGCTACGCGTTAGTGTCGGCGGATTATCGCACATCAACCATATACGCTTTGGCTTCCGAGGGCAGCATCGACCTAAGCGATGATGCAAACGAGCCGCCTGCTTTGGCCGTGTTCCATGCTAATGCTGGAGCGTATTACCAACAGGAAATTCAAACATTTAACAAGAAACTAATTAAATCAGACTGCATTAGGGACGAAGACGGAAATCCTGTTATATTTCCTAAAGTTATAACAACAAAACAAGGAGCATGGGAAATAATGCAAAATTTAGAACCCATGATACCTGTGCGATGGGGGCAGGATGAGCCCTACAACGACAATGCACCCATACTAAGTAATGGCAAACATGCGGCTGCGGGCTGTGTTGCCACAGCCATTGCTCAAGTTATGGCATATCATCGCTATCCGAATTATTACAATTGGGATGAAATCCTTAAATACAAAAACATAAGGGATAATAGCCAATCCACAACAACATCTAAAACAGAAATCGCTCAATTATTTAGGACTATTGGCGACAATGTTTACATGCAATGGGGAAGCCAAAGCGGTGCTTTAGTATCAGATGCACCAGTTCATTTTCAAAAAATGGGTTACTCGCATTCGGGCATCTATCAAGATTATGATTTGAATAAAATAAGAGTTTCATTATCAAACAATTGCCCCGTAATTATAGGTGGAAGTTCTAAAATGACTTGCATTACATATAAACGATGGATATTTTTTGGAAAAGAGAAAAAGATATGCGCTGTAACAGGAGGAGGACATGCATGGGTAATTGATGGTGTATTAATACGACGACGTAAAATAGATATATATGCCGATGGTGTGCTATCAGATTCATACTACGAATATGAGCGATTAGTACACTGCAACTGGGGATGGAGTGGAAGTAGCAATGGATACTATAAAAGCGCAGTATTCAATACTAATACTGGTGCAATAATTAGCACTTCTAAGGGGAAAAAAGATGGTACAGATGGTTATTACCAATTCGAATTAGAAGTACTTCTTGACATAAAACCATAAAATATATCATGAAAACAAATGTTATTAAAACAACAATATCAATTCTTATTGATATTGTAATTGGACTTTTTTTCTTTTCATCTTGTATCATCGATCCGCCTTTAGGATATTGTTCAAAAGAAGAAATATCAAACCTCATAGACAACGATCATTTTATTTTCGACAAAAATGGTGGAACACAGATTGGTACAGGTGATTTTTGGTGGATTGATTATAATATTGTTGTGAATGGTGTTTCATGCTATATAATACCAGATTCGACATTTTCAAATACAACTACATATTTCGATTCAACACGAATTACTGGAGCATTATACACATCCAACGATACGTTAATGCACATTCCTATTCCAAACTCTCGTGCTATAATGAGTTATAATCTCAGAGGTACAAACATTGACACCATCGCAACTTCATGGTTTTGCATCAGTATCAACTACAACAATCCTACAACACTGAGCA
>JAFWUG010000103.1 GCA_017524185.1 Bacteroidales bacterium
TACGGGCTGAGTAGGGCTGCTGTATTGTTCGGTGGCACAATGTGTTCGCTTTAAAGCGAAAAAAGTACGCCCCATCGGCCCCATGTGAATAAATTTGCTATCTTTGCACCTGCCAATAAATATTGGGACACAAAACGCTATAGCGTAACTGACTGAAAACGACACAAAAAACTATCTTTCATATATGGAGATACAGAGCAAACTACAGGAGCTCACCGAGAAAATCTACCGCGAGGGGCTCGAGAAAGGGCAGGACGAGGCCAACCAGTTGCTGGCACAGGCCAAAGCCGATGCTGCCCGCATAGTTAGCGAGGCTAAGGCTCAGGCCGAACAGCTCAAGGCTGCCGCCCAAAAAGAGGCCGCCGACATGCGCAAGAACGCCGAAACCGAAATCAACCTATCGGCCAAGCAGGTGATGGGCGGCCTGAAACAGCAAATAGCTGCAGCCATTGAGGCCAAGCTCTACAAAGCCCCCGCCATCGATGCGCTGAAGGACGCCGAGTTTATGAAGAGCGTCATTTCAGCGGCCATTTCGCGCTGGAACCCCAATTCCACCGAGCGCGTTAGCCTCAACCTGCTTGTTCCGGCCGACATGCAGCAGGCCATTGGCGAGCATTTCAGCGCCAAGGCACTCGACCAGCTCAACGCCGATCTGCATGTGAATGCCGACCGCTCCATAAAATATGGATTTAAGATCGGTCCTGGCGACGGCGGCTACGTGGTGAGCTTCACCGAGGCCGATTTTGATGCCCTGTTCAAGGATTACATGCGCCCCAAAATAGCCGCACTGCTCTTCGGTAACAAGTAAGCATCTAAGCCATGGCCCGCAATTACTACTTCTTGGTGGCCGGCCTCCCAGAGCTTGCAATGGAGCATGGGCGGAAGGAGTTCGATGTTTGCGCCCTGCGCGATGAGGTGCGCGAGCATATAAGCCCAGCCGACTATAGGTTGGTGGAGCAGTTGTTCCTCCCGTTCGACAACGAGAACCTGCTCAACACGCTGCTTAAACGCGGCATGGCCAACAGCCCGCTGGGTACGCTTCCCGCCGAGCTATTCGCCGACCTCGAAGGCCACGCCGAGCTGATGCCGCCCTACATGCAGCAGTTCTACAGCGCATTTATAGACTCCAACGAGCCACTGGCGCACCCCGAACTACAGCTCATGGAGGCGTTCTACAAGCAAGCATTGGCCAGCAAAAACGCCTTTGTTAAGCGTTGGTTCGGCTTCAACCGCGACCTGAACAACATCCTCACGGCTATCAACTGCCGCCGTATGGGCATCGAGGTGGCGGGGCAGCTGCTGGGCGATGGGCCTATAGTGGAGGCTCTGCAACGCAGTCAGGCAGCCGATTTTGGCCTGCGCCAGGAGGTGGATTATATCGACCGTTTGGTGCAAATAGCCGAGCTGCCCGATGTGGCCGAGCGCGAACGCCGCATCGACATGCTGCGCTGGGAAATGGCCAACGAGCTGACCACGTGGGACTATTTCAACGTGAACTTTATCTTGGCGTTCTTTGCCAAGGCCATCATCCTGCAGCGCTGGGCTGCCATCGATGGTCAGCAGGGCGCAGGCATGTTCGACAAGCTCTTTGCCGACCTCAAAGCCTCGTTCAGCATTGAGCAGGCATTCGCCAAATAGCCACCAAAATAATTGTAAATAATTAATAATTATCATTATATGAGCACTACAGGTAAAGTAACTGGAATTATCTCGAACCTGGTTTTGGTTGAGATTGATGGCCCAGTTGCCCAGAATGAGATATGCTACATCAATCTGACCGAAACGCGCCTAATGGCCGAGGTTATTAAGATGATTGGCAAAACCGCATACGTGCAGGTGTTCGAGAGCACACGTGGCCTCAAGGTGGGCGACGTGGTTGAGTTTAGCGGACACATGCTCGAGGCTACGCTGGGCCCCGGCTTGCTCTCCAAAAACTACGACGGTTTGCAGCACGACTTGGCCAAGATGGACGGCATTTTCCTAAAGCGCGGCGACTACACCGAGGCCCTTGACATGGACTCGGAGTGGGAGTTTACGCCTATTGCCGAGGTTGGCGCACAGGTTGGCGCAGCCGATTGGTTGGGCGAAGTGCCCGAAGGCTGGGTTAAACATAAAATTATGGTGCCTTTCGCCCTCAAGGGACGCTACACCGTTAAGAGCATCGTGGCTAAGGGCACATATAAAATAACCGACACCATTGCCGTGCTGACCTCTGTCGAGGGCGAGGATATTAACGTGTCGATGGTGCAGAAATGGCCCGTGAAACGCGCCATCACCGCCTATCGCGATAAACCCAGACCCAGCCGTGTGCTGGAAACTGGTGTGCGCGTAATCGACACCATGAACCCCATTGCCGAGGGCGGTACAGGCTTTATCCCTGGCCCATTCGGTTGCGGCAAAACCGTGCTACAGCACGCCTTGGCCAAGCAGGCCAACGCCGACATGATTATCATGGCGGCCTGCGGCGAACGTGCCAACGAGGTGGTGGAAATCTTTGCCGAGTTCCCGCACCTGGACGACCACCGCACGGGGCGTAAGCTCATGGAGCGCACCACCATCATCTGCAACACGTCGAACATGCCCGTGGCCTCGCGTGAGGCATCGGTTTATACCGCTATGACCATTGGCGAGTATTACCGCTCCATGGGTCTGAAAGTGCTGCTGCTGGCCGACTCCACGTCGCGTTGGGCTCAGGCTCTGCGCGAGATGAGTAACCGCTTGGAGGAGCTCCCCGGCCCCGACGCGTTCCCTATGGACTTGGCGGCCATTATCGCCAACTTCTACGCTCGCGCTGGTATGGTTTACCTGAACAACGGCGAAACGGGTTCGGTTACGTTCATCGGAACGGTGTCGCCCGCAGGTGGTAACCTCAAAGAGCCTGTAACCGACTCCACCAAAAAAGCTGCCCGCTGTTTCTACGCCCTGTCGCAGCAACGCGCCGACAGCAAGCGCTATCCCGCTATCGATGCCATGGATAGCTACTCGAAATACATCGAGTACCCCGAAATACAGGAGTTCCTGAGCAAGGTGGTGGGCGAAAACTGGGTTGAGCTGGTTTACAAAGCCCGCAACATCGTGCAGCGCGGCAAGGAGGTGGCCGAGCAGATTAACATCCTTGGCGACGACGGTGTGCCTTTGGAGTACCACGACCGCTATTGGAAGTCAGAAATTGTCGATTTTGTTATACTTCAGCAGGATGCATTCGACAAGATTGACGCCAACTGCCCGCTCAATCGCCAGAAATACATGCTTGAGCTTGTGATGAGCATTGCCGACATGAACTTCCGCTTCGAGGGATTTGAGCAGTGCTCAACCTACTACAAGCGCATAATAAACACCCTTCGGCAGATGAACTATGCCGAGTTCCAAAGCTCCGACTTCAAGAAATATGAGGCCGAGCTCAACGAAATATTCAACGAAAGGAGGGCCGCATAGCCATGGAAACCAAAGCATTTCAGAGAGTTTACACCCAGCTCACGGGCATAACCAAGGCCACCGTAACCCTCAAAGCGCA
>JAFWUG010000011.1 GCA_017524185.1 Bacteroidales bacterium
CACGACGGCGAACTGCAACTGAAAGTAGCCCAGCGCATTGGCGATAAACTCGAACCGCTTACAGCCGAGCAAAAAACAGCCCTGTGGGCCTATCTGAAAGAGGTGAAAGACGCGGGGCTGCGCATGAGCGTTATAACCCAGCCAGGCGATTTGCTACGACTGAAAGCCGTGGTGCTTTACGACCCCATGCTGTTGGATGCCGAGGGCATGAGCATTGAAACGGGTAAAAAAGCCGTTTTAATGGCCATTAAACAGCATGTTGAACAGCTGCCGTTCGATTCTACTTTTTCGCGCATGGCCTTGGTTGATGCCATGCAGGTTGTGCCAGGTGTGCGCGTTGCCGAAATAACCTACTGCGCCGTAGCCAACGCCTCGATGCAGTGGAAAAACGTGGCCGTACAATGCATACCGCAAGCGGGCTACTTTGAGTTTGTAGAGGATAACATAAACATAACCTACACGCCCTATGCAGATTATGCAGATTAATTTTCGCCGCCTTGCGTGTATGCTGTTGCCGCCTGCCATGCGCGGTGCGCGGATAGCCTCGCTCATGGTTGTGCTGCTACACCCATTGCGCCGTGTGCATCGCGATTTTACGCTGCAAAGGGATACCACCCTGCGCAAACTGAGCTATAACGGGCAAACCTGCAACCTGCGCCGTATGCTCAACGACACATTCGGATACGAAGATTATAGCCAAGGTTTTAAAATCATTGATATTGAAACAGTTGGCGAATATTTGTGGTGTTTGGATACCACCCCGCGCAACGACATGCAGCATGTGATTGCCTACAATTTTTCGGAAATTTATCCGATTACGTGGGCCACCGTCACGCCCTATAGCAACGATACCAGCATGGTGCTTTGCCCCGCCAATCTGCCCGAACACGGCGGCACAGCGGGCGATGCGCGTATGCGAGCGCTGGTTGGCAAATACGCCGCGCTCTATTTTAACCCCAACTATGCTTATTACTAATACCTTATATATATATGCACAACCACGGTTTTAAAAACGAACACGGACGTTTTCCTGTAACCACCGATGTGTTGCAGAACATCCAACACGACATCCAAATGCTGTCGAAAGCCATTGCAGGCATGGGCGGCGATGCGGCTATCTTCACAAAAGGCGGCGATGTTGCCGCCGTCGATGGCGAAGTAGTCGAAAGCCACGGAAGAGGCAAACGCATCAAAAAGTTGATGGATTCAAAGAATTTCGCTGTACAGGGCGAAATCTATGGTGTATTGGAAACTACAGGTTATCTGAACGATAACTATGGCAGAACGCATAGCGACATGTTCGATTTGCCAAGCAAATTTGCCTCTTTAGAGGCATACGACAAACAGCTGCGCGATACTATCGAATTGCGTTCGAGCGATTTAAATGGGGCAATGGCTACCCGTTTTGCCGATTATGCAGCACAGCTTGGCGAACTGCACAACCAGTTGGCACAGGCTGTTAGCGAGCTGCGTGGCCTTATAACACAAACCTCAGCCGAAATAAACACTCAAATCGCTGAAATAAACAAACAAATACCACCTAAAGGCACTATTGCAACGTGCGTATGGATAGAGGCTGCTATTAAACTGGGCTGGGTCCCTTGTATGACTAACTTAGGTTATTGGAAAGACGAATTAGCAGCTTATTGGGGTAGTAACATAACTTTTGAGCTGACAGGAACGCGCAACGCTTATGCTGTAGCAACTTGTAATGGCTTAGATTTACGTGCGTTAAGAGGCCAAAAAATTAACGGTAGAACCGTGTTTGTTAAATGTATATAGATATGGACAAAGTGGACTTACGCCTAAAGTTTAGGCACGGGGCTGTACCCAGCCAGCAAGATTTTTACGATGTATTTGAATCGTTTTGGCACAAGGAAGAGCAAATACCGCCCGAAATGATTGGCGGTGATTTGCTGCGCCAGTTTTTTGGTATAGAGCAAGCCTTTAACGATGCGATGGATAGATTAAACGGGGCTATGCGCATGATGGATGAATTTAGACTAAGGCTTGATGAACAAGATAAAAGAATCTATGCAATAGAACTTTCGCTACAACCCGAACCGATAATCCCAATTGAGCCAATAGACCCAATAGATCTCCCAGAATAGGTTACAATACTACACAAAAAAATGTAGATTTTGTTTTAGAAAAGTGTAGGTTTTGTTTTGGGGGGAATAAAAGAACCGCAATTTTTGTGTACGAAATAGCCGTCTTCCATTGTAATTTTGCACAACGCCCATGGCTTCACCTCGCTTGCTCCCTGTGTTAGCACATAGATAGCGCTGTCTTGCTGATTGTAGCCAAAATCTATCACTTTACCACCATCTCCATACTGAGTTCTACTAAATGTTTTATCTAATTCAATATTAGATAGATAATCACTTAGTGTTGCCTCCAGTGGACACATCAGAAACTCAGCTGGTGTA
>JAFWUG010000104.1 GCA_017524185.1 Bacteroidales bacterium
TCAACGCCAACAGTGCTGGGCTTTAGGGCTATAGTACCCAAGTCGATTTCGCCGCCACCAACTTCCACGTCGCGGAAATCCTCAACATAGCCCACAAACGAGAACACTATACGCGCCTTGGCCGTGCGCACTTTCAGCGTAAACTCGCCATTGCCGCCCGACACAGTGCCCTGAGTTGTTCCATCGATATAAACCGATGTGCCTAACAACGGAGCACCATTATCGGCATCAACCACAATGCCCTTAACAGTGCCCTGAGCCATTGCGCTTGCCACCGCGCAGAACATCAACACCGCAGCAAACGCTAATTTGATAGAGATTGACCTCATAATTTGAATTTAGGTTGATTTATGGATTAGAACACGCAAAGTTACTACTTTTTTCAGTCGCAAACAACCGTTTGCAGCGCATCGATTTTTGGTATAATGTACGTCTAAGCCCTAAATATAAACCCAAGCAACATGTAGGGCAAAAAAACGTATCTTTGTATGCCCTAAAAAGGCAAAACCACCACAAACTTAGGGACATACACCCTAAAATACACCTTTAAGCAGAAAACATGGCAAAGAGCAAACAACCCGCCGCAAAGCCGCAGCGCATAACCAAAAAGGAGCTGCGCATGGCCATAGCCAGCATATTCGCAAGTCAGCCCAAAACTCCGCTCAACTACAAGCAACTGGCCGCTGCCCTGGGCGTTAAGGACGACCCCACGCGTCGCCTAATCAACGACGTGCTGCGCGAGATGGAGGCCGACGGACGGCTGGTTGAGCCCAGCACAGGCAAATACCGCCTTGCGGCAGATGCCAACCGCGCCACTGGCCTACTGCTCATGAATGCCGATGGCACTGCCACGGTGCGCCTACCCGACGGCACCGAGGTGTCGATCCCGCAGCACAATCTCAACCGCGCCCTGCACGGCGATACGGTGGAGATTGACATACGCCGCCGTCGCCACCGGCAAGCCCCCGACACCACCGAGGGCGATGTGCTTCAGGTGATTGAACGCACCCAGCGCGAGTTTGTGGGCTGCATCTATTTCGACCCCGACGCCATAAGGGTTAGCCCCGAGGGCAAAAACCTACCCTACGAGGTGGAAATCGACCCAAAATCGATTAACGGCGCAAAGCACGGCCAAAAGGTAATTTTCCGCGTCGATGACTGGCCCGAACGCAGCCAATCGCCACAGGGCCACGTGGTGGAGGTGCTGGGCGATGCCGGTGTTCACGAGGTAGAGATGCACGCAATACTAGCCGAATTTGAACTGCCCTACCATTTCCCCGCCGAACTCGACCGCTTGGCCGATGCCATCGAGCCTGGCATCACCCCTGAGGAATGCGCCCGCCGACGCGATATGCGCGGTGTGCCAACCCTCACCATCGACCCCGCCGACGCCAAAGATTTCGACGATGCACTATCGCTCCAAACACTCCCCAACGGCAACATCGAGGTGGGCGTACACATAGCCGACGTTACCCACTACGTGCAACCCAGCACACCCATCGACGACGAGGCCAGCCAACGCGCCACATCGGTCTATCTGGTGGATCGCTGCGTGCCCATGCTCCCCGAACGCCTGTCGAACTTCGTATGCTCGCTCCGCCCCGATGAGGATAAGCTATGCTTCTCCGTTGTTTTCAAACTCAACTCAAAGGCCGAGGTGCTTAACAAATGGATTGGGCGCACTGTGATACGCTCAAACCGCCGCTTCGCCTACGAAGAGGCACAGCAGGTGATTGAAACTGGTCAGGGCGACATGCTGCACGAAATTATGACCATGCACCAGCTGGCACAGCAACTTCGCACACAGCGATTCAAACAGGGTGCTATTGCCTTTGAGCGGGTTGAGGTAAAATTCCATCTCGACGAACACGGACACCCCACGGGCGTTTACTTCAAAGAGTCGAAAGAGGCCAACCAACTCATTGAGGAGTTTATGCTGCTGGCCAACCGCACCGTGGCCGAATTTGTAGGTCGCGAACTGTCGCGCAAGCGCGAACTGCCATTCGTCTATCGCATCCACGACCGCCCCAACCAAGAAAAACTCGACTCGTTCCGCACATTCATTGCCCGATTTGGCTACCAACTCGAGGGTGCAACCCCACGCAAAATAGGCCAATCGATGAACAAGGTGATTGCCCAAACACGAGGCAAAGCCGAGCACAACCTAATTGAGACACTGGCACTACGTGCCATGGCCAAAGCCCGATACACCATCAACAACATTGGCCACTACGGCTTAGCATTCGACTACTACACGCACTTCACCTCGCCCATCCGCCGCTACCCCGACATGATGGTACACCGCCTGCTGTCCCAATACCTCGACGGTCAAACCACCGCAAACGCCGAGGCCCTCGAAGCGCAATGCACCTATGCCACCAGCCAGGAAATTCGCGCCGCCGATGCCGAACGCGCCTCCATCAAATACAAGCAGGTGGAGTTCCTGGCCGATAAGCATGGGCAGCAATTCTTGGGCACCATATCGGGCGTAACCAACTTTGGCCTATTCATAGAGTTAGTCGACTCGCAATGCGAGGGACTGGTTGCCCTGCGCGACCTCTCCGACGACTACTACCTATTCGACGAGGATAGTTACTCGCTGGTGGGTGAACGCACGGGGCGCACATTCCAGCTGGGACAAAACCTAATGGTGGAAGTCTATCGCACCAATCTGGACCGCAAACAAATAGATTTCCGCATAGTTGATATGCCCCAAAACGGCAGCCGCAATCAGGGGCGTATGCAATTCTACAACCCGCCCGACAAACAAATGCACAAGAAAAGCAAAACCAGCGCAAAATCGAGCAAACCAAAAGCAAAAACAAGCAAGGGCAAGAAAAAATAAACAAAACAATAATATATTTTTATATACGAATTCAGATACATCCAATTGCATGGCTGTATTTTAGTATCCACAGAATTATAGAAAAAAAATAGGCGCGATTCTACGCGCCTATTTTTTTTCTCCCCTCCCTACTTTATCAAATTGCCCAAAATGCTGCGGGTGATGGTGCGTGTGGCTGCCGATGTAGCATTTTTAACCACACGGCTCGCCGTACTAGAAGCCGACGTGGTGCGCGTTTTCTTTCCCGTTATTTTATTCGATACAGCCGACCCAACACTGGTGGCAACACTTGCGGTTACTGCCGTTACAATAGCCCCCAAAACCTTACCCATTATACCCTTCTTTCTATACGAAGAACCCTTTGCCTCCTCTTTCTCCTTAGCAGCCTGAACAGCGGCTTGCTCGGCCTCCTTGGCCGCCTGTTCGGCCTCAGCCAACAACACCTCAAAAGCACTCTCACGGTCAATCATCTTATCGTAGCGTCCGCTAAGCGGCGACTTCTTATTTATCGCCTCGCGCTCAGCCTCGCTGATGGCTCCAATCTGGCTCAGCGGAAACAATATTTTTGCCCGCTCCACCATGGTGGGCGCACCTTTGGCATCGAGGAACGAAACCAACGCCTCGCCAGTTTCCAGCGCCATTATGGCCTCGTCGGTTTTAAAGGCAGGATTGGGGCGAAACGTATCGGCGGCCACCTTCACCGCCCGCTGATCCTTGGGCGTATAGGCGCGTAGCGCATGCTGCACTCGATTACCCAATTGACCAAGTATGGTCTCGGGAATATCGGTGGGGCTTTGAGTTACAAAATACACCCCAACACCCTTGCTTCGTATCAGACGCACCACCTGCTCAATCTTATCAACCAAAGCCTTCGATGTGTCGTCGAAAAGCATGTGCGCCTCGTCGAAGAAGAACACCAACTTAGGCAAATCCAAATCGCCCACCTCTGGCAGCTTGGCATAAAGATCCGATAGCAACCAAAGCAGGAATGTGGAGTAGAGCTTGGGGCGAAGCATCAGCTTATCGGCTGCCAGAACGTTCATCACGCCCTTTCCTCCCTGCTGCTGTAGCAAATCCATCACATCAAAATCTGGCTCGCCGAAAAAACGCTCCGCGCCCTGGCTTTCCAGCGCAAGCAACGCACGCTGAATGGTTCCAACGCTGGCCGTGGTTATGTTACCATAGGTCGATTTATACTGAGCCGCATTGGTGGCCACATAGTCGAGCATAGAACGCAAATCCTTTATGTCGATTAGCAGCAGCCCGCGATCATCTGCTATGCGGAACACAATGTTGAGAATACCGCTTTGAGTCTCGTTGAGTTCGAGCAGACGCGCAAGCAGCTGCGGCCCCATACCCGATACAGTGGAGCGCATGGGATGTCCCTGTTCTCCAAACACATCGAAAAAACGCACCGGACAACTCTGAAACTCAGGTGCTTCGAGGCCAAATTCGGGCAAGCGTTTCTCTATGAAGCCCGACAGTTTGCCTACCTGACTGATGCCCGACAGATCGCCTTTCATATCGGCCATGAAACATGGCACACCAGCCTGGCAAAAACTTTCGGCCAAAACCTGCAGCGTTACCGTTTTGCCTGTACCCGTAGCACCAGCAATCAGCCCATGACGGTTGGCCATGCGACCCTCTATGCTTATTGGCCCCTGAGGCCCGTGGGCTACGTATAGCCCGCGCTCTTGATGGAACATAACCTTAAAAATGCATTTTGATTTACAAACTGCTAAGTTAAGATTTTGAAGCGAAAGAACAATAATTATGCATCTAACAATATCCTATTCATCTGCGATAGGGCATAGAGTGGGCAAATAACCACATGCCGAGCTGCGCTGTCGGCCTCTGCATCGACATAATCCATCTCCCCAAAAAACTGCCGTTGGCTTTCCCACCTGACGCGCTCCACGAAGCAGTAGAGCCTTATGCTCGAGGCGCAACGCTCACTCCTCTAAATATCTATCTATCAACCAACTATAATATCTACACAGAAATTTACACCACAAATACACAAAAATCCAAACAGATAATCCCCAAAACCAGCTCATCTCAACGCCAAGGAGGCTGCCCATTTTTACGGACAGCCTCCCATGTCTTGCTTACCTTATGGCTATTGACTATTTGAGTTTATCGAACAGATAGCCAATCATTATCTCGTGCGATCCTGCATTGTATCGGCTTATACCCATCACGCTCCAGTCGAACGAGTAGCCTATCACGTACTTCTTCTTGATGGTTGCACCAAGCAACACCGACACAGCATCTCGGTAGCGAACCGACAAACCACCCCATACCTCATAGGTGGTTTGCCTATAGGCCAACTTAGCATTAGCCTCAAGCTCAATAGGCGCACCAATCATGTAGCGTGTAACAAGCGATAGCTCCAAATCCAGGCGCTTGTTCAGCGGCATCCAATAACCACCGCTCAGCATATAGTGATGCTTGAGCACGCTGCGAGTCTTACGGTTTTTGCCTATCATCTCGGGGTAGAACTTCACCCTTTCGGCAAATAGTTGATGAATGGCAAAACCCACATTGAACGAAGCATTCCATAGATAGAAACCAATCGATGCATCGGGCAAAAAATTCGACTTTGCCGACGACGGAATGGCCGGATCGTCGGGATCGTAGTCCAACTCACCAGCGGGATTCGAGCCCAGGTCGAGGCGATATTGCATCATACCCAAGGCTATACCACCTGATATGCGCAAATCCTTGGTTAACTGCATGTTATACGCATAGCTTCCCATAACCGACAGCTTGCTGGTGGGGCCCGTGTTGTCGCTCGTGATGTATGCGCCCCAGCCCATATCGCGCTTGGCGAATGGCCCATAGCAGCTCACATTGAACGTTACCGGGGCATCGTTTATGCCTATCCATTGCAAACGGTTGGCAATGCGCATCTGGAAATAGTTGTTGGTTCCAGCCACGGCGGGGTTGTAGATATAGGGATTGAGCAGCGTTTGCGTGTAGTGCGAAATCTGCTGCGCTTGAGACTTTTGTCCCAAACCAAATCCTGCTACCAATACCAGCACTATGGCGGCTTTCAGTATGTTACTCGTCTTTTTCATAGCGCACTCTATTTTACAATGGTTACTGAACCCGTCAGCGGCTTCCACTCGCTCGAGTTGATGTTGAACTTAATTACGTACCAGTAGGTGCCAATGGGCAGTACCTTGCCGTTGTTGGTTCGTCCATCCCATCCACGCGCGGCCTTGTCGCCTGCTGCCGACCACACCAGCGCACCCCAGCGGTTGAATATCTCTATCTCCAAATCGGGGAAGAGGTACTCCTTGGGCAACTTCCATATATCGTTGCGACCATCGCCATTGGGCGAGAACACGTTAGCCAGGTAGAGCTTGTTCACTATCTTGGTGTATAGCGTTAGCGAATCCTGACAGCCCACATCGGTGGTGGCCACAACATCAACCAAGAAGAAGTCTCCGTCGCGCTTGGTTTGCGGATCGCGAAGCGTCTTAAACCTGTGAGGATAGGTCTGCTTCAGCTCCTCATACTTCTCGGGGGTCATAAATATCGACGAGTTCCAGCTATTGCCACGAGTGAACACACCGCTGGGCTTCCACTCGAACGAGGTGTTGTAGTCGAACGTGCTGGTGCTAACGTCCACGTTATACTCCTGATTGAACAGAATCGATAGTATGGTGTCGTTCTGCACCGACGACACGTAGAGCGGCACGTGTATGTCGATTTTGGGATACACGCCCACATCGAACCATTTCTCAACGTAGCAACGATCGCCGCCCTCCTGACTTACACGCAGCTTATAGCGATACACATTCACATCCAAGCCCTCCAAGGGGTAGGTCTCGCCTGTAGCATCGGGGCTTACATTGGCTGCGTTGGCCTCGCTCCACCATGAGTATTTTAGAGGTTGACCCGAATATACATCGCCTAATATTACATTAGCCTTTAGCTCAACCTCGTTGGTGAAGCAAACCGTGGTGTCCATCGCGCCAATCTCAAAGTCGTTAATAGGACTAATCAGCACGGTGTCGTAGTACATATCGCGGCAGCCATTGGCATCCTCCACCCACACCTCGTAGATTCCAGCACCCAAACCAGTGAAGTTGGGCTGACCCTCCCTAATGCTATGGTTGGTTTCGTCAACCAGATAGAAAGAGTAGGGAGCAGTACCACCTTCTACAAGGCCAACCGACAATTTACCACCTAGGTTAGCTGGTATCGCGCTATTGCGACACTTAGCCTCAGTACGCGTGGCTTTATCAAAAACAAACGGTTTAGGACCATCGATGGTGTAACTAGCCGTTGCAGTACAGCCCAAATCGTCGGCCACAATCACTTCGTAGGTGCCTGGGGTTAGACCGCTCACGCTGCTGGTGCTTTCGCCCAACTGAGGCCAAACGTAGGTGTAGGAACCACTTCCACCTGTAACCACGGCCGTTGCATAACCATCGGCATCGCTAGGGCAGTTCAGTTTTCCTGTAAAGCCGTCAAAGGCAATGTTTATGGCCTCGGCTCCGTCAACCAATGTGTAGCTAAACGACTGGCTGCAGCCCGTGTTGATGTTCTGAACCACCACCTTATAGTCGCCTTTGCTCAGATTCTCGAACACACCATTGTCGGTGATATTGATCAGTGTGCCATCTTTCTCAAGCAAATACTGATACATGGAGCTGCCATCGTTAGCAGCCTCAACAGCTATGCGACCATTGTCGCCACCAAAACATGTGGGATTCGAAACTTCCTCCAGCGCAAGCGTAATGCTCTCGGCTGGTGCTACATACTGGCTCCACTCGGCGGTGCAATTGTTGGCATCGGTTACCACAACCCTATAAGTACCACCCTGAACAATATCAATGGTTGAGGAACTTAGAGGCTCAAGTGCGCCTTCATCAATAGCCCACTCCATGGTATAGGGAGCCACACCACCAACCACTGTGAGCGCGATGCTGCCGTTGCTTGCACAATCGGGAGCGGTTAGGGTGGCATCAATAATCAACTTATCGGGCTGACCTATTGTAACGGTGTGAGTTATGATGTTATTCAAACTATCCACAATCGTAATTGTGTAGTCGCCTGCCAGCAAATTCTCAGCTGCTATTGGCTCGTTGCAGCTGTAGAGTGCCATCTCAGGGGCTATGGCCACCGTGTTGCCCGAAGCATCGGCTACGCTAACACTCTTGAAACGCGGGAAACCATGCTCGATATGGAACTTAAATGCACCCTGATTTTCACCAAAGCAGGTGGCGGGCGTTATGTCATCAACCACAACATCGGTGCCCCTTATGTAAATGGTGTCGGAGTAGCCTGGGCAGGTCAAATCATCCTCTGCCTTAACCACATATTTACCCTCGCTCACATTGCTAAATAGACCTATGGCCGATGTTGCCACCAAATTTCCGTCCTTATCAAGCAGGTGATAGGTAACAATAGGATTATCGCCAGTGGCATTGGCCTCAATCAAACCGTTGCCTGCCCCATAGCTACTCTCCTGCAGCACGTTGGTGGTAACAACAATAGGCTCAATAATGGGGAAATCAACCTCCCTCTCCACAGGCCCACAGCCACGATTGGTGGTTACGGTGAACTTAATAACACCAGGATTGAGACCGCTCACGGTGATAGTGCCTTCGCTATTAGTCTGTTCCTCTCCTGTTTCGCCTGTGGTTTCGTTTTGCCACTTTACCACATAGGTAGGTTCAGTCCCAAGCACATCTATATGTGATTTATCATACGTCCTGCTACCACTAACATCGATTTTTACCGACCCCGTACCGCCCATGGCACAGATCGGCGGAATTTCCTCGACAATCGAGGCCTGCAACTCCCCAGGTTCAAATATATCTACATTGTAGGAGATTGGTGTCATGGAATTACGGTCGCCAACATAAAGATTATATTCACCCGCTGGAATTCCACTAAACACAAAAGTGTCCTGAATACCCGTTGGGGCTAATTTTGTATTACTTTCAAATACAAAATCGGTGTACGTTACTGTTAGATTTTTCATATCCCGCAGCATAAGTTCATACGGCGGATTTCCAGTAATTACTGCGTATACCTTGCCATCGTTAGCACCAAAACAACTAACATGCTGACCCCAGTGTTTCACATTCATAGGTTGCAGAACAAACGATGTGTCAAGCGTACAACCTCTACCGTCTGTTACATTAACTCTATAAACATTGGCTCCCAAATTGTCAAACACAAACATCATCATAGAGTCAGTTTCCGTTACTGTCTGCGGGGTTCCCCCTTCAGGAGTAAATGTGACTGTATATGGAGCTTCGCCTCCTTTAACTTTAAAATGGATATACCCATCTGTTTTAGTTAAATTAGTGGGCGGAAAAGGTCTAACATAAGACCATTCGAGCATTGCCTCAGGCTCATCCACCGCAAACAATGTTTTATCTGCGCAGCCATATTCATCGCGAACAATAATCATGTAGTCTGGATTGGCTTTTAGATTCGAGAAGATATTATCGCCCGCAGCATTCTCTTGAATTAGTTCGGCAGGATTCACAGAGTTATTCCATAAAGCATAGTAAAGTTCACCTGTGCCACCAGTAGCATCTACTTTTATTCGAGCAAAATCGCCCTTACACTTTATGGCCTCAACTATATTCACACCATTGATGGTAACATACGGCACTTGGTCGATATGTACCCTATCGGTTCCAGCGGGCGATTGGATGGTTGAACAACCATCGGTTATCTCAACATAGTAGTCGCCTCCATCTTTCACCTCAAAAATACCGGTTCCATTCTCTTGCACTGGTAGAGGAACACCTTCCTTATACAACTTATACTGAACAGTTGCCATACCTCCCGATGTTTTTACAACCAACCTGCCTATCTGCTGGCACGATGGGCTCTGTTCTAATGTTAAAGGCACATCCAATTGCAACGCTTTAGGTGTTTCAAATGTTGTGTCATGCGGAACAGAACAGTCATGATCCAAAGCATCGCGTACATATAGAGTGTATGTACCGCCTGACACACTACCAAAAGAATATTCATTGCCCACAATATCAGTCCAAACCGAATTGTCCACACTAACTTGGTAGCTACCACTGCCGCCTTTAAGTATAGCCTTCAATTCGCCAGTTGTGCTGCACAATAGGTTATCGAACTTATACTCTATCTTAAGAGGAGCAGGCTCGGTAATATCTATACTATACGATGCAGGGTCAGCAGGACATCCATTACCATCGAAAACCTTTATATCCCATTTACCAGCAGGCACATTCACATCTTTATCTACGGAAGGATCATCAATTTTCACACTCTCGCCGTCATTGAGACTATACCAATACTCTCCATTGCCACCCGTTAACCCAGAGATGCGAATAATTCCATTCTTACCGCCTGCACAGGTTACATTGCCCGCATTTGTTGCAGCAAATTGCACCTTGGCTGGATTATCCACGCTATGGGTAC
Organism: Bacteroidales bacterium; assembly: GCA_017524185.1. Lineage (GTDB taxonomy): Bacteria > Bacteroidota > Bacteroidia > Bacteroidales > Tenuifilaceae > RGIG6076. The sequence goes on from JAFWUG010000104.1 coordinate 10,277, forward strand.
TAGTTGTGAGGTTGCCACAATTTTTGGTATCTTTAACAATAGCATAGTAATCGCCCTCAGCATTTATAGTGAACACTGCTGGTCCAGAGCCTGTTTTTGTGTCCACTAGCGTGCTACCTTTATAAAGCTCTATCACATATTCTCCTGTACCGCCAGTGGCCACAACTGTAAATGTTGCATCATCGCCGTTACACCGAATAGGCTCAAAGTTCTCTGTAAAATTAACCTCCTCAGGGCCATCAACTTCAAATCGTTCGCTCGCCTGCACACAACCTCCTACCACATTCATATCATAAGCCCTAATTTGATATTCACCTTTCGCTAAACCAGCAAAGATTACTTCCTTTTCTGCTGTTCCACCAAAATCTGGATATCTCACCTCGCTGATAGGAGGTGTTAAGCGAACTAACTCATAATAGTATAACCCTGATCCTCCACGTACTCTAGCCGTAGCTGATCCATCGGTCGATTCGGCACATAAAGTTTCCTTTACTATAGGATGAGTAGTTTCCAACCTAAACGCGTCACCCATTGTTACCTCTATTGGGTTAGGGTGAGTAATTTTACAACCGCTCGCATCTTCAATAGTCAGTTCGAAAGTACCTAAACCAACCTCGGCCACTGTTTGCGTGCCTTTTTCGGCTTTTCCACTATAAGTTTTCAACCCCGAAAAATGATACTTCAATTCCCCTGTTCCTCCATTTACAGTGAATTTAACTGTTGCCTTCGGTTCAAAGCCGTTAAAGCATATTATCTTCCCCACCTCATCCAACGTCAGCGTTATGGCTGGAGGCGCATCGATGGTTACGTCCTTCGATACATTGCAAACACCATCGGTTAGCGTTATGGTGTAGGTAGCAGGAGCCAAACTGCCAAACACATGCGAAGTACCATTAACATCGTAGGGCACAGTGCCATCGTGTACACCAACGCCTTTGTCGTCGATAAACAGCTGATAGTTGCTGCCAGTGCCACCCGCTATTCCGCTTATTACAATCTCTCCATTGGTGGAGTTGTGGCAATTCACCGTATTGGGGGTGGCTGTAAAGTTCAGCGCATTGGGTTCTTCTATCTTTACCTCTTTTTCTGGCGATTCGCAATGGGTATTAACATCGCGCACCTTTATATAATATGTACCCTTAGGCTGCCCAGTGATGTTGCCAGTTACGGGTTCCCATGTGCCGCCAAGCTCGGGGCTGTAATACTCGTATGTGCCAGTACCACCCGAGATAGTAAGCTTTATACCACCTGTAGGCGTACCAGGGCAATCCGTTACAGGGAGGCCTTCAGCTTCGAGCATTACGGGGGTAGGCTCGGGCAGATTTTCTTTAATGTAGTTATTAGTTGCGGGGCAACCATTAGCATCCTCTATATATATAGTGTAATCGCCATACCCCAACGTTCCGAAAATTTCTTGCGTTGCGTTTGTCCTTACATCCGTGCCAAGCGTAAAGGTGTAGGTGCCTGGGCCAGTACCACCCGTACCCTTAACCTCAATATGACCGTCATCGTTATTACACGAGGGGGCTTGCTTGCCTACAAGAGAGATTTCGACAAGGTCGGGCTGGGTGATGTTTACATCATCTGACTCTCCCTGACAACCCTTATTGTCAACAATCTGAACCTTACCGTTTGCAACAAAAGGCTGACCTGTATATATATGTGTAGAAGTAACTCCAGTCTGCACATCACTACCCCACGTTAGAGTATATGGTGCTGTACCACCTGTAACCGTTATCGTAAACTCGCCAGTCTTATCCGCATAACATCCTAATATATTAGTTACGCTAGAGATGTCGCCTTTGATTGCTGTAGGCTGGGTGAGATTATACTCTATCGATGTAGCATTATCTCCGCAACCATCGTGTACTGTAACAGTGTATTTATCAGCAGACTTTGTTAGCACTGACGCTTGGTCTGGCAGCGACAATGGATTGCCATCTTGATACCATGAATAATGATAATCAGCCTTACCACCGACTACTGCGGCCAAAAGCGTACCATCATCACCATTACAATCAGGCGGCGTACCTGTAAGAGATACCGATAGAGGTTTCAAAACATTAACCTCTATAACATTAGTCCTCGCATCAGGACACCCACCTGGTCCATCACTCGACATACGCCTAAAATAGTACTTATAAACTGTTAGCGGCGGACAATTGGTAAGATCTTTTTCTGTAGCACCTGCTATAGGGGCATAAGTAGAACCATCATCGCTAATCTCCCACTGATAGTTGTTAATAGATGCATCTGTTTTATTAGTTATAGTAACTGTAGCACCATTACAAACAGGCTCAGCAACAGGATTGAGCTCACCTGGATTTATGGGGGTGGTTACATTAACAGTAACTTCTGTACTAAGAAGTTCGCATTGTCCAGAATACACAAACCGCCTAAACTGAGTTTCTGCTCCCACAGCAATCGTGCCTATGTCTTTAGTAGTGCCAATATCTTGCCATGTTGCTCCTCCATCCTCGCTTTTCTGCCATAGGTAAGTGTATGAGCCTTCGCCGCCTGTTGGTTGTGTACCAGTAAGCACTATATCACCTCCTTTGCAGATTGAGTTTTCGGTGGATGATATTGTGTTATCTTGAATTTTGGGAATTTCTTGCAGCGTTACATCGCCATTCATATCAATGTAGCACCCATTACGCGTAGCACGCACAGTAAACTTGGAACCATCGCCCTTAACATCATCAAACGTAAAAGCATTGCCATCGCCTGTATAGGTACGACCTGTAGTAGCTCCATTCTCCCATAATTCATAGGTAACACCGCTTTCCGAGCCATCTACTTCGATGGTAACGCCTTTGCCGTTGGCGCAGTATTTCACATCTGGAGCGGTTATGGTGAACTTCTGCGGGCTGGTTATAGATATAGTGATGTCCTCGTCAATAGCACAACCGTTAGCATCTAACACTCCGTTGTATTTGAATGTGTAGGTGTCGCCATTATTGAAATCGCTTGGTTTGAAAGGCATTACATGGTTGTATGTATTGGGAGTGTATGTACCATTTACTGGCGTTATATCCAACGGAAATTCTGATGCACTGGTGCAAACCTCGGTGGGGAAGGTGTAGCTGGCCTTACCATTAGGGTGTACCTTTACTATTACAAAATCCTCCACGGCAGGGCAAACGCTCGGCGCAGCAGGCTTATCCGAAACCAACTTAAGTCTTACATCCGTGTCTTTCAAACCTGCTCCAGGGGTGAATTCTGCATTCAGCTTGGTAGGGTCATCAAACGAACCTGAACCGTCCACCACACTCCACGTACCCGTGTTCACTCCTCCACTTATGCTTCCATTCAGGAATGTTGCCACATCAGGGCAGGTGGAGTACGGTCCCCCTACCGTCAGCACAACTTTCTTATCGACAGTAACAGTAACAGGCGTCGTTTCTGCAGAGCCACAACTATTCGTTACCGTGCGCTTGTATTGAGTTGTTATGCTCAAATCGGACGGCGGGGTGTAGGTCAACTCGTCATTTGTGCCATCAGCATCATGCCAAGTAGAACCGCCATCTGTCGATTGCTTCCACAGATAAGTAAAAAGTCCATCGCCGCCCGATGCGGGTGCAGTGCTTTTCAGAACCTTAGGAGCAGTGCCTTCGCATATTCGTTGACCCCCACTAATCTTTCCTGCGTCTACTGCCTTCTTGACCTCAACCTTGGTTGTGTTTTCCCCTTTACAACCCTTTGCATCTGTTACTACTATCTTGTAATCACCACTATGCCCAGACACTGCATTAGCAATAGTTGGATTCTGCAAACCTTGCAAAGCAGGATCTATTGCTATTGCTGAGGTCGATGTCCAGCTATATGTATAAGGTACTGTGCCTCCTGATGGATTACTCGATAACGATATTGCATCCCCGTTACAAACTGTCAAATCAGAGAAACCTGAAACTGAAGGATTAGGATTAAACGTTACCTGAAAATTATTGTCTTGTTGACATTGATATAGCGTTGCTCTAAGCCTATATGGATATGTACCTGCTTCTCTATTAACAGTAAACATTTCACCAATCATAAGAGTATCATTATTTCTCATCCATAAATATGACACTCCTGATACTGGATTCTTTACATTAAGCACCATATCAGATCCTGCACACGTTTCATATGGCAAAATCTCTACTATATCAGCATTTGGCTTCGACGATTTAGTTATCTCTACTGTAATTGTCCTAGCTACATATAAAAAATTCCATGTCCCCTCATCGTATGCCTCTATATCGAACGTTGCCTCATATACCTCATTAGGAACATTTGCATTTATAAAGCGTAACCCACCACCTATATCGTTATAATCGATTCCTGGTGTGAGCGTAACAGACGGATTAGATATACAAGTAATACCCTTGAATACCGCATCATAACTATCTTGAGACAGACTTCCATCTATATATCCACTAAATCCAACTACCGTCGTGCGCGGTGCTGTTGCACAATAAGTTATCTCTATAAAATTTGATACCACCAATTCTGCAGCAGCCCCTGGAGGTGTATAATATACTTTTACTGGGTCATGCTGGGCCAAAACCACCCCACCCTCTAAAGACAACAACCCTACTACAAGTGCAAAAAAGCACTTCGCAATATTCCTAAATACTAATGATATTCTCATGGCATCCTATTTTTCTACAACAATACCGCTCACAATTGCACACTCAGATTGCAAATGCATAGTCAACGAATACCCCGCACCAATCGTTGGATTTTCGAACGGAACATTCCTATATTCATTACTCAACTTACCATCCACTCTCCATTGATATTCCGTAGGCGCAGGCTTTCCGTCTTTGCCAACAGGCACAAGCCTATTGCCCTGCTGCTCCACCTCCACAACGGTCGTGGGGCGCACTTCCACAGTAAACGTGGTATCCCACTTGGTACCATTACTCAGGCTAAACTCATAAGCAAGTTGTATCTTTGCGCCTTCTTTAACCGAGCGAACGGAAACAACATCACCCTTCACTCTTGCCCAATCGGAATTGACTACCCAACGACCATACCCATCAACAAGAGGTGTGGCAATGAACGATGTTGTCATCCCCTCGCAGGCATACATGCCGCCAGTGGTTGATGTTATCTCCACAAATGGCTGCGCCCAAGTGCTTTGCGAAAGCAAGGGGAACAAGGTTAGTATAAGTAATGCTATTCGTCTCATATCATTCAGCATTAATGGGTTACAATAGTTATGTTCGTGCTTCTACGTGCATGCATTAGTTTTGTTCGGTTTTGCGGTATCGACTTGTTGAAAAAATTGCTCCACCTGTTCATAAGTTTTTAGCGGCGCAAAGGTAGTTTAAAGCGTCAAAGCAGCAAAACATTTATGTCAATGTACTGATGCTGTTGGTATTGCATGGTTTGCGTTTGGTTGGCGGCACGGGGTTTTATGTCGATAAAAACCGCCGCTCAGCCCCAAAAACACGGCGTTGCACCCCACCAAACCTTATCTATAACCTCGCAAAAACTGCGCCGCACGAACACAATACGCTGAACAACAAACACTTACACTCACAACACCAGCCACAAGCACCGCGCCTGCTGCGCAGCATGCCCATTTATGGGCACAACAAATACAGTAAGGATAACGCATCGTCCAATTGAGTGCGCCGCGCCTATCACACTGCCACAAACACAGCCAACGACACCACCATGCCCACAGCGTAGCCCGTGTAGATTTGGGCAGGGCTATGGGCTCCCAGCAGCAGGCGTGCCGCCAACAATAGCCCCGATAGGGCCAAACCGATTAGGAGCAGCAGGGGGGCGCGAAACAGTCCAGCAACACTGGCCCAGAGCATAAAAGCCACCAAACCACCCATGCCCATGGCATGGCAACTAATTTTCCACCAAGCACTTATGCCCAAAGCCGAGAGCAGCACCAGCGTACCAGCCAGCAGCAACTTGAGCAGCACCAACGAAAGCCCAAAGCGGCGCAATAAATAAAGGGTTAGCACATACACCACCACGGTGAGAGCCAATGGCAGAAGCCGCTCGCGTGGGTCGTCGAGCGTTACAGACGACACCCAGCCCAAATGCTTTAGCAACAAAATGATAAGCAGCGGAATAATAACCGTGTCGATGGCAACAACAAACAGCACCACACGCTTGATAGCCAGCGGCAGATAGGCGTGATAGGTACCCAGGGCGAACAGCAGGGCATAGGCATAGAGCACCACCAAAAGCGGATGGAAAAGCACCGATAGCAGCTGAGAGGCAATTCGCATGGGTAGGATTGGCTAGGCTATTATTGGTTTGGGGTGATTATTTACATGATACATTGTAGAACACTGAGTTTCGCGATTGCGCGTCGTATAAATCCAAACGCACATCGAAAAATCGATAAAACGCGATGAATTGTGCATGGACGCGATAAATCGCGTCCGTACAGCCTCGTATGTCAATTTCGTGCTATACATCGGTTCTACATTGCATCGGCCATTAGGTCGGCACGACCTATTAGGCTGAAAATGGCTATTTGGTTGTCCTCGTTCAAGATGCGCAGGGTGCGCAGTATCTCGTTGATGGTGGAGCCGCTGGTGGCTATGTCGTCGATTATAAGCACATTCTGCTTCCGGATTAAGGCGCAGAGCTGCGCATCGGCCTCAGTGGCGAATTTTAGAAATTGCACCATGTAGGGGCGGAATCGGCTCTTCTTCACATCTTTGGCTATGCTGAAGTAGTCTTTCTGATGTATGCGCTGGAGCATCTGATCGATGGAACGCTTCACCTCATCCTTTTGGGCGGCGGTGTAACGCGGCCTTCCATCCTCCAGCACATCGTTGAGATATTGCAGAGCAAATGCATCCATATCGAACGATATGGCCGAGGGCAGCGCCTTCACCAGTTCCATGGGGCGCAGCGTGGGCTGGGCAAAGCGGTAGATATAGCGCAGCATGTATTGGTTCACCTGGCTCGACGATTGTGGCATCACCACCAAATCGTAGTTGTAGAGATTTATACGATGATGCAGATTATCGATTGCTTTTTTGATGAATTGGGTGAGCTGAGGGTGCTCCTGCAACGATGGCGTAAATTTGAGGTACTTTATGAACTCCGTGCGCAGCGCACCGCTCACCTGCTCGGCAAACTCGTAGCCATAGTAAAAACATCGGCCAAAAGCCTCCACCTGATAGCCGTTGCCCGTGAGGCTCACCAGGTCCGATGTGCCATCGTGCACGAAATCGAACTCAAATCGCTGCTCCTGCTCATTGTAGGTGATGCCCATGGCCTAGGTGTTTTCAATTATGCACAGATTGCTTTGTATTGATGCGGGCGCGGTGTGTTCCTACAGCCGCATCGCCGATGGACGCGATAAATCGCGTCCGTATAGCACCGTATTGTTTGCCTGCACGCTGCATTCCCAAACCCTTTCCTCTATTCCTGCCTAGCGGCGGAAAGATTGAGGACTTAGGGCTGGAGTCTATATTTTTTTTACTATATATGTAGCACATCCTTTACAGAGTAGATACGGCTATCATGCTCAAAAGTAAAGTATTGTTCGTCCACAATCATCCAATCCTCGCGCTGTTTGGCCGTCATTCGCTTTATGTCGGGAAACATACCCACAGGTATCAACACCACACGACCATCGGTAAGGTAAACCGCCATCATACCTCGTTTTACCCCAAAGTCAAGCTTCTTAATGCCTAAATTAGTGTCGTTGTACTTACACATGGTGGTTTATTTTATGCGTTTAACCTGGATTTTCTTACCAGCAAACACCTGGTCTATCAAAAGATTGATTTCTTCCCAATGCTTATCTATAATGCTGATTATCAACAATTCATCTGATGCAGCCAACTCGGACCAAGCCACCTCTACCTTCTTCTCCCCATTCTCCTCAATCCATATTTTAGCTACCGTACTGCCCCTATGCGATTGCTTATTTCCGCGCTGAATTACATGCACATGCCTCCTTCTTTCGTCCCTGTCTGACGGAAAAACTGACAGAATAAAACGTAGGATAAGCAGCAACTTGCCCATAGGCTATGATTATCAACATCTTGGCGCAAATGTACAAAGAATTAGTGTAGTTGCAAAATGTTGCACGGCATAAATGTCGGAGCATCTCACACCACCGCAACGGACACGGCACGCAACGTCGCTACGTCGCGCAACGATGAATAGTCCATCGGACGCGGACACACGCGGTGTGTTCCTATAGCCGCATGGCAACAGGACGCGATAAATCGCGTCCGTACAGAGGGAAAGTCAACGCCCATGGACGCGATAAATCGCGTCCGTACAGAAGGGACATCAACGGTCGTGGACGCGATAAATCGCGTCTGTACAGCTCCGTATTGTTTGCCCTCACGCCGCATTCTGCCTCCTTTCTTCGGTTCTACAGTTCCTTGCGCAATCGCGCCACGGCGATGCCCAGTTGCTCGCGGTATTTGGCCACGGTGCGGCGTGCTATGGGGTAGCCTCGCTCCTTTAGTATTTCCATCAAACGCTCATCGGTGAGGGGATGGAGCTTGTCCTCGCCGCCCACGCATTCTTGCAGAATGCGCTTAATTTCGCGGGTTGATACCTCCTCGCCAGTTTCGGTTTGTACACCCTCACTGAAGAACGATTTGAGCGGATATATGCCAAAATGGGTTTGAATATACTTGCTGTTGGCCACACGCGACACGGTGGAGATGTCGAAGCCAGTAGCCTCCGATATGTCTTTAAGAATCATGGGGCGCAACTTGGAGAGATCGCCCTCACGGAAGAATTCCTTCTGATAGTCGAGAATGGCCTGCATGGTGCTCATCAGCGTGTTCTGACGCTGTTTTAGGGCATCGATGAACCACCGAGCCGAATCAATCTTCTGCTTCACAAAGGCCACGGCCTCCTTTTCCTGCTTCGACGAGTTTTCTCTGTTGGCCGCATAGGATTCGAGCATGTCGGAGTACTCGCGGCTGATGCGTAGTTCTGGCACGTTGCGCGAGTTGAGCGAAAGCTGGAACTGGCCATCCTCGTATTCGAGCAGAAAATCGGGGATTATCTGGTGGGCAGTGTGATTATAGGGGTCGTGAAAACCACCACCAGGCTTAGGATTCATGGTTAGCACCACGTCGAGAGCCTCTTTTAGCTGGCTGTCGGAGAGGTTGAGCCTCCCCTTTATGCGGTCGTAGTGCTTCTTGGTGAACTCGTCGAAATGATGGCGTATGATTTTGCGAGCGGTGTCCACAGCGGGATTGCTGGCAGACTTGTCGCGAAATTGTAGCAGCAGGCACTCACGCAGGTCGCGGGCAGCTATGCCCGCTGGATCGAGTTCCTGAAGGCGTTTCAGGGCCAACTCCAGTTCCTCCTCGTTGGTTTCGATGCCCACGGAGAAGGCCATATCATCGGCCACAGCATCGAGGGGGCGGCGCAGATAGCCATCCTCGTCGAGGTTGCCAATCAGATAGTCGGCCAGCATACGCTGCCGCTCGTCGATTTTGAGCAGACCCAGCTGCGCTTTTAGATGCTCGTGGAACGTACTGCCCACCGAGAACGGAATATCCTCGTGCTTCTCGTCCTTTGAGCGGTTGCTGATGTTGAGCTTATACGAAGGTATATCCTCGTCGTTCAGATAGTCGGAGAGCGAGAACTCATCGTCGTTGGTGCTACCAGCGTTATCGTCGGTGAGGTCGGTTTCCTGCGGAGCATCGTCCTCTATGCGATTCTCATCAACATCTTCCAGCACAGGATTCTCCTCCATCTCCTTTTTTATGCGCTGCTCAAGCATCATGGTGGGTATCTCCAGCAGCTTTATGATTTGTATCTGCTGCGGCGATAGCTTCTGGAGGAGGCTCTGCTGGAGTTTTTGCTTGAGCATGGGGCAAACGTTTTAGAACTCGCAGTTTTTGGGCGTGCGAGGGAATGGTATCACATCGCGAATGTTAGACATGCCAGTTACAAAGAGCAGCAGGCGTTCGAAACCCAATCCGAAGCCGCTATGGGGAGCCGAACCGAATTTGCGGGTTTCGAGATACCACCACACGTCTTTCTCGGGTATGCCCAACTCGTGGATGCGCGATAGGAGCTTGTTATAGTCCTCCTCGCGCTGCGAGCCGCCAATAATCTCGCCAATTTGAGGGAAGAGTACATCCATTGCGCGTACTGTTTTACCGTCATCGTTGAGCTTCATGTAGAATGCCTTTATCTCTTTGGGATAATCGGTGAGGATTACAGGGCGTTTGAAGTGCTTCTCAACCAAGTAGCGCTCGTGCTCGCTCTGTAAATCTACACCCCATTTTACGGGAAATTCCCATTTTTGGTTGGCTGCTAACAGAATATCGATGGCCTCGGTGTAGGTGAGGCGTTTGAAATCGTTGTCGAGCACAAACTGTAGGCGACCGAGCAACTCCTTGTCGAACATGTCGTTGAGGAAACGCAGGTCGTCCATGCAGTTGTCGAGGGCGTAGCGCACAAGGTATTTGAGGAACTCCTCGGCCAGATCCATGTTGTCGGTGATGTCGTAGAAGGCCATCTCTGGCTCGTTCATCCAAAACTCGGCCAAATGGCGGGGTGTGTTGGAGTTCTCGGCGCGGAATGTGGGACCAAAGGTGTAGATTTCCGACAGCGCCAACGCGCCCAACTCACCCTCGAGCTGGCCCGATACGGTGAGGCTGGCATGTTTGCCGAAGAAGTCCTGCGCATAGTCCACCGTACCCTCTTCGGTACGGGGCGGGTTGGCCACATCGAGGGTGGTTACCTGAAACATTGCGCCCGCACCTTCGGCATCGGAGGCGGTGATAAGCGGTGTGTGTAGATACACAAAACCCTTATCGTTATAGAACTTGTGCAGGGCGAAAGCCATGGCATGGCGTATGCGTAGCACCGCGCCAAAGGTGTTGGTACGCGGGCGCAAGTGGGCAATCTCGCGCAGGAACTCCATGCTGTGTCCCTTTTTCTGTAGGGGATAGGTGTTGGGGTCGGCAGTGCCGAACACCTCTATACTGCGGGCCTGCACCTCAACGCGCTGCCCCGAACCGGGCGACTCCACCAGCTGGCCGCATACACCTATGCAGGCTCCCGTGGTGATGTCTTTTAGTATCTCCTCGCCCATGGTGGCCAAATCGACCACCACCTGTATGTTATGTATGGTTGAACCATCGTTGAGGGCAATAAAACTTACGTTTTTGTTGCCCCTGCGGGTACGAACCCAGCCCTGTACCTGTATGTCGGTGCCTGCCTGACCGTTGGCAAGCAGGTCTTTAATCTTGGTGCGTTTCCAGCCTTTCATTGATCTGTGTGCTTGTTGTATCAAACCACAAAGTTAAGAAAAAAAACCTATTTGTTATGCCAATGCCATTGGAAAAGGCAAACATGAAAACCCAAACACCGGCGCAAAATCAATCCATTTGTCCGAAATCGGACATACCAACGGAGAGAAACTCCAAGCAATCTATAATACCTGGATATTATTGCATACATCAACACCGCTTGCAAGTATTTTTGGGACGTATGCAGAACATGAACAACGCTTTTTTACGTAAACCCAAACCTAAAACCAAACAGCGAAACAATACAACCAATTGTTTTTTTTTATACCTTTACCTCAACATATCAACGATATATGCACCGCTCACTGCGATTCATAGCCGTAGCCGCACTATCGCTACTCACCCTACTGCCCCACCACGCTCACGGTCAGCTGGCCGACAGCACCACCTCATCGGCGCAACTGCTGGAGCAACTCCTGCATGGGCCTACGCCCGATTCCGCAACCAGCAAGGCCATGCGCGAGGTGGAAACCGCCCTTGCAGGAGGACAATCCATAGTACTGCTCAACGCCGAACTGCACCTGGGCGAAGCCCTATACGCCAACAACCGCTATGAACCAGCCCTACAGCACTTGGGAATAGCGCTGCAAATTGCCCAAACCGAACATCTTGAACCGCAAGCAGCCCAATGCCTCGCCCGCATGGGCAACGTGCTGCAGCTCAAAGGCCACTACGCCCAAGCCCTCGACCTCTACGCCCAAGCCGCCGAAATTAACCGCCGCACCAACAATCAGCAGCAGCTAGGACGCGTGCTGGTTACCCAGGGCTCCACACTGGGCCTCACAGGGCACAACATGCAGGGAATTGAAAATATGCTCGATGCGCTGAGCATTTTTGAACGGCTCAACGACACCGAGGGCATGGCATGGGCTTCGCTCAGCATTTCGCGGCTTTTTAATCGTATAAAACTAAACGACAAGGCAATACAATATGCCGAGCAAGCCCTAAACCTCTACCGCAGCATTGGCAATGCCAACGGCGAACTGCTCACGCTCACCGAGCAGGCCAACATACACTTCGGCAACCAGCACTACGCCGATGCCCTGAGCATAGCTCAGCAAGTGCTTGCCCGCAACACAGCCACAGGCAACACCCACGCCATGGCCGCCAACCACCTGCTGATTGGAATAATCCACTATCACACCGACAGTTTGGCCGCTGCCTTGCTTAACCTCAACAAATCGTACCAGCTAAAACGCAGCCTCAACGATAGCCTCAATTTGGCCCGACTGAACCTATACCTGGGCAATGTGCATCTAACCATGGGCAACAAGCAACAGGGACAGCAACACCTCAACACCGCGCTGCAAATAGCCCAGCAACAGCACCTACGCACCGACGAGGGCGAGGCCTACCACCGCCTTTCGCAACTACTTGAACAGCAGGGCAACGCTGCCATAGCCCTGCAATACTACCGCCGCTACACCAGCATCCGCGACAGCCTTCAAACCGCCGACATTGCCCGTCTGGAGATGCAATACGACTTTGACAAGCGCGAACAGGAACGCGAACTGCTTGCACAACAACGCGAGGAGATTCAGCGCATCACGCTACAACGGCAACGCACCATATCCGCATTCCTGATTGGCGCACTGGTGCTGGCCGTGGCCTTTGCTCTGGTGGTGCTGCATTTTCTGCGCGAAAAACAACGCTCAAACCAAATGCTCACCGAGCGCAACGCTGAAATTGAAGCACAAAAGCACGAAATTGAAGCGCAACGCGACTACGCCAATCAGCAGCGCGACCAAATAGCCTCGCAACAGCAACAAATAACCGATAGCATCACCTATGCCAGCCGCATACAAAAAGCCATGCTACCCCGCCAGCAAACTCTGCAAGACAAATTTGCCGAACATTTTGTTATATATCTGCCCAAAAACATTGTCAGCGGCGATTTCTACTGGACCGACACGCTAGCCGATGGACGCTGCGCCCTGGTGGTGGCCGACTGTACTGGCCATGGCGTGCCTGGCGCATTTATGAGTATCTTGGGCATTTCGCTCCTAAAAGATTTAACCACCAGCCGCAACGAAACCGCTGGCGAAATACTATCGCGCCTACGTCAAACAGTGATTAGCCTGCTACACCAAACAGGGCAAGCGGGCGAATCGCAAGACGGTATCGACATGGGATTGGTGCTAATAGACCGCGCCCAGCAACAACTACAGTTCGCCGGAGCCTACTCGCCGCTACTGATTGCCCGCCCAGCCAATCAACCCCCTGTGGCCAACGCGCATCACACCGAACAGGGCAACAACGTTTGCCTCTACGAATTGCGGGGCAATAAACAACCCGTGGGATTCCACGTAACTGGCCAACGCCCATTCGACACCCACACGGTGAACTACCTCCCAACCGACACCTTCTATATGTCATCGGATGGCTACCCCGACCAGTTTGGGGGCAAACACAATCTGAAGCTCAAGATGTCGGGCTTCCGCGCTGCCCTGCTCGAAGCTCAATCGCTTCCTATTGGGCAACAAGCCGAACTGCTAACGCAACGCTTCGCCCAATTCCGTGGCGACAATCGCCAAACCGACGATGTGGTGGTGATGGGCTTCCGAATAGGATAAGATACTATTCGGAGACAAAGCCTGCCGAAGCCCCGCTCTGCTGTTCGTACCTGCGAAAATAAGTAAGCATCCCCCCTTGTCCTTTTTGCGGGGAGAGACGTTTGTACGGACGCGATTCATCGCGTCCACATGATTCCGTGTAAATATTTAATAGCCAATTGTTTGTGTGTATTCTGTGAGGATGCACCGCAGCCGCTCGCGCCCACGAAACAAAGGGGCAGATGTCTTTTCCTGATTTAGGTTGACTCGGTTTATAGATTATTACTGGTAAACATTGACTACATGTCGTTATTCCTGATTGGGGTTTACCTGCTGA
>JAFWUG010000105.1 GCA_017524185.1 Bacteroidales bacterium
AATCGGCGCGCTCCCACTTGATCCAGTAGTTGCAATGGCCCTTGAACGTGTGGTCGATGAGGAAATCGCCGTTGGCATCGGTGAAGGCGTGCTTGGTGGTGAACCAGCTGCGGGCCACCACCCGTGCGCCCTGCAGGCCGATGATGCGCCCGAGCGTGTTGTCGTACACGGTGATGCGCCCCGAGGGCTTAAACTTCTTACGCGCCTTGCTGCCATCGGTGGGGAGTTCTACTTCGTAGCCAGCCAAGCGCAACGCCTCATCATCGAGCCTGTCGGCCAAGTCGCTCTTTGCGCCATCTAACACTTCGGGCAGAAAAAGCTGCTCAAGCACCTCATAATGAATGCTTTCTGGGAAAGCATAATTCGCGGGCATGGCGCAGTACTGCCATGTTATGGCATCGGCGGGCAGCTCGGGGTCGTGATAGTGGCTGCCCGATGCTATGATTTCGCGGTCCAGCGGGAAATCGAAAAGTTCGAGCGTGGTATCGCGGCGCAGAACTTGCAACTCATACTCATCGCGGGGCAGAAAGCGCACATACAAGTGTGTAGGCTGCAGCTGCGCCTTTGCTCCAGTGATGTTGGCGTAGGCCTGCTGCATGTTGGCCAATGCGTAGGGGTTGGTGAGCTGCGGACCGAACTGCATCATGCCTTCGGCCTGAATGTTAGCCTCAATAGACTGTTGCTCAACCGATTGAACTGACATCGGTTCCTCCGAGCAGCCAACCATGACGGCTAAAGCCGCCATAGTTGATAGAAGTAATTTCTTGATTTTCATCGTGTTAAAAAATTAAAAGGTTGATAAATTTCACACCGTAAAGTTATGGGCTATTTATCGAACAATTGACTATACTTTAGTGTAGAAATAACTATACTAAAGTATAGTTCGATTATACTTTAGTATAGTTTTATTAGACTTAAGTACATTTTACTTATAAACACCTAATAATCAACCACTTACATATATCAACTAAATACAACCTATACAATAATCTAATTTACAGGCTTTTACATCATCAAAATAAACATTCTATACCTTATATTTGGATTATTGGCACAAACTACTGATATTTGTGAACATAACACCAAAACCACAACACCATGAAATACAACAATGAAAACCTCTCCGACATACCAATTGACATCTACGGAGCAGTAGGAAATATTGCGAACACCAACGAAGAACATTTCCTGCGGCAATACATCGTTGCCTGCGAAATGATGAGCCGCTGCATAAACCACGTAATCTACGTGGGCGACTATCGCAAACAGGAATTCGCCTACGTGTCGGCAGTGCCATCGATGCTTTTTGGGCTAACACCGCGAAGCATCATCAATCGTGGATTCAACTTCCTGAACGACTATCTCAACGCCGACGACCTCCTTTTTATCCGTAACATCGTGAGCGATTGGTTCATTTTCTTAGAAAATTGTCCCAAACAGCACATCAATAGCTACGTGCTATCCTACAACATCGAACTCAAATCGTCCAAATACGGCGAACTGCTAATATCCAACAGCCTGATTCCATTACGATTCGAAAGCAACGGTCATCCATGGCTGGTGCATGGAACGCTTTCCATGGCCACCGACCACCGCCCACACATCGGACGAATAGGACTTATGGGACAAACCTCTTATTGGGAGTACGACGAACAACAACGTATATTCAACCTGATCGAAGTGCCGCCGCTTTCGGAGGCAAGCAAACGAATAATATACCTCTCGCACCTCGGACATACAGTTGAGGAAATTGCAAAACGTATGAAAAGAACCGAAAGCACAATAAAATGGTATCGCTGCGAGCTCAAACGTCAATTCCATACGCTCAACTTCGAACAGGTGATAGGTATAGCCAAGGATCTCAAACTGCTATGGTCATAAAAAAAGCAGGCTGGCCAATTGGCTAACCTGCTCGGGTGATTCAGCTGGGGCTCGAACCCAGGACCCCATCCTTAAAAGGGATGTGCTCTACCTGCTGAGCTACTGAATCAGTGCTTCCTGAAAAGCGGTGCAAAGGTAATATGTTTATCGCTCATATCCAAATTTTAGAGCATATTTTTATATAATATTTCTTTGGATTATACACAAATAATTGTACATCAAATATATACAAAACAAAAAAAGAACCCCACACATTGGCAGGGTTCTTTGAGTTGATTCGGTTTAACTATAATCCTACAGCGCGGTGCTGATGAGGAACACAGCGGCCAACGAGATGATGGCGTAGAGCTCGGGGAATACGGCCAAAATCATGGTGTTGGAGAACACCTTGTGGCCATTGCCGATGGCGGTGATACCATTGGCGCATATCTGTCCCTGACGCAGAGCCGAGAACAGAGCCACAAAGCCGAGAGCCAAACCTGCTCCAAATACGCCCGCAGCCTGTGTCCAGGTGATGGCATCGGTGAGCAAGCTCTGCATCAGATAGAAACCCACAAAGCCATAAAGACCCTGAGTTGCCGATAGCGAGCTGAGCACCATGCAGTTACCAAATGCTCCTGGCTCTTTCTTTAGAGCTCCAATTGATGCGTTACCAGCGATGGTTACGCCAAAGGCGCTGCCAACGCCCGACAGGATTAGCATGACAGCTACTCCCAAGTAAGCAAGAATGATTGGTTCCATTGTAAAAAAAACAGTTTATTGGTTTCGACAAAAAATGAATTTACTTACTAATTATCAGTTATTTACGCTGTAGCGGTTGGTATTCCCTACCACCACCAATGAATCCAGCGTTCTTGTAGAACTCCACAAATGTGAGACGAACGGGGTGTACGAGCGAGCCCAGGGCCGACATGAAGATGTTGATGCCGTGGCCTATCACCAAAATCAGCACAACCACCAGCTGCTTAACCACAGGGATGTCGGGCGACATGCCAAAGGCCAAGCTGTTGAATACGCCGCCAAGCATACCTCCGCTGAGCCCAAGGGCAAACAGGCGGATGTACGACAGCACGTCGCCAAGCAGGCCAGTTACCATGTTGTAGGAGCCCCATAGCCCCAAACCAAGATTGAGCAGCGGATTGCGTCCGGGGCTGTTGAGGAACAGTATGGCAAACGCCGCAATGCCCATCAAGGCCATGTGCCACGGAGCCATCAGCGCATCGAGGCCGTAGGCTACAATGGTGCTAACAAGCAGCAAAATCCAACCAATGGTGCTTAGCGCATGCTTCCAGCCCAGCACTATGGTAAGGTTGGCCACCTTTACGCACATGCCAAAGATGATCTGCACCACACCCAGTATCATCGAGAACTTGAACATAAACTCCTGGCTCAGGAACAGCTGCTTATAGTTCTGCAAAGCGGGCCACTCCGATTCGGCCAAATTGATGCCGAAGAGCGTACCCGTTAGCGAGCCAAAAATAACAGCACCCAAGCCCAAGAATATGGCCAACGACAGAATGGGCTTCATCTCGGCCGATGCTCTGGGGCGCAGCAGCATGGCCAGCACCACAAACAGCAGTCCGTAGCCCGCATCGCCCAAGCAAAAGCCGAAGAACATCATGTAGAACGGCGCAAAGAACGGCGTTAGGTCCAACTCGCTGTAAACGGGGAAACTGTAAAGTTTTGTGATTGGCTCAAACAGTCGGGCAAAGCGACCATTCTTGAACAGTATGGGCGCAGTATCGTCTTTCTGAGCATCCTCGGCTATGTAGATTACACCGTCGGACTGCAAGGCATTGTCGATGGTTTCACGCTGTGGCGTTGGCACCCATCCTTGCAGAGTTACGAGCATGTCGCCCGCCTCCTTGGATGCGCTGGAGGCAGCCTCCTTGAGGCTCAGCTGGTTGATGAGGCGCGTTTGCTCGGCCTTTAGCACATCGGCGTGTTGGGCCATCAGGGCAAGCTCGCCATCCAACTGTGCCATCTGCTCCTGGCAACGCTGCATCTCGGCCTCAATCTGAGCGGGCGAGAACTGCGGCTGGCGCAGCTCGGTGGCATCGGGCGGAATGGGCGTTGCGTGGCTGTCGGTGGCCATGGTGTAGTTGCCCGTAAGCACATCAACCGTGGGGCGACCGCCAACTGCCGATTCGGCAGCCTGAGTGCGCGGAGCGGTATCAATCAGCACAAAATAAACGCTGCCGCCCGATTGGCTAATCACCTCAATGGGGTATTGCTGCAGCCACTCGTCGGCAAACGCGCGCTCCGATGCGCTGAAGAATCGGATGTTTACGCCTTTCTGCCCAAGCTTTTCAATCAGGCTCTGGTCGAAATTGCCCCAGGGGGCAACATCAGCGAGGTCCTTCTGCGCCTTTTTCAGGGCAGCATCGGCCTGTTCGCGCTCATGCTCTATGGCCTCTATCCTATCCACCATCTGCTCGGCGCTAAGCACAAAGCGGTCGGCTGACTGCGCGTTGGCATCAACCTCAATGCTTGCAAGTTGCTTAGCAGCAGCGTTGTAGCGGTCGATTTGAGCCAGTATGGCGCGTTCCTCATCGTCGATTGAACGGTTTTCCTTCACTATATCAACCACGCCGAGTTCCTGCAATTTGGACAGAAACGCGTCGAAATCGCGGTGATAGAGCAGGAAGCTGTATTTGGTCATTGGTACAATCATGACTCCACCTCCTCCGCTTCGGAGCGGCTTTTAACGATTTTCATTGACGATTTGGAGAGGTTTTCCTCGTCTTCGAGGAAACGTTTTATCTTGCGCACGGCCTCTTCGTAACCGGGTATTTGCACCTTCTCGTAGAGGTTCACCTTTTGAGTGGTTTTCTTACGAGCATAGTCGAGCAGACGCATCTTTTCCATATAAAACTCGCGCTCAATGCCTATCGATGCGAGTTCTTTGAGGATTTTTACGCCATCGGCATACCAAAACGGACGGGCGAACACGCTGTAGTCCTTAACTTTGAAATATACCTCTTGCAGCACCGGGATGCTAACGCCAGCGATTTTTACATGGCCAAGCGCAACATCATCAACTGCCACTAAATTATGCTCAAACTCGCCCCACATGCCCACCATATAGTCGTAGGCGGCAATGCGATTGGTGAGTGCCTCGTCGAGTTCAAGTGCTTTGGTTTTTGCCCGTTTCACCTCCATGCGCAATGCCGACTCCTTATTTTTAAGGGTAGGCAAAGCCCTCACTCGAATCTTGAGCTGCTTGTTTATCTCGTTGAGCGAGGTTTTGTTAAACTGGTACTTGATAGCCATTGGGGGTATAGTCTAAATGGGCATTTGACCTAATTTTTTGGCCAATATTTCTGCACAAGTTCGTTCTTGATGGCCACCTCGGTTTGGGTGAAATACTTAGCAAACAGTTGCCAAGCAGTGTTTAGCATCACCTCAACCTCGATGTTTACGTCGATGGCCAGCAACTTCTCCGAGTAGTCGCGGGCGAAATTGAGCGCACGCTCGTCGTAGTCGGTTAGGTCGAAGCCGTTCTCGAGCTTGGTTTTGGCGTTGGCCGCATCGGCATACAGACGCACGGCAGCGTTCATCACCTGCGGATGATCCTCGCGGGTTTTCTTGCCAATCACCAGCTGTTTCAAGCGCGACAGGCTTCGGAACGGATCCACGATTACCTTGCCCGTGTCGCTATCGGAGCGCAGATAGAGCTGACCCTCAGTGATATAGCCAGTGTTATCAGGCACAGCGTGGGTGATGTCGCCGCCGCTCAGCGTGGTAACGGCTATGATGGTGATTGAGCCGCCCTCGGGGAACTGCACGGCTTTCTCGTAAATCTTGGCCAAATCGGAGTAGAGCGAGCCAGGCATGGAGTCCTTCGAGGGGATTTGATCCATGCGGTTCGACACAATACTGAGCGCATCGGCGTAGAGGGTCATATCGGTGAGCAGCACCAGCACCTTCTCGTTTTTCTCCACGGCAAAGTACTCGGCAGCGGCCAAAGCCATGTCTGGCACCAGCAGACGCTCCACAGCGGGCTGCTCGGTGGTGTTCACAAAGCTTATGATGCGGTCCAGCGCACCGGCATTCTCGAATACGTTCTTGAAGTACAGAAAATCGTCGTTGGGCAGACCCATACCGCCAAGGATAATCTTATCGGCCTGAGCCCTGAGGGCCACGTTGGCCATCACCTGGTTGTAGGGCTGGTCGGGGTCGGCAAAGAACGGGATTTTTTGGCCAGTTACCAGCGTGTTGTTCAGGTCGATACCTGCAATACCCGTAGCGATGAGCTCCGAGGGCTGTTTGCGGCGCAGGGGATTAACCGATGGACCGCCAATCTCAACCTCTTTGCCCTCAATCTCGGCAGCACCAAACATGGGGTTGCCGTAGGCATCGAAGAATCGACCAGCCAAATCGTCGCCCACTTTGAGTTTGGGAGGCTCGCCGTAGAACACCACCTCGGCGTTTGAGGGTATATCCTCGGTACCGCTAAAAACCTGTAGGGTAACGGTATCGCCCATAATCTTAACCACCTGAGCCAAACGGCCAGCCACGCTGGCCAGCTCGTCGTTGGCCACGCCCTGCGCTTTGAGGGTTACGGTGGCCTTGGTTATGCCCGTGAGCTGGGTGTAAACTCTCTGAAATGCTTTGGTTTCCATGGCTATGCGGCCCTCCTTTCGTTGAATATTTCGTTGAGCTCGGCCTCATATTTCTTGAAGTCGG
>JAFWUG010000106.1 GCA_017524185.1 Bacteroidales bacterium
GCATTGCTCCGTTGCTGGACGACTTGGAGGAATATCTGGGCTACAACAACCTCGACGAGGCGCTGATTGTGGGCGTGGGCAGTTTGGGCCGCGCCCTGCTTGCCTACGAGGCATTTGAGCAGTATGGCCTGAGCATAGTGGTTGGCTTCGACTGCGACGATGGACTGGCGGGCTTCCGTGTGGGCGGAAAGCCCGTGCTGCCCATGTCGAAATTGGCCGATATGGTGCGGCGGTTGGGCATCCGTATTGGCATAATCACTGTGCCAAAGGAGCAGGCGCAGAGCGTGTGCGATGCGCTGATTGAGGCCGGTGTGAAGGCCATCTGGAATTTTGCCCCCGTGCATTTGGAAGTGCCTGGCGGCGTGCTGCTCAAGAACGAGAATCTGGCAGCATCGTTGGCCGCCCTCTCTTACGAGTTGCGCAACGCGACTAAATCGCATAAAGAGTAGTTTCTAACCCTAACTTTTTTCATAAAGTCATGCAGAGCAGTAAATCAACACAAAAACAAGTCGATAATAAATTATCGATACAGAGCGAGATTGACCAATTGGTCGATAATGCGGAAAAAGCCCTCAAGGAATTTGTTGGCTTTGACCAGGAGCAGGTGGATCGAATCGTGTATGCCATGGCCTTGGCGGGCCTGGACCGCCACAGGGAGCTGGCGCGGCTGGCGCACGAGGAGACAGGGCGCGGTGTGTATGAGGATAAGATTGTGAAAAATATCTTCGCCACCGAGTATATCTGGAACTCCATCAAACACGAGAAAACGGTGGGCGTGGTGGCCGAGAACGAGCACGAGGGCTACGTGGAGGTAGCCGAGCCAGTGGGCATTGTGGCGGGCGTAACGCCCGTAACCAACCCCACCAGCACCACCATGTTCAAGGCGTTGATATGCATCAAGGCGCGGAATCCTATTGTTTTTGGTTTCCATCCGTCGGCGCAGCAGTCGTCGATGGAGGCGGCCAAAACGCTTCGCGATGCGGCTATTGCCGCAGGCGCACCGGCGCATTGCGTGCAGTGGATTGAGCATCCATCGGTTGAGGCCACCATGGCGCTGATGAATCACCCCAAGGTTTCGCTTATACTGGCTACGGGCGGTGCTGGCATGGTGCGCTCGGCCTATAGCTGCGGTAAGCCCGCTTTGGGCGTGGGACCAGGCAATGCGCCGTGCTACATCGAAACGTCGGCCAATGTGAAGCGCGCCTGCACTGACCTGATGATGTCGAAAACGTTCGACAACGGCATGATTTGCGCCTCGGAGCAGGCCGTGATTGTGGATAGGGTCATCTCAAATCTGTTTGAGGAGTATATGAAGGAAAATGGCTGCTATTTTCTGAACGACAGTGAGATAGAGAAGGTGTCGAAGTTTGTGATTAACGCCGAGAAAGGTGCGGTGAACCCCGATGTGGTGGGTAAGTCGGCGCATTGGATTGCGCAAAAGTCGGGCGTGAAAGTGCCAGAGCGTACCAAAATTCTGATTGCTCGGCTGCCCGATGTGGGTGCAAACTATCCGCTTTCGCGTGAGAAACTGTCGCCCGTGTTGGCC
>JAFWUG010000107.1 GCA_017524185.1 Bacteroidales bacterium
AAACGGTTTCACAACATGTTTTTACCAGATTATTTATACGAAAATGTATATATTTTCCAGCATATTCGCGAATTTCATTTTCATTTATCAAATCTTTTCCACATACACTTATACAATGTGGTTCATTGTCATTAATTAAACGACTCGGTATGTCATTCCAGCCACCATCTCCAATACGCCATTGCCATCTTTCCTTACCTTTATAAGCGCTCAAAGGAAAACCTTTAGTAAAACTAATATTAACCTTATCGTAATAATACAAACTATCAGTATCAGAACTTGTAGTGCTCTCAAAAACAGGATATAAAGTAAAATTATATGATATAAAATACTTATATTTCTTCAACAAATATGTTGTTTCATAATCATTAGTTCCATTACGGGAAAACTCAGTATATAAGCCACGACCTAAAAGATTTAAAACAAAATAAATATCACCTCCTTTAGGAGTTTTCCATTTTTTTGTAACTCTGCTTAAAACTTGAACTGAACCAGATGGAGCCTTAGATGCTGAAGGCGAATTTGATGTATTAGCAGGAACATGAGTATTCAGTTGACTGACAAAACCATAATCATTAGGAATCATAACAAAATCTTCCTTTACACCAACGAAATTAGAGCAACCAGCCCCCGATAATACAAATTTCTTTCTACTGATCTCTCTTGTCGAATTATCAATAGTTTTTTCAGTAGTATATGTAAGCGTATGATTAAATCTAACATTATTATCTGGACTACCATAATTAATCCAATAATCTAATCTATAGAACTGCGCACTGAGTTCCACATTATCATTAAACATAATGGATAAAAATAGGCCAATAAAAACAAATCTTTTCATTGTGTAATATAAATTTAAAGAATACTCAACACTCGACCTTTATTTAAACACCACGATAGAGTCAGTCCAAATATTTTTCTACGGGACATGCCATCATATACAATGTAATTTTTTGAAAATTCCATACCGAAATTTATTCGACAACTAAACAAATTCGGTGTATTAAAACTCAATATAACCCAAGGCGTACAATACAAATCAAAAGGATTATGATTAAATGGTTCTATAACCTGAGAATAAATCTGTTGTGATAAAAAAGGGCTTATAACATTTTTATTAAAATAAGTAGTATATCCAAAATCCATCATGAAACTAAACTGAAAAACACGATTCGATGTATATATAGACAAACCAACATCTAAACCATGGTTAAATAAATTATAAGAAAAAAGATCATTTTTGCTATGATGCAAAATTGGATTATCATACGATTCTTCATACTCATGCTTTCCTCTTCCAAGAGCAAATGTCGTTCGTACTTCGTATGACATATAATTTGTAATAGAATTATGATATGTAGCGGAAAATTCGCCTAAAGCTATTTGTTTACAATATAACTGATATCTATATCCATTATTTGAGTCAAAAATTGAAGTATTAATACTTTTTGGTTGTCCTGCCAAATGTCCTATATCCTCAACATTACTATATAAAAAAGAAGAACTTACTGTAACATTGGTCCACGGAGCGTAAGAAATACAAAATCTCACCCCTACTCCATCAACACCTCTTTCATTCAAATAATAATAATTCGCACCAATTCTTCCATCCTTATTTTCCAAAAGAAATATCGGATCAAATTTTCTTCCACAATATAGTTGAGAACTTACTTCTATGTTAATTTGATTTTTCCTTGAAAGAGCGTATGTTACAGGAGGCAACATTGGCCTATAGGAATAGTATTTCCACACATTATTACGAACATCATCAGTTACCCTCTCAACAGCATCATATTCCGCTTGTGCAACAGCAGACGATTGAATGCCAACAACAAATAGCAACAAAAGCAATAGTTTAATCAATCTCATAATGACTCGTTTTATCTCCCAAAACAAATTAGAAACCTAAAAAACAGAAAATATTATCATTTGTAGAAATAATAACATGATTTTTGTTATTATTACTCCAGATAGCATGCTCATACATTTCATCACACTTATCTGCTGAAATATTCTCAACTTTCATATAATCATCGACTAACAATAAATGTATAATTTGTCGATTGTTTTCAAAGTAAAAAGCATCAAAGAAACCACAACTAAACGAATAATAAATACCATCAAAAATCTTACTTGCCCTTACTTCATTATTATTTTTACTCAGAATGGTTTTATTATATACATCATATAAATAACTAATACAATTATCCAAGTCTTTAAAACGACAAATCATTTTGTTATTATAAAACTCATGGTTTATATAACACCAATAATCTTTAGTTATCACATTTTGTTGTGATATTATCTTATCTTCCCAATCAAAAACATCAAAACCGTGAGTAGTAAAAAAATATATTTCTCCATTATATTCTTCAATATTTACAATATATTCTATGTTTTTTTGAATAGTTGAAGACTTATAAAGCGTATCATACAAACCCATATTATCCAACAACAAGTATAACTTTACACAGTACTCATTTCCATAATAACTCGCTTCTGATGTTATCTCTTGTATAAATCTATAACGCTCACCATTGCGAGTATAAGGAATAATGGATACGTGTACATAAAACTTCACATCATCAAACGTATTATCCACTGCAGCATCCATGCTTGTACAATCAACGCTATACACAGATTTATTACCAGATAAATAGAAACAAATATCACCATCTCTATACATGCGCGATTCTGCATGTGATGCTATCGTACATCTACCCAAAACTTTACCCTCCTTTAGGTCAACCTTTATGAATTCACCAGACATGTTTAGGATTATCCACTCCTCGGTGCTGGCAATAATGTAATCGAGTATAGGCTTGGTGAAGAACTCATCGATGAGTTTACATGTCCACACCACGTTGCCACTATCGGTTTCCAAGCATGTGATGCCTCCATAAACATTGCCCACAATCACCTTGCCTCCGTTGTCGAACATGGGCAGCGAGCAATCGGGGGTCTTGAACACAATGCGGGCGGTTGTGCCTGCCGAGTCTGCGCTATGCGAACGCGCCCAGAGGTAGGGGTAATGGTCTATGATTACGCCATTTGGGTCGGTTATGGGTTCGCTAAACGCAGTATTTAGCTCATCTACCGTGCAGGCTGCAATGACAGAAATGCTACAAAGCAGCAGTATGATTCGTTTCATATACGTAGGTTGTTTACGGTGCGCTTATACGAAATTGCAGTGTACCAGGTTTGATTTAGAGGCAATTTATTGGCCATCGGTAATTATTTGCGCCATTCAATCTGGCCGTTGTCATGGCGCACCATACGCTGAATATCGAGTAGATGTCGTATGGCTTGGAGGGCTTTGTCGGGCGAAAACGGCAGCGAATCGACCAAATCGTTCAACAACATGCTACCTGCAGAAAGCCGCTGAGCAATGGCTGCGCTTATCTGCTCCATCTCGCTACTGCCAATTGCCTTTCCATGGCCAGTGCAGATGTCGCATTTGCCACAACTGGGGCTATCGGTTTGCCCGAAATATTCGAGGAGGAGCTGGCTGCGACAACGGTCGTCGCTTTGGGCATACTGAAGCATGGCCACAGCCTTGCGCTCGAACCGCTTACGGCTCTCGGCATAGCGTTCGGGGTCGATGCGCAGGTTCTGATCGTCGAGCCTTTCCTCGGTGAATATGAGCAGCGGCGTGCGTTTGCGGGGTATATAGTCGATCATTCCCTGCTTGGCGAGGTGCACAAGGGCATGATATATGTCGGTGCGCCGGGCGTTCAGATTGCGGGCCAGAAAGTCCTCGTCGATGCGGGTGTACTGGGTGAATACGCCGGTGTAGGTGCGCATGATGAGCTTTATCAGCACATCGGCGGCCTGGTTCGACACCTGGAAGCGGTAGAGCTCCTGCCGATCGACGATAAATTGCATCCGGCTGGGATTGTCCACCTCTTCGGTGAGCTCTATATACCCCTCCTGCTCCAATATTTTCAGCGCACTATGCGCTTTTTGCGCATTAAGATGGTAGGCGGTGCAGAAGTCCATCAGATTAAAATTGAAGCACATACCCTTGCCGGCACCGTAGGGGAGCTGCAAATAGTTGCTCAAAGCCTGATACACCTGCTTAATCTCGCTGGGCGGCGGAAAAGCTTGGTCGAATCGTTGCTGCAGGCGAACGGCATCGCTGTTGCTGTAGAGCAGAACAGCGTAGGCCAACTGCAGATCGCGACCTGCACGGCCAGCCTCCTGGAAATAGGCCTCAGGCGAATCGGGCATATCAACATGCACCACAAAGCGCACATCGGGCTTATCGATTCCCATGCCAAAAGCATTGGTAGCCACAATGATACGTGTTTTGCCGCTCTGCCATTCGGCCTGTTTCTGGTTACGCGCCTCCATGCTCAGCCCGGCATGGTAGAAATCGGCACGCGCCCCCTGACGCAGCAAATGCGGTTGCAAATACTCGGCTATTTCCTTGGTTTTCTTTCGGCTACGCACATACACCACGCCGCTACCCGGCAAGCGCGTAACCACTTTGAGCAGCATACTGAGCTTATCCTCGGCCTGACGCACCAAATAGACCAAATTTTCGCGGGCAAAGCTCATCTGCACCACTCGTCCGTCCACAAAATGCAGCTGCTGCTGTATGTCGGCTACCACTTCGGGCGTAGCAGTGGCCGTTAGGGCCAAAAAAGGCGTATTTTCGGGCAACAACGGGCGCAGTTCGGCTATTTGCAGATACGACGGCCTAAAATCGTAGCCCCACTGCGATATGCAATGCGCCTCGTCGATAGCCACAAGATTCACATTGAAACGCTTAACCCGCTCACGGAATAGGTCGGTACCCAAACGTTCGGGCGAAAGGTAGAGAAACTTGATGTCGCCGTAGGCACAGTTGTCGAGCAGAATATCCTGCTCACGGGCCGACAGTCCCGAGTGTATGGCCTCGGCCTTGATTCCACGGCGCTTGAGTTGCTCCACTTGGTCTTTCATTAGGGCTATCAACGGCGTGATAACCAAGCATATACCCTCCTTGGCCAAAGCGGGCACCTGAAAGGTGATAGACTTACCACCGCCAGTGGGCATCAGGGCCAGAGTGTCAGTGCCACCATACACGCTCTCAATGATTTGTCGCTGCACCGAGCGAAACGAGGTGTAGCCCCAATAGCGCTGCAATATTTCCTCAAATATATCCAATGGCCTACATTTTGCGGCAAAGATAGATATTTTTACGGAGCAACATCATCAAAAATACACAACAAACTAATCATCAATATTTTACGGAGCTGATTTCGCTACAAATTCAAACAAAGGCAAATAGGTACAGACCTCCACTGCCAACACTTCACCGCCTAAGTTGCAAACCCAACAACCACACAACGCAATCAGCGCACATAAGCCACACCATTAAAACACATCAAAACCATTGATTTTATGCACATTTGCGCTTATCATCACAAGTGCAATTTGGTGGATTGCTCCAATTTTTGTACCTTGCCGCATTTTTCAAACCAACCTTATAAAGTTACCAAAAACCATGTCGTTCTCGTCAGAAAAGATAGTAGCAGAGGGCATTACGTTCGATGACGTGCTGCTCGTGCCAGCCTATTCCGAGGTGCTGCCCCGCGAGGTGGACCTTTCCACGCGTTTCTCCCGCCACATCGAGCTAAAAGCCCCAATCGTATCGGCGGCCATGGACACCGTAACCGAAGCCTCATTGGCCATCGCCATCGCCCGTCAAGGAGGTATTGGCGTGATACACAAGAACATGAGCATTGAGGCGCAGGCGCATCACGTGCGTGCCGTGAAACGCGCCGAGAACGGCATGATCTACGAACCGGTAACCATCTCGCCCGATGCCACCGTGGCCGACGCGCTGGAGCTGATGCGCGAAAACCACATCGGCGGCATCCCCGTGGTTGAGGACGGCAACAAACTTATAGGCATTGTAACCAATCGCGACCTGCGATTCCAAGCCAACACCAGCGGCAAGATACGCAATGTGATGACCTCGCAGAACATCATCACCACCACCAAATCCACATCGCTCGAAGAGGCCACATCCATACTGCAACAGCACCGCATTGAGAAACTACCCGTGGTTGATGCCGAAGGCCGCCTCATCGGCCTGCTCACCTACAAGGACATCACCAAGGTGAAAGACAACCCCAACGCCAGCAAGGACAGCAAAGGCCGCCTACGCGTGGCCGCAGGCGTTGGCGTTACGCACGACACGCTGGAGCGCGTGCAAGCACTGCACGATGCGGGAGCCGATGCCATTATCATCGACACGGCGCATGGCCACTCACGGGGCGTGGTGGAAATGCTCAAGCGCGTGAAGAGCATCTACACCGACATGGACGTAATTGTGGGCAACATAGCAACCGCCGATGCCGCCAAAATGCTGGTTGACGCTGGAGCCGACGCGGTGAAAGTGGGCATTGGCCCAGGCTCAATATGCACCACCCGCGTGATTGCAGGCGTGGGCGTACCCCAGCTCAACGCCATCTACGACGTGGCCTCAGCCCTACGCGGTACAGGCGTACCAGTGATTGCCGACGGCGGCATACGCTATTCGGGCGACATTGTGAAAGCCATTGCCGCAGGTGCCGACACCATCATGGCCGGTTCGCTATTCGCCGGTGTGGAGGAGTCGCCCGGCGAGACCATCATCCTGAATGGACGTAAATACAAAACCTACAGGGGAATGGGATCGCTCGAAGCCATGCAAAAGGGCTCCAAAGACCGCTACTTCCAAGATGCCGAAGACGATGTGAAAAAGTTAGTGCCAGAGGGTATCGCTGCCCGTGTCCCCTACAAAGGAATGCTCTCGGAGGTGGTTTACCAAATGCTTGGCGGCCTACGTTCGGGCATGGGCTACTGCGGAGCGGCAACCATTGAGCAGCTCAAAGGCGCTAAATTTGTAAAGATAACCCAAGCGGGCATCCTTGAGAGTCACCCCCACGATGTGGCCATCACACGCGAAGCCCCCAACTACAGCCGCGAATCGATATAGTTTTATATCGACCTAAAAATAAGCAACATACGCCAGATGATAAATAAAACGCTCCTTGCCCTACTCGCAGCCCTAACGCTGGGTTGCTACAGTCTGTCGGCTCAGCCGCTATTCAGCATCGACGGGCAGCCCGTGATGGCCGACGAGTTTAAGGCAATCTATCAGAAAAACACCAACGAGCAAGGGCTCAAAGAAACAATCGACGACTATCTGAAGCTATACATCACCTTTAAACTAAAGGTGCACGAGGCCAAAATGCTAAAACTGGACACAGCACAAGCATTTAGGATAGAATATGCAGGCTACGCCAAGCAATTGGCGCAACCCTACATGTCGGATGTTAGCGTGAACCAAGCACTGATTGACGAGGCCTACGACCGTATGTGCAAAGAGGTGAACGCCAGCCATATACTCATCAACATAGGAGCCAATGGCGACACCGTTCGCCCCTACCAGCAAGCCATGGAAGCTCGCCGACGCATACTCTCTGGCGAAGCCTTTGAAAAAGTGGCACTTGAAACCAGCAACGACCCCTCGGTGAGCCGCAACAGCGGTCGGTTGGGATATTTTAGCGCATTCCAAATGGTGTATCCATTCGAGTGCGCCGCCTACAACACCCCCGTGGGTCAGGTGTCGATGCCCGTGCGCACACAGTTCGGCTACCACCTTGTAAAGGTACACGATGTGCGCCCCACCCGTGGCCGCGTAAAAACCGCCCACATCATGATTAAAGCACCACAAAACGCCACACCGCAGGCCATTGAGGCTGCCCGCCGCCGCATTGTGGACATCCACGAACAGCTGCTTAGCGGAGCCGATTTTGCCGAACTGGCCCGCACCGTCTCAGAAGATGAGGGTACAGCCAAAAACGGAGGCGAATTTCCGTGGATCAGCTCTGGACAAATAATTCCGCAAATAGAGCAAGTGGCATTTGCGCTGCCCTCGCCAGGCAGCATATCGGGACCATTCCAAACCCCATTCGGCTGGCATGTGCTAAAGCTCATCGACCGCCAAGTGCCTGGGAGCAAAGCAGCCGAAACGCCCGAAATAAAAGCCAAGATAGCCCGCGATAGCCGCGCGCGCAAATCGCACGACTCGTTCATAGCTAAACTCAAAAACCAATACAACTTTAGCGAACGTAAACCACTGAACCTCTCCGATTTGCGCGTAGATACCAACATATTCAAAGGCACATGGACCCCGCCGCAATACACCGCCAACCCCACGCTGTTCAAATTAGACAACCGCGACTACACGCTGGCGCAACTGGCTGCCTACATCGCCAAGCATCAGGCCAACGGCCAGCGCAACATCTCGGTGAAGCGGTTTGTGCGCGAATCCTACCAAAATTGGACAAATCAGGAGATAATGGCCTACGAGGAGCAGCATCTTGAAGAAAAATACCCAGCCTACAAACACCTCGCCCGCGAATATTACGAGGGAATGCTGCTTTTTGAGGTGTCGAACCTGATGGTGTGGGCACGCAGCAACGACAGCACGCTACTGGCCAACTTCTACCAGCGCAACAGCAACCGCTACACCTGGGGCGAGCGCACCCACTACGCCACCTACACCCTGGCCGATGCGTCGAAAGCCCCCAAGATGCGTAAGCTGCTCAGCGCCAAGAAATCCACCCAGCGCAATCCCAGCGACATAGCCGCCGAGGCCCAGCGCAAGTTCAAAACCACCTGCACCCACACCCAGGGTGCCATAGCACCCAACGCACCCGAACTGGCCGAAGCCCGCGCCAACGCCACAGGAATAGCCGAAACAACCAACCCCGACGGCTCAATCACATTCACCCACATCCTGCGCACCACCAACGGCGACGTGAAAACGCTGGCTGAGTGTCGCGGCGAGCTCACCGCCGACCTACAGCAGGAACTCGAAGAGCAATGGCTGGCTCAACTGCGCCAAAAATACAGCGTCGAAATCAATCAGCAAACCCTACAAACCATAAAAGCCGAGCTGAAATAGAAAGCCATGCACTGGATACATCACATAGCATTAGCCGCAACCATGTCGGTGCTCACCATCACCTGCAGCCAAAAAGATGCTCCCGCACCATTGGCTCGTGTGTACGACAAATACCTCTACCCATCGGACCTCGACCCCAAACTGCTTGCCAACATATCGCACAGCGATAGCATCATACTCATAAAGGCTTACATCGACAAATGGGTGCAAAATCAGTTGCTGCTAAATCTGGCCGAAACCAACCTGAGCGATGAGGATAAAAACGTGGAGCGCGAACTGGACAACTACCGCACATCGCTGCTCATTTTCAAGTACGAACAGGCATACATAGCCCAAAAACTCGACACCACATTCTCCGAAGATGACGCTCTGAAATACTACAAAGACCATCAGGAAGCCTTTGCACTGGATCACAACATTGTGAAAGCCCTCTACGTGAAACTACGCAAAGAGGCCCAGCAGGTGAAACGCATACGCGAACTCTACCGCTCGAACCTCGAAGAAGATTTGCAAACACTTGATAATCTAGCCTATCAAGCAGCAACCAAGTACGATTTCTTTGGCGACCGCTGGGTGAACCTCGACCTAATTCTACAACAGTTACCCCACACCAACAACCCATCGACCTACATGTCACAGGTGCGCCGAAACGGCTATATTGATGTGGAAGACGACGAGTTTATATACCTCGTACACTTCAAAGAGGTGATGACCAAGGGCGAAACCATGCCCTACGAGTACACCGCCAACCAAATACGCATAATTATGCTAAACGCCCGCCGAAGCAACACCATCAGAACGCTCGAACGCGATGTGGTGATGCGCGGACACGATAAAGGCGCAGTGGAAATATATTTTGGACAGAACAACAACCCTAGCAATACGGGTAAAACGCTATGAATAAACACTTTAAACTGATTTTTGCATTAGCAATGCTGCTAACGCCGCTGGCTGGCCGCACCCAGGTGATCGACAAAGTGGTGGCCGTGGTGGGCGGCGAAAAAATATTGCTCTCCGACATCGAAGAGGAGTACATGCGCTCGAAAATGCAGGGCGGCCAAAGCGACCTGAGCAAATGCCAACTGCTCGAAAACATGCTCACCCACAAACTATTACTGAATCAGGCAAAAATAGATAGCCTGGAGAGTAACGCCATGAATGTGGAGAACGAGTTAGAACGACGCCTGCGCTATTTCGTAGCGCAAATTGGCTCGGAGCAAGCCCTGGAGCGATACTTTAACCGCTCGATGTATCAAATAAAAGACGACCTGCGCGAATCGATAGCCGAACAAATGCTGGCCCAGCAGATGCAGCAGAAGATTGTGGAAAAGGTGAACCTTACACCCGAAGAAATTAAGCACTTCTACAACGAAATACCACAGGACAGCATCCCCGAAGTTCCGCTACAATATGAGCTGCAGCAAATTATGATATATCCGCCAGCCAGCAACGAGGCAAAATACGCCGTGCGCCAAAAACTGCTCGACATCCGCGAGCGCGTGCTCAATGGCGAACGCTTCACCACGCTGGCCACCCTCTACTCCGAAGATCGCGCCTCGGCTGTACACGGCGGCGAACTGGGCATGCGCAGCCGCGATGAGTACGTTAAAGAGTTCGCAAATGCCGCATTCAACCTCAAAGAGGGACAGGTGAGCTCGGTGGTTGAAAGCGAATATGGCTTCCATCTAATCCAAATGATTGAGAACAAAGGAAATACGGCCAACGTGCGCCACATTCTGATGAAACCCCAATACTCCAGCGACATGATGAGCGCAGCCGTGGCACGCCTCGACAGCATCAGCACGGCCATTGCTTCCGACAGCATCACCTTCGAAAAAGCCGCTGCTCGTTTCTCGGCCGACAAAAAATCGGCCATGAACCATGGCGTTGTTATTAACCCCTACACCGGCACCACGCTGTTCCAAAAAGAGCAGTTAGAAACCGCCGACTACTACATCATCAGAGATCTGCGCGAAGGCGAATATAGCAAACCATTCGAGTCGCGCGACGAGCACACCAACGTGGCTCTGAAGGTGATTAAGGTGAAACGCATAATCCCCGCCCACCGCGCCAACCTAACCGACGACTACGATGCCATACAGCGCATCGCAAAGACGCAAGCCGAGCACAGCATACTAAAAAACTGGGTACGCAAAACGGTGCGAAACACATTCATCAAAATCGATCCCGAATTCCACTCCTGCAAATTCGAGATGCCCTGGGTGAAATAAACAAACCTCACCCCCGCTCCCAATGCATCCGCACCGCCACATATCCGCCACAATGCTACGTGCCATAGCCCTACTGGTGCTCATGGCCTTGGCGGCTAATGCCCTCGGGCAAGGCAAGGTGAAGGTGAAACTGTTAGGCGCAAAATCGATGAAAAACCTAAAGGTGAACGGCCAAACCGTGGTGCGCCACATTGGCAACGTTAGGTTCGCCTACTCCGACACCTATATCTCCTGCGACAGTTCGTATATGAACTCGGCCACAAACTCGTTCGATGCCTACGGACATGTGGTGATTACACAGGAAAACACCCGAATTACAGGCGACATACTCCATTTCGATGGCAACACATCGTGGGCTACCGTGTGGGGCAAAACGGTACAAATGACCGATACCGACAACAAACTAACCACCAATCAGTTACGCTACAACACACGCCAAAAATACGCCATCTACACCACAGGCGGCGTAATGCACACACCCGACTTCGACCTTTCGAGCCAGCGCGGCCACCTCTACTCCAACGAGAACCGTGTGGCCTTTGCCCAATCGGTGGTACTGCACAACACCGACGCCGACTGTTTCACCGACTCGCTGGTATATACCGTACACAACAAGCAGGCCACATTCTACGGCCCCTCATACATATTCCACGACAGCAGTTCAATGTATTGTGAATTAGGCACATACAACCTAAACTACAGACAAGCTACAGCCAACCAACGCGCCTACCTGCTCAGCGATACCTACAAACTGTTCGGAAACACAATATTCTACGACGATTCAACGGGCTATGCCTACGCAAAAGGCTCGGTGGTGATGATGGACACGGCCAACCACCTACGCGCTTACGGCGAAATGGCGCAATCGTGGGAACGCGGCAAACGCATACGCCTATCGGAGCAACCATTTGTAACGCTATCCGACAGCCCCGACACACTATACCTTCGCGCCGACACGCTGTTTGTTGACGAACTACAATCGCCCCTACACCCCGATTCCACCTACCGCCTACTGCGTGGCGTGGGCAACGTGCGTTTCCACCGCACCGACCTTCAGGGCGTTTGCGATTCGCTGCGCTATGCCAGCCTCGACTCCATTGCTCACATGCTTGGCAACCCAATTCTGTGGCAACAGAACAACCAAATAACGGCCAACAACATCGAAGGTCATTTCAAAAATGAAATGATTGACTATGCCCACTTTAAGGGCAACGCCTTTATGGCCACCGAGGAAACACCCAACGCACACTACAGCCAGCTGAGCGGCAAAAACATCGATGCTCTGTTCGACAACGGCCAACTGCACACGGTGAATGTACGTGGCAACTGTCAGGCCGTGTACTACATGCGCGAGGATCAAGAGGTTAGCACCGTGAACCGCATTGTGAGCGACAACGCCGTGATTGGCATACGCAACAACCAAATCACACGCCTACGATTCAACCAGCAACCCAAATCTGATCTATACCCAGTGGAATTGGCCAATCCCGAAGAGGTAACGCTCAACGGATTCAAATGGCACGGTGCACTACGCCCCACAGGACGCGAAAACATCATAACCGCTGGCGTTGTGCTAATCCCCACCGAAACAGGCACTGCTCGCCGTTTAGAGCTACAGGAATTGCTATCCACAGTAAAAACGCCCATAAACAGTAACTTCGACTTTGCTCCAGCTCCGCAAACCATATCGACGCAAACACAGCCGCAATCCAACATCAACACCAGCAACAGCAGCACAGCACCAAGCCGACACGAACTACGCAAAAACAAGCGTAAAGAGCGAAACAGAAGCCGATTGGAGCAAAACAGCACTATGAAATAAACCACACAGCACCGCCTTTAGTAGTCGATGCCGTATTGTTTCATCTTGTTATAGAGCGTTTTACGATCTATTTTAAGCAGCGAGGCGGCTTTGCTCTTATTGTAGCGCACACGCTCCAGAGTAGCCACAATTAGGTCGCGCTCAGCACGCTCCTTCATCTGCCTCAAATCCTCGTCCACATGGCCGCTGCTGCGCGACGCATCACCCAAAGCAGTGGTTGCCGTGCAATTGGCGGCCAAAAACTCCTCGGGCAAGCAACGTTCGCCAACAGTATCGGTCTGCTCAAGCAGCACTGCCCGCCTAATGATGTTTTTAAGTTCGCGCAAATTGCCCGGCCATGCGTAGCGCGTGAACCGCTCCCACACCTCAGGGGCAAAGCCCCTTACATCCTTGCCTAACTCGGCATTGGCCAGCACCAAAAACTGCTCGGCGAATATCCGCAAATCCGATGGACGTTCGCGTAAAGGCGCAATGCGTATGGTGAACTCGTTGAGCCTATGGAACAAATCCTCGCGAAACTCACCGCTATTAACCATGTCGAGCAGATGTTCGTTGGTGGCCACAATGATGCGCACATCCACAGGCGTTTCACGATTTCCGCCCACGCACTTCACACGCCGTTCCTGTATGGCACGCAGCAAGTTCACCTGCACATCGTAGGGCAAATTGCCAATCTCGTCGAGGAAAAGCGTACCCCCGTTGGCGGCCTCAAAGCAGCCCTGCTTGTCAGCTATGGCACCAGTAAATGCGCCTCTTACATGGCCAAACAGTTCGCTGGTGGCCAGTTCCTTGGGCAGCGCACCGCAATCGATGGCCACAAAGGGCCGATTGCTACGGCGGCTACAGGCGTGTATGCGCCGCGCCACATACTCCTTCCCCGTACCACTTTCGCCCTGAATAATCACCGAAAGATTAGTGGGAGCCACCACCTCAATGAATCGCTGCACCTCGACACTCTGCTGACTATCGCCCTCGACAAACACAAAGGGCTGCACCTGACGCTCGGTGCTTGGTACTGGTTCAGTGGCCTTACCTATAGCAGCCAGAATTTCGTCGGGGTTGATGGGCTTGGCCACATAGTCGGACGCGCCCTGCTTTATAGCACTCACCGCCAAGCGAATATCGGCATAGCCCGTCATCATAATAACGGCCGTGTTGGAATTACGCTGCTTGGCCTCACGCAGCACGTCCATGCCGCTACGCTCGGGCAATCGATAGTCGGTGAGCACCACCTGATACGACTGATTCTTGATGAGCCGCGCCGCCTCGGTGAAAGAAAATGCTGTATCTACCTCAAAATCACGTTTTTTGAGGAACGATTCGAGCATCATGCAGAATGTAGAATCGTCGTCAACGACAAGGATACGCATGGGCAAGAGGCATTTTTAAGGACAGCAAAATTAGGTATATTTTGGGGAAATAAGGCGATATGGGAGAGATTTTGGAATGAAACGAAACGGATTAAAATGTTACCGTGCCGCAATCAATCCGCGAATCCAAAAACATAACATAGTAAATAGGCATATAACAAATCCCATCATCCTGTCGAACCTCCCTGTTATTGGATAGTACAAATGCCGAACGAACAAAAAAATCGGGCGTGGAAATCAGGTTACGCAAAGCGCTATGTACGCTGTAATCTTTGCCCGACTTCACCTCAATGGGGAGAATACTCGTGCTTGAATAGTCATCGACCAAAAAATCCACCTCTCCCTTCTTTCGATTGTCGAAATAGAAAAGTTTATGCCCATTAGCTTTGAGCTGAAGCGCAACCGCACTTTCATACACAGCCCCCAAATTTACACTCCTCTCATCGTTAAGCAAGGGCCGCAGATTATTGCGATAGAGCAAGGCCGTGAGCATCCCTACATCGTTCATGTAGAGTTTCAACAAATTCTTATGCACACTCTCACACAGCGGAAATCGCGGGTTGGATACAGCG
Organism: Bacteroidales bacterium; assembly: GCA_017524185.1. GTDB lineage: Bacteria > Bacteroidota > Bacteroidia > Bacteroidales > Tenuifilaceae > RGIG6076. Next base: position 14,943 of record JAFWUG010000107.1, read on the forward strand.
TGTACACCAAGCGTTATTCCCGACGCTATAAGATACTCAAATTCATCCTTATAGTGCATGAACCTATCGCCCGCCTTACTACGAATATCCTTGGCTACAATCCGCTTTTTCTTGTTCTCCATTTGCGACGGTATCAAGTCGTAGATTCGCTGAATGAGCAAATTTTTTTGGCTATCATGCTCATATTTAGAGGCATCGGCTGCATACAACGCTCGCACCGCCTCATGTATCTCTCTGACTTTTACTATATTATGCGTTTCGAGATAGACATTTACCGCATCTGGCATACCGCCAACAAGCAAAAAACGGCGAAACAGTCCGAGCAAATGCTGATGCTGCTCCTCAGCAAGGCCTTCCCTATTCATAAACTTAGCCCGCAACGTGGCTATGGCTTCCTCATTAAAACCATTGGCAATCAAAAACTCCTCAAAATCGAGCTGATACATTTGCTTCCTGATGATACTACCTACAGGAATGGACGTTGTTGTCCGCAAGGCAATGCCCAGCAAACTGCCACTGGCCACAAAACGGAAGCGGCGTTCCTGACGGAAAAACTTCAGCATTGTCAGATACTGCGGATAGACCTGAATCTCGTCGAGGAACACCAGCGTGTCGCTTGCATCGCCAAGGCTATTGCCCGCAATCATGCTCAAACTGAAATAGAACGCCTCGGTGGTGTGCACATTCTTGAAATGCTGCAAACCCTCGTTGTCCTCAGCAAAGTTGACCTCAATAAAATTCTTGAAAAGCCGTTTACCACAATTCCTGATAATGAACGACTTACCTATTTGCCGAGCCCCCTCCAATACCAAAATCTTATCCGACGACGAAGCCAAATGCGCCTCTATCTCCCTACTTATCTTCCTGAACAACATAGCCAAAATACACTTTTCAACAAATTTTTACATCACAAATATACACTTTTCAATATAAATTCTAGCATAAAAATTACATTTTTCAATATAAATTCGAGCACCAAAACTACACTTTTCAATAAAAACTGCACCTTGACGATTCTACCGACCTTTCATAAAAAAGCAAAGGAGGCGCAGAAACAAGTCTGCGCCTCCTGCGTATGTTAGGCGTCTGAGCCTAAAAATCAGACGAAAAACCTATCGTTTCACCATCTTAACCACGGTGGCCTTACCGTTGGCATCGACAAAACGAACCATATAGATACCCGTGGGCAAATTGCCCGTGGATACCTCGCCGCTGGGTTGCATGGCCTCCGAAAGCACCAGTTTACCCATAACGCTGTAGATCTCAACACGGCGAGCGTCGATACCCTCAACCCTAATAGCGTTGCTGAATGGGTTGGGATAAGCCTTAATCTTCAACGTATTATCTTTCAAACCATTAGGCTTGGTGGGGGTGGTGGATGAGCCACTCTCAATCTTAACTATATCCTCTGCCATACGAGGGTAGATTTGCGCAATACTACTATATGCACCCATCAAACCGGTTACATCGTAGGTGAAACCATTGGTGAATTTCGAAGCAAAATCCTGATAGAACGATTTATAAACCGTCATTGAAGCTGTGTTATCCTCTATAGACACATTGGAGTTGCTAACGCTGGCCTTCACGTTCTTAATCTTCACCAACATGCTCTGATACTTATTCTCGGCAGCCTCGGCAATGGAAAGTTCAACCGGTGCGGGTACAGTACCCTTGCCTAACACAGAAAGAATCGAGCCCTTATTGGTTTCGCGTATGCCATTATAGAGCTGCACAGTTGTTATTACCCTCACGCTGTCGCCAATGCCCAGCGAATCGGTAACATTGAAGAGATAGAAACCGCTAAAGGGAGCAGCACCACCCTGTATCATTGCATTACCGTTGCTTGGCTTGGCTGGATCGGTGGAACGATACCAGGTGGCACCCGTAACCACGCCCGTTAGCGCAACAGTATCGCCAATAAAGTTATCGAAAGCCTGATTTAACACGGCTAAGGTTGGCGTAGCAATCACGCGGAACGCTGCGGTGGTGCTGGCGGCATCGGCTCCGCTACCCACGCGCACGGTGTAGTTTTCGCTATAGGTATCGCCATCGGCAGGCGCACCGCTGCCCAACGCAAAGGTGGCTGTGTTGGCTGTTATATCGGCAATCACAACGCTATCCACGCGCACGCCATCGCGGAGCAGAACAGCGTAGCCCTCGGTTGGCGAGGTGTAGTGCTTAGCGTCGAAGTTTACAACAATATCATCGCCCCAGAGGTAGCGCGTAGCGGCGGCTATGGTGGCGTTCTCAACGTGTGGCGAATGGGGGTTAAGGGTGGTGAAGCTGCTTGTGGTGGTAGCCATTGCCTGGCCAAAGTAGTCCTCCAAGGGCTGTAGGGTTACAGCGTACTCAATAGGCCCATTGAGCGAAACCGAAGGCTTGATGTATATGGTGTCCTTGCTGGGGCAGATGGTAGCAGCGAACAATACTGCTGTATCCTGCGCTGCATCCTTAAACGCTATGAGCGAAGCCAAATCGGCATCGGTAAGCTCGGCACCGCCTACCTTACGCATGGGGCGGTCGAAGGTGATGGTGATGGGGGTGTTCAAAGGCACTTTATCAACATTTGCGGGCGCAAACACAGGCACGGGTGCAATGGCGGGGGCAATGTCGAACGAGTTGCGCGGACAAATTTGAGCCAGCGTGTCGTAGATGCTCATGATGCCACGCACGCGGTAGGTGCTATCGGCCACAAAATGGCTTTTTAGAACCTTACGAGTCATGAACGTATTGTAAACCACCATTTTATTAGCACCGTTAAGCAGCGTATCGGCTTTATCGTCGGCTCCCTTTACGCTGGTAACCACATCAGAAATTTCGACCAACATGCCCTGATAGACTGAATCTGCGGGCAACAGGCTCTCAGCCAAGCTGCGCACGATTGGGACGGGCAGCACTTTGTCGGCAGCCAAGCGAGTAACCGCAGAGCCTTTTGCAATCTGCCACAATTTGCTGATTGTGTTGCATTCGAGCACACCCAGCACCGCCACGCTATCGCCAACGGCAACCTTGTCGCCAGCGGCTTGGTAAACATACATACCGCTCTTCTCTGCCCCCACGCCTTGCATGGCAAAGCTTGTGCCATTAACAGCGGTTACCACGCCAGTGGTTAGCAAGCTGTCGCCATTGAACGCAGGCAGATACTCGCGAATGGTTTCGATGGCCGGCGCGGGGATGATGGTGATGTTCTCAACCGGCGTAGATTGACAAAGAGGTGTTGTTCCATCAAAGGCAGTAAGCACCAAACTATAATTAGTGGCATAAATATCGGATTCATCAGCTGGAGTTACCGGAATTGACCCAAGAGGAACAAGAGCATAACCTCCATTAACCAATGCAGGCTGAGCAAAAGTAGGACTTCCTGGCGTTAAACTCGCTGTATCATAAACAGGTATGGGTGCTCCATAAGGCAAACCATCCCTATATACCTGTATTGCTCCCGTAGCAGTGGCGGGCAAATTGCTTGTTTCCCATGTAAGTTTAGCCACCTCGCCCCAGATGTAACGGGTTTTTACGGGAGCTATATTATCAATGCTCATAGCATTGGCGTCGCGAGTGGTGAACTCCATTATGGACTCGGCCTCCATCTCGTTTTGATTCCTATCTTTAAGCTTTGCGAGGGATACCCTATATTTCTCCAAACTACCCAACTGACTTTCAGGCACAACAGTTATAACGGTTGAGTCGTTGCTGATGCTGGCGGTGAAAGCCACATCGGAGTGATTGGCTGGGTCGTCATCGGTGATGTTCTTGAAAGTAACCAACGCGTTCACATCGGTAATCTTCGCATCGCCCACATAGCGCACGGCCTTGTCGAAGGTGAACGTGGGCTGCACATCGGCCAGCACACCAGTTGCATTATTGGCAGGGAAAGTGGTGGCGGTGGGGGAGTGTTGGTTTGATAGGTAACTACAATAGCATCAGTTTCCGCAAGTTTATTAGTTCCTGTTGCAGCCTTACCATCCTGATAAAATGCAAAATAAGTATAATTATCTGAAGAGTTTGGAGTCCATGTTAGCGTTTTGTTTGTTTCATCCCAAACCCCAGCTGTTCCTCCTGTGGTAGCAGTAACTTCCTGAGAACCACCAAGAAACATCAACTTACTAGCATCTGCAACCGTCAAGGCTGAGAACTTTAGAACTACTTCTTCTATTCGTCCACCAAACGCACTTGTATTATAAAATCTAAATTGCGCAGTAGCTGAAGATTGATTAGTCTTAACCTGTAGAGAAGATGGATTCCATTGGGTTATTTTCCACGAAATACCATTATAGGTAAACTCTGTCAATTCTGTTATATACTTTGTTGACGTTGTACCTGTACTTTCTTGATTAGGTGTCAACGAATACGCCTGCCCCCACATCTGCAAAGGCAGAGCCAGGCAAGCGAACATCACAAAAGCGCGTAAAAATCGTTTCATAGACGTAAGATTTGTTGTTGATATTAGGCGATAAAGGTAACGATTTTTTTGCTATGCCGTATGAATTGGGCGCGTTTTTTTGGCGTGGGGTATAAAGCCTCACCACCGTGGAGCGAGGCAATGCCTACGCGCAATGCAGGCAACAGGGGCAACGGCTGCATGGGGACGCGAAGAAATACGAAGTATTCGACGAAGTCAACCGCGTCTGCACAGACGCAAATATCTAATTGTCAACAATTTACATTTATCACGCATATAGAAATGGTGCGTGCCGAGTCTGACGTACCTCAATGTGGTCGTGTGTGGCTGTTGGGCGGACGCGATGAATAGCGTCCGCAACGTTGGTGTAAGTGCTATTTGTCGCCGTAATGCCCGCTGGCGGCGAGCACCAGCACAACAACCTCGTCGTCGAATATGCGATAGACCAGCCTATGCTTCTGGCTTACGCGGCGGCTCCAACGTCCCTCGGGCTTACCCCTAAGCGGCTCGGGATGCCCCGTGCCAGTGCGGGGATGCTGCATGAGCTCCTCCAATAGGAGCATAAGCTTCTGGAAAGCCCTTGGCTCGTTTCGCTTCAGGAGCTGCATCTGAAACTTTGCGCTGTCGGTGTAGTCGATTTTGTACATCGGAGCGGTTTATAGGCTGTCGAGGAATGCGTGCAACTCGTCCAACGTGTTCAGGGTGTGCGTTTTGCCCTGGCGGTATTCCTCCTCGCCGCGCTCGAGCATGGCATAGAACTCCTCCTTGGTCATCATGGTGGGGTCGGGCTGCTTGGACTTGAGCAAACGGCGTAGATATTTGGCCACGCGAGCCAGCATATCCTCGTCGTTGGCTATGGCATTCAGGCTCTGCTGTATGTCGGCGGTGTAGGTGTCAGTGGCTTGGCTCATGGCTGTGGCTTTTGGGTGTTACTTCGCCCGCAAAGATAGGCATTATTTTGTTGAACGCCAAGGCATAGGCGTTTGTTGCCTAACGGGCGTGTCGATTATGCCAAAGACACTCCATCCGCCCCGCCCAACTGGACCAAGGTCTGTCGATAGTTGCTGAAACACTGTACCCACCGTATATCACCGTTATTCACAACAACACATTTTCAGACACTTACGGCATGCAGCACGCCTCTACCCTATTTCTTCTTCCTCCTCAAATATATGAGCTGCCCCTCTTCGGGTTCGTTGCCCTTGTCCATGGCGTTGAGGCGATAGAGCGATTTGAGCTTTATGCCGTATTTCTGCGATATTTGGTACATGGTTTCGCCGGCCTCGGCCACATGCACCTTGTGGTTAATTTCGGCC
>JAFWUG010000108.1 GCA_017524185.1 Bacteroidales bacterium
CAAAGGTAAACAAAAAATGATTCAATTATCAAATCTGATAATTATTTCTTCTGCTATTCCTCAAACTTCAACTCCCCATAATCAATTAAACAATTGTAAATCTGTGTATTACGCCGTAGTTTTCTATCTAAAACTCATCGCTGGCGGAGGTGAGCATTTCGTGCAGCTTTTTGCCGATTTTGTCGCGGCGGAAGGTCTTTTCGTGCACAATGGGTACTGTGGTCAGCTGTATTTTCTGTATGCCATCGGCGAGCGCTGCCGCTTGGCTGTTGCTGATTTTGAACTGCGCCATGGCTCTTTGGGTGGAGTAGGGCACCACAACGGTGCCGGATAATACTGCGCCATGCTCGGTGCGCGAGGCGAGCGCCACGCCGCTGAGTTCCAGCACCTCGCCCTTGAAGGTGCGAATCTTGAGCAGCGGCGAGTCGGCAAACACCAGCCTGTCCGATGTGAGTTGGGCCACAATGAATAGTTCACCGCTCTTTTTAAGAGCGGAGTAGCCCACCTCGCAGCCCTCGTCGGTGAGGCGTTTGTGGCTGTAGCTCACCATCTTGGGCGTGGCGCACGATGCCAAGGCGAATAGCAGCGCTATGGGTATGAGTTTTTGCATGTTCGTGTTGTTTGCTGGTGGGTGTTTTATTACAAAAAATATACCATCAAGCCCATTATTGTGGACTTTTGCGGGCTACGCATTTCCTCCCCAAAAGCGCTCAGGGGCGCAGAACATTGTCCTACGCCCCTGGAGCGGTGTGTGCGGTGTGCGCTGGCGGGCTATCCGCAGCGCGAGTGGCCGCAGTTGGTGCAGATGAGGCAGCCCTCGGAATATACTAGCGACTCCTGGCCGCATTCGGGGCATTTTTTGCCCGCCTTGGCCTTGGTGCCGTTGGGGATGTAGCGGTGCAGGGTTCGCTCCACGCCGGCCTTCCAGGTGTTGATGGTGTCGCTGTCGAACTTGAGTGATCCCACCAGGTTCACCACGTCGGGGATGGGCATGCCGTAGCGCAGCACGCTCGAGATGAGCTTGGCGTAGTTCCAGAACTCCTTCTGGAACATGTGCGACAGGCCGCCCAGCGTGTTGGTGTAGCCGTATTTATCGACATACTGAAAGTCGTAGCGGCTGCCGTTGGCATCTTTTATCTTCAGTATTTTGCCCTTGGTTACGCTCTTGGGTATGGGCAGCACCTCGCTGTCGGTGAGGCCGGTGAATATCTCGTAGGGCCTACCGTCGAACAGGCCCACAAAGGCAATCCAGTCTTCGCAGTTGTTTTTGAAGCGTAGCACGTCGCATTCGAGCACTGGTGGACGTTTGCTGGGGAAACTGTCTTGGCGGTCGTTTTTGGGTGTGATGGCCACCAGCACGCCGTCGCGCGAGCCGTCGCGATACACGGTGCATCCCTTGCAGCCGCTCTCCCAAGCTGTTTCATATACCTTGGCCACTGTTTCCTCTGTGATGCTGTTGGGTAGGTTCACGGTTACGCTGATGGAGTGGTCCACCCACTTTTGAATCATGCCCTGCATGCGCACCTTGTTCACCCAGTCCACGTCGTTCGACGTTGCGCCGTGATAGGGCGATTGGCGCACCAGCTCCTGCACCTGCTCATCGGTGTACTGGGCTACCTGCTCGGGCTTATGGCCGTTGGCTTCGGCCCACACCAAGAATTTGTGGTGGAACACGTTGAACTCCTCAAACGCATCGCCCGTTTGGTCGCGGAAGGTTACTTTCACGTTCTGGTCGTTGGGGTTCACCTTGCGGCGGCGTTTATACACGGGCAGGAACACGGGCTCGATGCCCGATGTGGTTTGGGTCATCAGGCTGGTGGTGCCGGTGGGGGCAATGGTGAGCAGGGCTATGTTGCGCCGTCCGTGCTTGGCCATCTCCTCGTAGAGGGCAGGGTCGGCCTGTTTTATGCGGTTGATGAACGGGTTGTTCTGCTCGCGCTTGGTGTCGTAGATGGGGAATGCGCCGCGCTCTTTGCCTAGCAGCATCGACGAGCGGTAGGCCTCCACGGCCAGCGTGCGTTGTACTTCTACGGCAAACTCGGTGGCCTTGTCGGTGCCATATTGTAGGTTCATGGCGGCTAGCATGTCGCCCTCGGCGGTTATGCCTATGCCTGTGCGGCGGCCATCGAGGGTTTTTTTCTTTATTTTGAGCCATAGGGTGTGCTCCACGGCCTTGATTTCGTCGCTCTCGGGGTCGCTCTTGATTTTGGCTATGATGGCATCGATTTTCTCGGCCTCAAGGTCGATGATGTCGTCCATCATGCGCTGCGCAATGTGCACGTGCTGGCGGAAGAGGTCGAAGTTGAAACGGGCTTGCGGTGTGAAGGGGTTCTCCACGTAGCTGTAGAGGTTGATGGCCAGCAGGCGGCACGAGTCGTAGGGGCAGAGCGGAATTTCGCCGCAGGGGTTGGTCGATACGGTGCGGTAGCCCAAATCGGCGTAGCAGTCTGGCACCGACTCGTGCAGTATGGTGTCCCAGAACAGCACGCCGGGTTCGGCCGATTTCCATGCGTTGTGGATTATCTTCTTCCACAGCTCGGCGGCACTCACCTCCTTGCGGTACTTGGGGTTGGCGGCATCGATAGGATATTGCTGCACGTAGGGTTTGCCCTCCTTGGCGCAGCGCATAAACTCGTCGTCGATTTTCACCGACACGTTGGCGCCGGTAACCTTGCCAGCGGTCATTTTGGCATCGATAAACGACTCAGAATCAGGATGTTTTATGCTTATGCTGAGCATCAGAGCGCCGCGACGTCCATCCTGGGCCACCTCGCGGGTGGAGTTGGAGAAGCGCTCCATGAATGGCACTATGCCCGTTGAGGTTAGGGCGCTGTTGAGTACGGGGCTGCCCTTGGGGCGTATGTGCGACAGGTCGTGGCCCACGCCTCCACGGCGTTTCATGAGCTGCACCTGCTCCTCATCTACCTTCATGATTGCGCCGTAGCTGTCGGCGTTGCCCGACTCGCCAATCACGAAGCAGTTCGACAGCGAGGCTATTTGGTACTGATTGCCAATGCCGGTCATGGGCCCGCCCTGGGGCACAATGTAGCGGAAGTTGGCCAGCACCTCGTGGATTTGCTCGGCGGTTAGCGGATTGGCATACTTGGCCTCAACGCGGGCAATTTCGCGGGCTATGCGCCAATGCATGTCGTCGGGGGTTCGCTCGTAGATGTTGCCGAACGAATCTTTCAGGGCATATTTGCTCACCCACACCTTTGCGGCCATCTCGTCGCCGCCGAAGTAGTCGATGCTGGCGCGGTTGGCCTCGTCGAAACTGTAGGTGGGCGGGGGAGCGGGTGCAGCAGCGGGCTGCGGCTCTTCGTCGAAGTTGAACATCGACGGTTGTTCTTTGCTCTTTTGGGTTTCCATTGCTATATGTTGTCCTATTGTTATTTACGTGTCGTATTGTGCCTATGGCCATGGGCATATTTGTGGCGCAAAATCCCCATTCCATGCGTTTTTGACGGTCGCGTAGGCATAGCCTAACGGTGCTACTAAGATAGCAATGCTGTTGGTCTATTTATGAACAATATTTGAACATCGACCGCTGAGGCATCCTTTTTGAGTACGCTTTGTGTTGATTGTTAGGATTTTATATTAATGCTTCAAAGCGGATATGGGTACAATCCAAATTCCATCGCTGCGTTTGAATGCGTATGAGCCAATGGCGGTGAGCACCATCATGAATGAGGGTTCGTTCATGGTGTCGGTGTTAATCTTTTGAGCCAGTTTTTTCAGACTTTTCACGCCTTCGTCGATTAGGGTGTTGCCGCCAATTTTGATTTCGACCAAACCATATTTTTGGTTGCGTAGGTGTATCACCGCATCGCATTCTAGTCCGTTTCGGTCGCGATAGTGGCTAACCGTACCGTCAATGGCGTTGGCGTATATCCGCAGGTCGCGCACGGACAGCGTTTCGAACAGCAGGCCGAATGTATTGAAGTCGCCCAGCAAGTCTTTTGGGCCAAAACCAAGCGATGTGGCCGCAATCGATGAATCTACGAAGTAGCGGGTGTCGCTTGTGCGTATGGCTGTCTTTGAGCGCAGATTAGGGCTCCAGGCGGGCATGTCCTCCACAACGAAGATTTTTTTTAGGGCGTTGATATATGAGGCCACTGTGGCTTCTGAGGCTTCGGTTTTGTGGTTTGCTTTGAGGTCGGCCACAATGGTGTTTACAGGCACCTGTCCGCCCTGATGGCGGGCGAATGAGCGCATCAGATGCCGTGCTAATGCTGGGTTTCGCCCAACGCCATCGACGCGGATAATATCGCTGTTGCAAACAGCATCAACGTAGTTTCGCGCCTGAAGCAGTGAGGCTTTTGGGGTCATTCTTAGCGTCTGTGGCCAGCCGCCACGGCACACTATATGCGCCATGCGCTCGACGTTCATGTCGGCAGCGGCTGCATCGCGGGCGTTTCCGTCGAATATTGCTTCGAGCGAGATGCTGCCGTTCGATTCGCCCGACTCCCATAGGCTCATGGGGCGCATGGTTATCCAACCGAAGCGTCCGGTGCCGGTATGCGTGATTTGGTCCATGCTTGGTGGCACGGCAGAGCCTGTGAATATGAGTTTGCCCAGTGCGCCGAGGCGGCTAACTTCAAATCGGGCTGCATCCCACAGCTGTGGAGCAAGTTGCCATTCGTCAATCAGCCTCGGAGTTTCTCCTTCGAGCAGTGCAACGGGGTTGGTTTCGGCTATGTGTAGGTTGTTGCGTAGATGTTTTGGGTCATCCATATATAGAATGCTCTTAGCGGCATGTGCTGCTGTTGAGGTTTTGCCGCACCATTTTGCGCCTTGAACTACCACCACGCCAGCCGCTTCTAATTGGTCTTGTATCAACTGGTCGGCGATTCTGTTTCTGTAGGTCTCAAAACTATCCATTGTTTATTGCCGTTTTATCGCACGGCAAATATACTGTTTTTATTTGATATACAATTATTTTCTTTCTTTTTATTATGGTAGTTGACAGTTTTCTGTTATGGCAATCGGTAGATTTTTATTGTGGCAGTTAGCAGTTTTTCGTTGTGGTAGTTGGCAGTTTTTTGTTGTGGTAGTTGGCAGTTTTTCGTTGTGGTACTTGGAAGTTTTTGTTAGGCTGTTACCATTTTTGGGTGTTTATTTTAGAAATACATGGTAGTTTGTTCTAAAGTTGGCCAAAATGCTCTTATATTTTGTCGTTTTTAGGTAATATGTTTTTGATTGTATTTGTTTGATATATAGGTTTTTATTGTATTTTCATTGTGGTAGTTGGCAGTTTTTCATTGTTGTAGTTGGCAGTTTTTCATTGTTGTAGTTGGCAGTTTTTCGTTGTAGTAGTTGGCAGTTTTTCGTTATGGCAGTTAGCAGTTTTTCGCTTGGTTAGTCGGCGGTTCTTGTGTAATTACTTGATTTTTAATTGTTTATAACAGTAGGCGTAGGTCGCGCAGTTTGATTATGCGCAGAACAAAGGCCAGTAGTAAAACTATGGCTACGCATAGCGTAAAGCCTATGGATGGTGCTGTTTGGTGCGATATGGCTAAGCACGTGGATGTCCCAAGAACTACGAACGCAGCATAGCGTAGTAGGTCTGCGGTTTTGGGGCGCAATGGCCAAAGGCGTAGGCAGAGTGCGGTTTGTGTTAGGGCTACTATGGCTAAAACGCAAACACGCCCTATTGCTGCGCCTATTATGCCCAGCCAGGGCACTAGCGTTAGCTGCATGGCGATGCTAAGTATTACTGCACCTAGCGATAGCCAATTGAGTTGGCGTATGGCTCCGTGAGCGGTGAGCAGTGTACCTAATACATAGCTGATAGCCAGGCATATATATGATAGCATGAGTAGCGATAGTGTTTGCGCCGATTCGTGGCTGTGGGCCACGTAGAGCAGCTCCATTAGCGGTTGTGCGAAGACGATGGTGGGTAGGGCTACAGATAGGGCGGGCGTTAGTATCAGACCCATGGCTAAGTTTGTGAATCCGCCTATTGGTGTTTGCTGTTTGAGCATACGCCCAAAAATTGGAAGCAGCAGGGTCGATACCAGGTAGGGGTAGATGGCATAGGCATCGTAGAGGCGTATGGCCTGGGCGTAGATGCCCGCTTGCAGGCTACCGTTGGGGCATAGGCGTTCCACCATCAGCACATCGATGTGGTAGTAGGTGGCCATCAGTAGGCTTAGCAGGGCGAACGGCCAGCAGCGGCGCAGCATGTGCACGGAGGCTGTTGCGTTGGGGCGACGCCATTGTGCGCCCAGTTTGGCCACTGCCGCCGCAGCCACAATCATTGTGATGAGGTATGATGCCGATTGTGCCAGGGCAAAGTTGGAGATACTCACCTCAAATCCGCTTATGTTGCCCCATAGCATCAGTCCGCAAAGTGCAATGCACAGCAGTTTGTCGAGCACCGATAGCAGGCTGTCGGCTACAAAATGCTGTAGCGCGTTGAGGTTCGAGCGTAGGTAGAGTATAAACGAGGCCATGAACTGGTTGGCGATGAGTAGCAGCACCAGCATCAGATGTTCACGCTGATAGCCCATGGCTGCAAAGGCTACGAGCGTGATGGCGGTATAGAGCAGTGCCAGTAGCGTTTTTAGGCTGGCTATGCGGCTGCTGAGCCTGCCCAGTAGCGATGGGTTACGGCTTAGGGCGCGATTGTTGTAGCCTGTTAGCCCCAGGTCGAGCAGCATGTTGAGGATTAGCGACAGGTTGAGCAGCGCGTAGTAGATGCCGTAGGCATTGGCTCCCACGGTGTTTTGTACGCTGCGGTCGATGCCGAACATCCACATGGGTTTCACCAGCGCGTTGAGCAGCAGCAGCAGTAGTAGGTTGAGGACGAATCGGCGTTTAACTCCCGATTGTTCGGTTTGTTGGGCTGTTGGCTGCGTGGTGGTCATGGTGGGGCGATGTGTGGCGGCGGGCAGCAGACGTGGTCGCCCCCCAATGGATGGCTATTGTGTAAGGCTTTGGAATATATCTTCGAGCCGCTGGCTTTCCTGGTTCAAGGTGAGCAGGGTGAGGCCATTGTCCACCGCATGTTGGAATATTAGCGGACGAATATCCTCGGTGTCAGACGAGTAGAGCATGAATGCGCCGTTGGCTGCTTGCTCCACGTTGTCCACGTGGGGGATGCTCAGCAGGTCGTGGGTTGATATGGGTGAGGCGAATTCGCAGCGTACGGTTTGGGTGCGGTTGTTCGATATGGCTCGCACTTGGTCGGTGGTGCCGTTGGCAATCACGTGGCCGTGGTTCAGTATCACCACGCGGTCGCAAATGGCCTCCACCTCCTGCATGATGTGGGTGGAGAGTATGATGGTTTTGTTCACGGCCACATCGGCAATCAGGCTGCGTATTTCGGTGAGTTGGTTAGGGTCGAGGCCAGTGGTTGGCTCGTCGAGAATCAGCACGGCGGGGTCGTTCATCAGAGCCTGGGCAATGCCCACGCGCTGCTTGTAGCCCTTGGAGAGCGAGCCAATGCGTTTGTACTGCTCGTTGCCAATGCCTGTTTGGTCTATTAGGGCTTGCACGCGCCGCGTGCCGTTTTTTAGCCCGTAGATGTTGGCCACCCATTGTAGATATTCCTTAACGAACATGTCGTAGTAGAGCGGGTTGCTCTCGGGCAGATAGCCCACCAACCTGCGGTAGTTCAGTTGGTTATGTGCTATGTCTATGCCGTCAATCTCCACGCTACCAGCGTTTTGCTTGATGTAGCCGGTGATTATTTTCATTAGGGTAGATTTGCCAGCCCCATTGGGGCCAAGTAGGCCTACCACTTCGCCCGTGGAAACGGAGAACGTAACGTTGCTGAGCGCGGTTTGCGCTCCAAAGGTTTTGGTGATTTGGTTGATGTTGATGGCCACGGTGTTTGTGTTTTAGTGCTTATGTTTTGGCACAACAAAGGTACGGTACATTTTCGGAAAAAGATGTAAATATATAGGAAAAGTTTTGCCGAAGGGCTGGGGTTTTGGAATATCTTTATCGTAATTTTGTAACCTACAAGAGACGCTTGGTTATGCCGGAAATCAAGTGGGGTGTTCGTTAATTTTATGTACATTGAAGAGCATATCCGCGCTTTTTTTTGCTTTGGATTGGAACAATTAGACAGGGGGTGTTCCCAACTGTTTGTACGATAGTGATTTTGTTGCGTGAGTAATAAAAAAAGAGGGGAAACCTAATGGTCTCCCCCTCTGTTGTTTATTGTTGGTGCTTAGGTATTTACCTCATTTTGCGCCATGCCCAGGCAATGTAGGCCAGTACAAATGGTACGGCGAGCGATACCACGGCCATCACCTTGAGGGTGAATAGGCTCGACGAGCTGTTGGCCAAATCGAGCGACATTTGTGGGTCGATGGTGGAGATGTAGTAGGCATTGCCGCTGAAACCGGCCGACATCAGTATGGCCCAAACGGCCAGCACCACGCCTGCTCCTACAATGTAGAAGTTTTTGTCTTCCATTTTGCCCAAAATCTGCATTATTAGGCCAGCCAGTACGGCCACTACGCCCAGCAGCAGTAGAGCCAGAATCCAGGGATTTTCTACCATAGCCAGCAGGTAGGCATAGTCCACTGCTTCAAATTGTCCGGCGGCGTTGGCTCTGTAGCCCGTGCGTAGGAATAGCCACACCACAAAGGCCACGAATAGCAGCACGAATGGCAGCGCAGAGAACAGCAGTTTGCGGCGGCAGATGTTGCCAATTTCGCCGTTGTCGGGTTTGGATATGGCATAGAGCAGGCCCAGCGTGCGGGCGGCGAAGAACACCACCAAGCCCAGCAGCAGGTTGAATGGATTGGCCAGCGCGTCGAGGCCGTTCCAGGCGTTGGCCCAGTATGATATGGCTGGATTGCCGATGTCGGTGATGGCTGTTTTCTCCATCACAAACGCGCCGCCCGAGAATAGCGTGCCCACGGCTACGCCCAGCACGAATGTGCCAAGTGCTCCGTTCAGGAACAGGAATATTTCGAACAAACGGGGGCCAACAATGTTGCCCGCTGCGTTGCGGAACTCAAACGATATGGCCTGTATCACAAACAGTAGCAGCAGCACAATCCAGGCCCAGTAGGCACCGCCAAAGCTGGTGCTATAGAACAGCGGGAACGAGGCGAATGCTGCACCGCCAAAGGTTACCAGCGTGGTGAAGGTGATTTCCCATTTGTGGCCAGCATATTGGCAAACCAAATCTTTGTCGGCTGTGGTTTTGGCCGAGAATAGCAGCAGGCTCTGTAGTCCTTGCACAAAAAGCAGAAAAACTAGCAGTGCTCCCAGCAGCGAAACCACTGCCCACCAGTAGTGTTGTAGAAAGCTCAAAAGTTCCATGGCCTATGCTCCTTTCTTGATTTGGGTGAACATAATGCGCAGTTCAATCACCAGCGTGGCGGTGAATAGCACGGCGAATATAATAAACGTGGTGGCCACGTTGCTTGCCGCAACGCCCGAAACGGCTGCGTTCACGGGCAGCAAATCCTGAATTGTCCAAGGCTGACGACCCACCTCGGCAACCATCCATCCGGCCTGCGAGCAGATGTAAACCAGCGGTACGCTGATTATGCCCAACTTGAGCAGCCAGGGGGTGTCTTCGAGCTTGTTTTTGCGGCCGTAGATGTAGTATAGTACAAAGAGCAACACGAAGAACATGCCCAGTGCCACCATGATATGGAAGGCGTAGAACGTAATCCCTACGGGAGGTACAAGGTCTTCGGCTTTTTCGATGTAGTGATAGCCAAAGTATTTAAAATTCTCGTCGAGCGTTTTGCGCGTTTGAGCCATGAGGCTGTCGTTGCCTGATTTTTTGGCCAGCTGATACTCTTTCAGAGCATTCACCGCCAGCGTTCCCTGAGCCTTTTTCTGCTCAAACGATGGCTCTATGTAGGTGTTACCCTTGATGTCGGTGAACTCGTAGCCACCCCTGATGATGTCGTTGATGCCAGGGACAAAGCCATCGGTGCTGTTGGTGGCCAGCAGCGACAGCATTTTGGGCATGGAGAGGCTGAATAGGTAGGGGTCTTGCTCCTGGCCAGCCTGTTCCATGGGCTTTTTGCTGGGGTTTAGCATACCCACTGCAACCAGAGGTGCGCCTTTTTGTCCTTCGTAGAGGCCCTCCATGGCGGCCAGTTTCATGGGTTGCAGCTTGGCCACGTTGGTGCTCGAGGTGTGCCCAGTGAGCATCACTGCCACCAGCGATAAGCCGCCAAAAATGGTGGCTATGCGAATCGACTTGCGGGCCAGCTCGTGCTCACGATTCTTGAGCAAAAACCAAGCCGATACGGCGATTACAACAATCGATGCCAGCACATAGGCATTGGTAACCGTGTGCAGGAACTTGTTGATAGCCACGGGTGAGAGTGCTACATCGACAAAACTTACCATCTCGTTGCGGGCCGTGTCGGGGTTGAAGGCCATGCCGGCGGGATATTGCATCCACGAGTTGGCCACCAGAATCCATACCGCCGACAGGTTGGTGCCAAAGGCGGTGAGCCAGGTGGACACCAGGTGGGCCTTGCGGCTCACCTTCTCCCAGCCAAAATACATCACGGCGAAGAAGGTGCTCTCCATGAAGAAGGCGAAAATGCCCTCAATGGCAAGCGGTGCTCCGAATATGTCGCCCACGAACCACGAGTAGTTGCTCCAGTTGGTGCCAAACTCAAATTCGAGGATTATGCCCGTGGCCACGCCCACCGCAAAATTGATGGCGAAGAGTTTCATCCAGAACTTGGTTGTGCGTTTCCAGAATTCGTCGCCTGTGCGGTAGTACTTGGTCTCCATAAAAGCTATTATGAACCCCAAACCCAGGGTGAGGGGAACAAATAGCCAATGGTAAATCGCGGTTAGGGCAAATTGTAGCCGCGATAGGGTGATTAAACTTTCCATAGGCTTGGTTTATTGGGTTTTGTTAGTTTTCATTTGGTAAGATTCTCGATTACGGCATGGCTTTTGGCCTCGGGCGTGTTGTAGTTGGCCAGGGCGGGTTTGAAGAAGAAGAGGCGTAGCACGGCGAACATGATGATGAGTTTCACGATGATGATTACCCATAGGGTTTTACCCATTGGTGTCATGCTCGTAAAGCCCTCGTAGTAGAACAGCCAAATGCGTTTTAGTGTTTCCATATCGATGCATCGATTAGGCGGTAAATATATTGGTTAAAATTGATACGGCAAAGCGTTTTGTCGCCATATTTTTATATTGAGGAGCGATTTGTGTTGTAAGATATTGGTTTATAGTTGTTTGAGCGGATATATGCAGAGTATAGTGGTAGGAACGTAAAAATAGGGGCTGTTCCGTTACGGAGACAGCCCCAGCTAACCTGTTTTTGTTATCTACGATTTTGGAGTGTTGCCTTTTTATTTTGTGGGGGCCACGCGGTCGTTGTTGTTCAGTTTGCGCCGATATTCCCAATCTTTTCCCTTGCCGAAATGGTAGGCTATGCCAAGGGTTATCATGTTGCGCTTGCTCTGCAACATGCGTTCGCTGGAGTATTGCAGGGGCGAGGTTTCTATGAGTGATATACGCTTGTGGTCGGCAGAGGGTAGGCCAGCATAGAGTACGCCCGCCTTGAAACGCCAACTGCCCAATTGATATTGAACCACGAAATGATTTTCGATGTTTTGGGTGATGGCCCAATAACCATCGTAGGTGGGATTTTGCCTTCCTGTTTCCATTGAGTATTGGAAAAAGAAATGTTTATGTTGAAATATTAGTCCTGCGACAGGATAAAATTCTATTATTTCATGCTTATTTTGATCGACTTTATAAAAATTATACTTAGTAGCTAGGGTAGTAAATAGTTCCAACATTTCGTTGCCAAAGGGATAAATGGAGAGTACTAATACCAGTCCAGTACGCAATTCCATGTCAGCATTTATGGCTTGTATTTCGTATTGGCCGTTTATCTCTGTTGCCCGTTTTATAATGGGGGAGTTGTTGTAGGCTATTTGTGGATAGAGTTCGGCATATACATAGGGGTTGTCGGCCACGCTGATTATAGCGTGCAGCGTGTGTCTATTGCAGCTTTGTAGGTTGGGGTTGCCCCGTTCCACTATGTGGCGCGAGAGGTAGAGCGTATTGCTGCTTAGGTCGGCTATGTTGGGGTTTTGCGGAAAGAATTGGTATATCACCCGCACGCGTTCGCGCCCCAGCACGGCTCGGGGTGCAAATAGCCATTGGCTGTACTGGCCGTAGCCCGTGTTGGCCTGTATGTGGGTTGCTCCCAGGCCCAGCGAGTAGTTCCATTGCCCAAGTAGCCCCGATAGTTCGGTGTGCATATATTGCTGTAGCTGCGAGCTGGAGTAGTCGGTGTTGCCAAATGTGTTGTGGTAGAGCGAGTTCATTTGCGACCATTGCACACGGTAGCCTGTGGTCCATCGCCCGATGCTCAGGCTGTGGGTGTAGTTGGCCTCGCCAATAATGGTTGTTTTGGTGTTGTGAAGGTCGAGGGTGTCGGAGTAGATCAGCTGCTGGTCGGCATCTCTATGCTCGCTGCTGTGCATGTTGCGTGTCGAACCGAAGTGTGCAGCGGCCATGTTGAGCGATAGTTCGTTGTTGCTGCTCAGCTTGCGCCAGTAGTAGATGTCGGCTGCGGGGTTCAGGGTGCGCGATTCGTCAAACAGGGTTGTGCTGAGGTCTTCGGTATATGCACCGCCGTCCTGCTCGTAGCGGCCTGTGCCGGTCATGTCGCTGAGTTCGCTGATTAGGTTGGGTTTAAGCGTAATTTCGGCTATCTGTTTGTCAATATCAATATAGGCGTATTTTAGGCGTGCTTGGTGCAGTATGTCGGCAAAGTGTTCGGTGATGTTGTAGCGCAGCGAGTGCGTTTGGTTGTTCAGGGTGTAGTCGTAGTTGCTGTTGTATATGCCGTTGCGGTGGTTGGCATAGTCTAAATTGTAGTCGAGGCTAATTTTGTGGTGGCCACGCACAATGCTCAGGTAGGCATTGTCGGTGGCATAGCCTGTGGTTAGCCCGTGGTGCAGGTCGAAACCGAATGCTGCGCCGTTTTCGAGGGTGGTGGTTATCACGTTTAGCACATAGTCGGCTGCATTTTGGTAGCGGGCGGGCGGAATGTCGTACACATCTACGCGTTTTATGGTGTTGGGGGGTAGCATGCGGATGTCGTTCTCGGTTGATGTTACGCCGTTGAGCAGAATTAGCACGCTTTTGTTGCCTATGCCTCGCAGCGTACCGGTTACGGGGTCGGCCTTAATCATGGGCAGATGCTGGAGCAGGTCGTGGCCGTGCAGCGATTGTTTTATTTCGGCATTGGTGAATGTATAGGTTTTGTGGTTGGCTGTTTGGCCGTAGGCGGCCGTTACGCGCACCTCGTCAATTTGCTGCGCATCAACCTGCATGGAGTCGAGCCATTGCGTTGGTTCGTCGCTAATTGCTCGTTCGGTGTGTATGGGGGTGTAGCCCAGGCAGCTTATTTGGAGCCGATAGATGTTGGGCGCAATGTTCTGAAAGGCGTAGCCGCCGTTGAGGTCGGTGATGGTGGCCTGTTTGAGCGTGGTGTCGGTTGTGTTGCAAAGCACCACGGTGGCAAAGGGTATGCCCTCGGCGGTTTGGGCATCAAGCACTCGGCCATGTAGTGCGTTTTGCGCATGGGCTGTTTGGGTTAGTAGGAGCATTGCGCATAGCCATGCCAGCGCATGGTGCCGAGAGGCTGAAGAATGTGATGTGTGCATTTCGTATTGTGAATAAGTTGTTGCGTTACGCTGTTTATTTTTGGGGCGCACGGCCAGGTGTTTATGCTGCTTTGTTGCGTTTGTTTGCGGTGGGGGCGCGGTCGCCCACGAGCGTCATTTCCTCGATTAGTCGGTGGCAGCCGGCGTATTTGTCGATTATGAATAGCACGTAGCGGATGTCCACGCCGATGCAGCGTTTCAGGTCGGGTTCATAGGCAATGTCGCTGCTCATGGCTTCCCAGTTGAAATCGAATGCTATGCCAATCAGTTCGCCATGGGCGTTCATTATTGGGCTGCCCGAATTGCCTCCGGTGATGTCGTTGGTGGTGAGGAAAGCCACGGGCATTTTGCCATTTGGGGCGTAGGAGCCAAAGTCCTTGGTTTGATAGAGCTGCTTGAGTTTGAGGGGTACCACAAACTCCCAGTTGTTGGGGTCTTCTTTTTCCATCATGCCATCGAGGTAGGTGATGTGGTTGTATTGTACAGCATCGTGGGGCGAGTAGCCCTTCACTTCGCCGTAGCTGAGGCGCATGGTGGAGTTGGCATCGGGATACATTGGCTGACCTTGGCTCATTTCCAGCGTACCGGCAATGAATTGGCGTGTGCCGCGCATCAGTTCGTATGATATGGGTTTTAGCGCAGTGCGCAGTTCGCGGTATTTGTTCAGCACCATCATCGACTCTTTGTATCCAGGATCGGCCAGTAGTTCGTCGGTGTTGGGGTTGTTCAGAAATGTCATCAGTTTGACGGTGTCGGCAAGCATGGAGTTCTTGTAGATGTGGTCTATATGCTTGTCGATATCGGCCTGGCCTATAAAGCCATTGGGATGGAATTTTGGGTCGATATGCTCGCAGAACAGGCGATACATTGCTTTAGCCACTTTTTGGTCGGTGGGTAGGTGATAGTCCCTATAGAAAGCGCGTGCGGTTTCCCTCAGGTAGTTGGCAATGTCGGCCACGTCGCCTACGGTTAGGGCGTTTTCCATGTACTCTAAATAGAAGCCCAGCGACAGCAATTCAACGCCGTCCATAAGGGCTTCTTCGTAGAATAGCAGGGTGCGTTGCAGGTCGTTGCTGTTGCTCACTGCATGTTCAATTGTTGGCAGGGCTTCACCGTATTTTGCGCGGCGGTTGGCATTGGCGTTCACCCATTGTGTGAATTTGGCCTCGTTCTTGCGCTTGCGCTCTATCACATTCAGGCGTTTCAGTGCTTGGTTCATGCCAATGGCATTCTTCCAGTAGTTGCTGGAGTTGGCGTATTTTGAGGAGTATTTGATTTTGATTGATTGGTTGGCCAGCATATCCTCGAGTAGCAGTTCCTGACGTGCACCGCGAATCAGTATTCGGTTTTTGTTCTCTATGCCTATTGTTTGCTCCACTTCGGTGCTGGTGGCATAGCGCGAGGTTATGCCAGGGAAGCCCATAACCATTGTAAAATCGCCAGCATTGAATCCGGCCGTGGAAATGGGAAGGTAATGGCGGGGCTTGTAGGGTACGTTGTCGGTGGAGTAGTGGGCGGGCTTGTTGTCCTTGCTGGCATACACACGGAACACGGCAAAATCGCCTGTGTGTCGGGGCCACATCCAGTTGTCGGTGTCGCCCCCAAACTTGCCAATCGACGAAGGTGGAGCTCCCACAAGGCGTACATCGTTGAATGTTTCGTAAACCAGCAACAGGTATTGATTTCTACCAAAAAACGAGCGTACCACGGCGTGGTGGGTTGTATTGGCGGAGGCTTCGTTTTCAATTTTTGTTGCCTCGTCGTCGATGATTTTCAGGCGTTCGGCCTCGTCCATTTGTTCGTTCACATTTGCAAGCACACGGCTGGTAACGTCCTCTATGCGTATTAGAAAGGTGGCCGTTAGGTCTGGCGTGGGCAGTTCGTCGCGCATCTGCATAGCCCAAAAGCCATCGGTTAGGTAGTCGTGATTGGTGGTGCTGTGCTGCTGTATAGCCCCGTAGCCGCAGTGGTGGTTGGTGAGAATTAGTCCTTTGTCGGACACAATTTCGCCCGTGCAGCCGTTGTCGAAAATAATGATGGCATCTTTGATGCTGGGCTGGTTCAGGCTGTATATTTGGTCGGCGGTGAGCTTGCAGCCCTTTTGTTGCATGGCGTCGATGCCATGCTGCGCAAGCAGATTCACCAGCCACATGCCCTCGTCGGCTTTGGTCGTTGGGGCGAATGCCAGCAGCATGAACGTCAGTAGGTTTGCTATCGATAGGTTTTTTGTTGCCATTTTTGAGGTTTATTCCTCCCCATAAAACCGCCTGAATGCACACAGTACATTCAGGCGGCGAGGGAGTTTTGTTTATGATTCTCAGCCTCTTAATTAGCGGTTAGCCTCCTTGTTAGGCTCCTCGGGGTTGCGACGGGTACCGTCCAATCCACCAACCCTAAAACCTGCACGCTGGGGGCAGTTGCCGCCGTTAACATCAACCAGTTGTTTCTCGTTCAGAACCTCAATCTGGATATTCTCAATCTTATTCATCGTTGTAAAGTTTATCGATGTTTTGTCCGACACGCTTTCAGGGGGTGCGGCACAATTTGCCCTTTTGCCATGGTTACATTTGTTATATAGCCATGGGCTTTGCTTTTTGCCGGGCTGCTTTGGGGCGAGCCTGGCGGTGGTTCGTTGCGTTTTCCTCGGCGAGTTCTACAGCAACCGCTTTGGCTTAGCTCTGAACCGTGAGGCTTATGCGTACCGCTTCCATACGATACACCGTGACACTCAGATGGAAGATAGCCCCCTGTAACGAGCCCTGAACGCCAGCGGCTGGCTAAGCCTACAGGGGTACAAATGTATCGCACAATTTTTTAAAATTACCCCCCCCCCCCCCCCCCAGAGGTTTTCAACAGCTTTGAGGTAGTTTTTCAGCAAAGCACTGATTTTCAATGCCGTACCTTGTTTATAACTCGAA
>JAFWUG010000109.1 GCA_017524185.1 Bacteroidales bacterium
ATCATGCTTAACAAACTGTCGAATTGAAATTTAAACAAACTCTAAAATAACCGCATCGAGCCGCTGCGAAATGAAGGGAAACTACGCAAACACAAATATCTGATAATCAAGTTTTTTACACAAAAATACAAAACATTTTTTGCAACAAGCGATTGGCATTCGAGAAAAAGTTCATACATTTGCCGCGCCAAACACAGGCCCGGATGGCGGAATTGGTAGACGCGCTGGTCTCAAACACCAGTAGGTTCACCCCTGTGCCGGTTCGACCCCGGCTCCGGGTACACCCGCAAGCCCCCACACAAATGCGGGGGCTTGCTCTTTTTCTGATAGTATGCACACAGCCACCACAACGTCAGAAGAGCGACAGGTTCAGTTCGACCGCCGCTACCTTGAGATGGCACAAATTTGGGCCAAAAACTCCTACTGCAAACGCCGACAGGTGGGTGCTCTGCTGGTTAAGGAGCGCATGATTATATCCGATGGCTACAACGGTACTCCATCGGGGTTCGAAAACGAGTGCGAGGACGACAACAACTGCACCAAACCCTACGTGCTGCACGCCGAGGCCAACGCCATAACCAAAGTGGCCAAATCGGGCAACAGCTCCGATGGAGCTACGCTCTACGTAACATCCTCGCCCTGTGTGGAATGCGCCAAACTGATTATTCAGGCTGGAATTAAACGGGTGGTGTATTGCGACGAATATCGCAACACCGACGGTATAGAACTGCTACAGCGAGCGGGCATCCCCGTTGAGCGCATCGAACTATAGCAAACACGCAGAACACAACCACGCACAACGGCGTATAAGCAAACGGATAGCAAACTATATAAATTTTACTGGAGGCATTGCATGTCCAATTTTTTCGTATATTTGCTACTGTTTGTAATGGAGTACTAGGCTCAACCCAACGCTATGCACCACCGAACACCACGTCCTCTTGTGCTGCTCGCCACGCTTTGGCTATGGCTTGCCCCCACATTGGCTCAGGCCAACAGCATAGACAGCCTAAGCACTCTGCTAGCCTCAGCCACATCAGACACCGCCAAGCATACCCTGCTGAGAAAGTTGGCAATTGCATACACCAACAGCAACTACAGCCGCGCACTCGACTACTACAAGCAGTCGCTTACAACAGTAGAACGCTCGCCCCACAAATATCGAATAGCAGAAAGTTTTTATGGCATTGGCCGAATCTATTATCTGCAAGGGGATATAGATTTAGCACTGAACAACTTTACAAACGCACTGCGCATCTGGGAACACCTCGACGCAACAAAGGAAATAGCAAATACGGCCAATATGCTCGGCCTAACATACGAGCGAAAAGGAAAATACGACATTGCCACCCACTACTTCATGCGGGCCTTAGACCTGCACGAACAACGCAACGACATTAACGGTATTGCCATGGTTACTAACAACCTGGGGCAAGTGCAATACTACATGGGAAACTACACCAAAGCCATTGAGCATTTTTCACACTTCTATAATGTAAACAAAGAACTAAATAATGTGTCGAACATGGCAGGCGCAACCAACAATATTGCCAGTGCCTACATGGAGCTAAAGGAGTTCGACAAGGCCATAGACAACTACCTTATTGCGCTTAACATCTACGACTCAATAGGCCATAGCCTCGGCAAAGGCGTAATTATGGACAACCTTGGGTTGCTCTACGCCAAAATTGCCCGCTACGACGAGGCACTACAGCACCATCGCAATGCCTTAGCCATTTTTGAAGCATCGAAAAGCAACTACCGCTTGGCAACAGTCAAAACGAACATAGCCGCCATCTACATAAAGCAGGGCAACATAAAAGCAGGCATCGATGAATATAACCAAGCGTTAGAAATAATGCAGCCATTGGGTATAACCGACAACGTCCGCGACATCAACCTATACCTTGCCCTAGCGCACGAAAAACTACACGACTACAAAACCGCATACACCTATCTGAAAGAATACAAAACGCTAAACGACAGCATTTTAGATGTAATCACACTACAGAATATCGAACGCATAAAAGCTGACTACGAAGCCGAAAAACGCAACCGCATTGAGGCCGACACCAACCGTATGTTGCATCTGAACCGGCTACTAACCATCTGTATCTCCATTTCGCTGCTGGTGCTGCTATTTATGCTCATTGCCATGCACTCCAACAACAAGCGCCACCGCTTACAGATTAAACAACTCAGCGAACAGCACCAAGGACTGCTACAGGCATCGAGCGGTATGCTACGCACAGCAGTGGCGCAACTCACCGCCCCACCCTGCCCGTTCAGCCGCATGTGGTGCATCGTTCCACCCGCCGACGCAATTCCACCATCGCTACACCTACGCTGCCAAACCATAGCGCAATCGCCCAAAACACTGCTGGCCTACATACTACACCAGTACAGCACTGCCGCTACTCCCGCCCTAATTGATGCAGCCATACATCAATTCATCGACAACCTACCCTCCGACGATACGCTAGAGTGCCTAGATCAGCGGCTGCAACAACATCTGACCTCGTCGCCCCTAACACGCCTGCTCAGCACCTCCGACTACGAAGTGCACACCATAGCAATTAGGCACAACACCATCTGCTGCTACAGCGACGATTTGCTATCGCTCTACGCCAACAACAAGATGAGCATACCGCTCGCCAATCAATGGACAACAATGCCAATAAACTCGATGCTCTACCTACACGCCTCGCCCATCACGAGCAACGACCACAAAACCGACTTTATGAAACTATTCGGCACGCTTGCCCAATACGACTTCGAGCAGCAGCGCGACATAGCCCTCAACTCGCTCAAAATCATCGACCTACACAACACAGCCATAATCTGCGCCCTGCGCATCGATGAGGCAACAAACAACGCATAATCACAAAACAACCCATAAACTATGGTAAAACTCCTATTAATCAGCAACTCCACAAACGCTGGAGAAAAATACCTTGAACATCCCAAGGCAGAGATGCAGGACTTTTTTAAAGGCATAAAACGCGTTCTGTTCCTGCCCTGGGCAGCCGTAACATTTAGCTACGATGAATACGAATCGAAGGTACAAAGTCGTTTCAGCGAATTTGGCATCGAGGTAGAATCGATACACCACTATAAGAACCCCAAAAAAGCGGTGCAAGAGGCCGAGGCCATTGTGGTTGGCGGCGGCAACACGTTCAAACTGCTCAAAACCATACAGAACCACGACCTGATTGAAACCGTTAGGCTAAAAGTGCTGGGCGGTACACCCTACTGCGGCTGGAGCGCTGGCTCCAACGTGGCCTGTCCCTCGATATGCACCACCAACGACATGCCCATTGCCGAACCCATGAACTTTGCGGCTTTCAATCTGGTACGATTCCAAATTAACCCTCACTACCTCGATGTTTCGCCCGCTGGACATGCTGGCGAGACCCGCGAGGAACGTATCATGGAATTCATCACCGAAGACCCGCACACCTACGTTGTAGGCCTGCGCGAGGGCTCGCTCATCAGGCTCGAAAACGCTACGCTAACCCTGAAGGGCAAGCCCGCACGTATATTCAAGCATGGCCAAGCACCGTTTGAACTACAGCCCGGTGCCGACATGGACTTCCTGTTCTAGTTTCAAACACTCAAACAACACGCATAAGCAGCGGTGCACCCCAAACAGGAAACGCACCGCTGCTTTGCTATTGTTAATAAAAAAACTCAGGCAGGACACGGTGGCTCAATGCCTCCTGCCCTCCTGTTGATATGTTGCCTGGCCTACCTAAAGCCTCTGAGAGCAGCACGGCGTAAAGCCGCCTTTTCGGCCTCTGGACGACCGTAGGAACCATACATGCTACGCTCCCACTCGCCATACATGGGGTTGGGCAAAATGATGAAACGCCGCCCAAACTCGTGGCGATATTGCTCCACAAGGGCTAAGCCCCAATCGTCGCCACGGTGCTCGAACACGTCGGCAAAATCGCTCAGGTTGTCGCCAACGAGCATCAGCACATCGAACTGCTCGGCCACCTTGGCGCGGCGCGCCTTCTTGCTGCTGGTGCTATCCTTGAGCATGATGTTCTCGGCACGAGCACAAGCAAAACCGAGCGAATCGAGGTTGCGAAGGGTAGCCTGCAACTCGTTGGCCAGTCGGTTCGACACGTAGAACACCTGCACACCCAACGAGTCGCAATAGCGGCTGAACTCCACGGCGCCGGGCAAGGCCTGAGCTCGCCCCTGTAGGGTCCACTCCTGCCAAAACTCGTCGGAGTAGTTGCGCCCATCAATGATTTCTTGAGCTTCGAAGGGCCCATTGTCGAGCATGGTTTCGTCGATGTCGACAATCACGGCCTTGGGACGTGAATCGCCCTGTGCAATGAGAGCGGGCAGCTGCGCCCGTGCGGTGTTGAAGCCCTGATAGTAGAGAGCCCGCGCCTCGGGAGCCCGCTGAAACCAGATGGTGGCGTAGGTTAGATAGTCGAGATTAACTGCGCTATCATTACGCTGCTGCGCAGTGCGGCAACCAACGGTCGTAGCCAATAGCGCCAAGCCCATGCAAAGATGTGTAAATCGTCTGTTCATTGTAAGCATAAGATTGATGTCGCAAATTTACGCTTTTATCGGCATAAAATACTCCTTGCCATCGACGAACAGACGTTAAGTGCTACAAATAACGACGCACAAGCATTTCGAGGTTACCCAACAAATAGAACGGCAAGTTGATGAGCCTAAATGGCTTATGCCCCACAACGGTTTGCACCTCATCGATTGCCAGTGGTTCCGACCATACCCTCACACCCACGCCCACCGGCGCAGCATCGATGAACGCGTGGAGCGAGCGTAAACGCGAATTGTGTCCACTTTTCACCTCGATGGGGATAGCGCATCCGTCGATAGTGTACACAAAATCGACCTCGGCACTGCCTCCACCTCCATCTTTCATCCAAAATGAACGGCGCTGACAAACACATACTAACTAATTGATTTTCAACAACAAATATACATATTTTTCATAATTCCGCAAGCTACTTTACCTAAAAACATCACAAAAATGCAAGCTACTTTGCCCACAAACATCACAAAAATGCAAGCTACTTTGCCTAAAAACACCACAAAAACGCAAGCTACTCCACCCTACGCAAACATCAAAACTATCTGCACATCGCCCAAACGTCTCATACTAACAGTCCTTTGTGGGAGCGAATAAACCTTTTGTCGTTTGCTGCATCAAAGCACAAAGAAATGTGCGTATATTTACACCGGCGAAAAAGCAACATGAATCAATACACTATACACAAAATGAGAAAGTTATCTATCATCACCATGCTGGCAGGCGCACTGCTGGCTCTCGCCCCAATGGCCAAAGCCGATGAGGGCATGTGGCTGGTGCATCTGCTTGCGCAACAGGGCATTGACGTTATGCAGCAGAAGGGCTGCAAGCTCACCGCCGAGCAGATTTACAACCTGAACCAGCCCAGCGTTAAGGATGCTATCATTATCTTTGGCAACGGCTGCACGGGCGAGATTGTGTCCGACAAGGGCCTAATTCTCACCAACCACCACTGCGGCTACGGTGCCATTCAGCAGCACAGCACCACCGAACACGACTATCTGGCCGATGGTTTTTGGGCAATGCAGATGCAGGACGAGATTCCAACGCCAGGTTTAA
>JAFWUG010000110.1 GCA_017524185.1 Bacteroidales bacterium
CACCACCACCACCTACACACACGCCTCAACATTTGGGACTAAAGGGCTGATGTCTAACCTATTCGCTACGCTACGGTGCTGCTTGCTAACAGTGCTGCTGCTATGCACATCATGGGCTGCCCAGGCGCAAACCCTTAGAAACCTCACTGTGATTATAAACGATGGTACGCCACTTACTGGTCAAGAGGGGTTGAGTGCGGCCATCACTACATCTAATGTACTCTTAGAAAATATAACCAGCATAAAAATCACATCGGGTAGGTTTGTTACTGCCGATGCTAACTATTTGGGAAAAAATAAAAATTCATTATCTAAATTAAAAACTTTCATCATTACAGATGGTGTTACCGTTGAAGCCAGTGTAGCAGGTATTAATTATTTTTCCGCTATTGAATATCTTAGCCTGGCTAATATAACTGAAATAAAAGGAAAGGCATTTCAGGGGTGTACAACGCTTATATCCATAGACCTACCAGATGTAACCTCAATTAACGCTAACGCATTCTATGGTTGCAATAAACTCAAAGACCTAAACCTTCCCAAGGCAAACACAATAGGCGAAAATAGTTTTTATAATTGCAAGGCTATTACTAACGTAAGCCTCCCCGCTATTAAAACTATTGGTTCAAGTGCGTTTTGTAATTGCAGCGGACTTTCGACGATATACTTACCTCAAAAACCTCCCACAGGCATTAGTAATATGACGTTTTCAGGATGTTCCAGCCCGCGCTTCATAAAGTTTATTGACAGCAATGGCAACCCGCTCACCGACACACAGCTTAGCACGGCCATAGACAACTATAAAAAAGTAAATGATGGCGACATAACCGACAACTTATGGTATGGATGGTTAATAAACGGGGAACCCGTACAGATAAAAATCAGAGTAAACGGACAGGCCACAGAACACACCGGTGGCTCACTACAGAAGGCTATAGAGAATAGCGGCATGGAACCAGCCAACGTAGCCCAACTCGAGGTGGTGAGCGGCGACCTGATAGGTACCGACGCTCTATACTTAGTGGGCTCGCTAACTAATTTGGAGCGACTTATACTCAGCGGAGCGGAGCAGTTTAACATTAGAATTGAGAACCATCCCACACTAAAGGAAATATCTCTACCTAAGGCAGAAAGCTTAATGAAATACGCATTCAAAGATTGCGCCTCGCTAATTGCAGTGAGCTTGCCCGCAGCAACTTTTATGGACAATGGTGCGTTTAGCGGATGTTCATCTTTAAGCTATTTATCGCTCAGTGCCACTCCGCCCACCCTAAAAAATGATGTCTTTTCAGGATGTCCCAGCCCGCGCTTCCTGAAACTGATTGATGCTAATGGTGATGCACTCACTAACTCTGCTCTCACCGCAGCCGTTGCTAACTATAAGGCCATTAACGATGGCAATTCCAACGATGATGAGTGGTATGGATGGCTCATCGACAAGCAACCCACACAACTAAAAATTAAGGTGAACGGCAAGGCTACGGAGCATAAAGGCAACTCATTACAGGCTGCCATTGAACTCAGCGGAGAGGTAGCAACCGAAATTACCCAGCTCGAGGTGGTGAGCGGCGACTTGGTAGGAGCCGATGCGGCCTACATACATGAAACGCTAACCAAACTCGAAAAACTCACGCTAAGTGACATGAAACAGTTTGGCATCACTATAAAACAGCATGTCACGTTGAAGGAAGTGTCTATGCCCAAGGCAGAAAGTTTGGAGCAAGATGCGTTCAGGGAATGCACCTCGCTAACCACAGTAAATCTGCCCGCCGCTACTTCAATCGGAAATTATGCTTTTTATGGCTGTACGGCACTAGCTAATGTTACTCTACCTGCGGTCAAAAGAATCGGTGGATATGCCTTCTACGAATGCAAAGCATTGTCTAACATCAACTTTCCAGCCGACACCCTCATTGGTACTTATGCGTTTCATAGTTGCACTGCTCTCACTGAAGTGAAACTTCCTGCAGCCACCAGAATTGGAAAATATTCTTTTCATAGCTGTAGCCTACTTGTCGAAATAAACCTACCTGCTGCAACCTTTATAGGACGCGAAGCTTTTAGGTACTGTTTTAAACTCGTTAGCGCGAGTTTACCTATGGCAGCCGAGATTGAAGAAAGTGCGTTTTATAATTGCACAAATCTTAACCAACTGAAACTGGGCCCTAAGCCGATCAAAGTAAGCTACGTTTTTGCATCCATACCCTATGAAAGGTATTTGCTGTTGGTTGATACTGATGGCACCCCACTCGTCAATAAGCATCTTACCGATGCCATTGAGGCTTACAAAGGCCACGAAGATTGGGATGGAAGCAAATGGGGCGGTTGGTTCCTAACGACACTGCACACCCTAACCTACACTACGGGCGAGGGCGGTAGCATTCAAGGTAATGCCACACAGACCGTGCAAAAAGACCAAAGCGGCACCGAGGTGGAGGCCAAGCCCAACAACGGCTACGTGTTCAAGAAATGGAGCGATGGACTCACCACCGCCAAACGAACCGATACCAACGTGCAGGCCAACCTGAATGTAACGGCCGAGTTCGAGAAAAGTAGCGAAGTTAGCCCCACCACATTCACCCTAACCTACACAGCTGGCGAGGGCGGCAACATCAGCGGTCAAGCCACACAGACGGTACAACAAGGAAAGAACGGCACCGAGGTAGAGGCCAAGGCCAACGAGGGCTACAAGTTTGTGAAGTGGAGCGACGGGGTAACTACGGCCAAACGCACCGATACCAATGTGCAGGCCAATCTGAGCGTAAAGGCTGAGTTTGCGAAATCCTCCACCACTGGCCTGTTCGATGCCCAGCTCGATGCCCTGAGCGTATTCCCCAACCCCACGCAGGGCGTTCTGTGGGTTTCGGTGCCTGAGCTTGCCGAAGACACCGCTGCCGAGGTGCACGTGTACAACACCAGCGGCCAGCTGCTGCAGCGCGTACCAGCACACGGGGCTTCGGCAGGCTCAGCCGCCAGCCGCCTGAGCATCGACCTTAGCGGCTACCCCGCAGGGATGTACATCATCCGCGTGGGCAATGCGGTGGCTAAGGTGGTGAAACAATAGAAGCAAGGGGGCATGCCCCCTTGTCATACCGCAACAGCCGTAGGGACACACCCATGTGTGTGTCTGCGATAAGAAAAGGCGAATCCATTATGGGTTCGCCTTTTCTTCGTTATTGGTGAGCGAATGATCATTCGCCCCTACAACCGCAAACGCAACAAACACGCGCATTTCGGACACACGCGGTGTGTTCCTACAGGCCAAACCAGCGAATGCGCGGGAGCGATAGGACGCGATAAATCGCGTCTGTACAACCGAAAACACCACAAACACATGCATTTAGGCTGCGATAATATCACAGCCCTACAACCGCAAACGCAATAAATACGGTGTCTTTTGGACGTGGCTGAGGACGCGATAAATCGCGTCCGTACAACGTGAGGAAACGCTGCCTATAAACGCAGAAAACCGCCCTATTGAAGACGGTTTCTGTTGCAAAGTGCCCAGGACAAGACTCGAACTTGCACGCTTTTGACGGCGCCAGCCCCTCAAGCTGGTGTGTCTACCAATTCCACCACCTGGGCTTGGGCTTATTTGCGGGTGCAAAAGTAGTGCTTTCTGATGTCAATCCCAAAAATTATGACCCATTTTTTTCGATTTTTATACATCCAATGTCGGCAAAATAAACACAAACAACTGAAAATCAATATAATATAAACTACAAAAAATAAAGAACATGCGCGTTGGTTTGCCTGTAAGGGGCAAAAACCTTACCTTTGTAGGTAGCACAAACGAGCTGAGCCTTGATATGAGCGAGAATCTACTTCAATACCTGATGCAGGTGCTGGCCTTTATGGTGGTGGCCGACGATGCCGAGGCCGACCAGCAGGCCATTGAGGTGTTTGAGCGCTATTTGGACCACGATTTTGGCGAGGAGCAAACCCACACGCTGATCACACAGCTCAAGGGCTACATCCGCATCTACCGCAAGGCTCAAGCCGAGGAAACGGAGCACGCCACCGACCATTCGCTGATTATTGACGATCTGGCGGCAGAAATCAATCAGAACCTGGAGCATCAGCAAAAACTATGGCTGCTGCTACAACTGATTGAGTTTATGGGCGATAGCGGTCAGATTACGGCATCGCGCATCGACTTTTTGGAAAACATTGCCCAGCGGCTCAACATCGGAGCCGAGGAGTTTGCCAGCGGGCGCGATTTTATGTTGTGCAACAGCCCCGAGCAGATGCCCACGCAGCAGTCAATATTGCTGATTGACAACAAATTAGAAGCAACAACCCACGCGCTGCATCTGCAATACATCAACATGGAGGGGCAGCTGTTTGTGCTGCGTATGGCCACCACCAACATGCTGCTGGTGAAGTACTTCGGCACGGAGCAGCTGTTCATCAATAGCCGCAACCTAAAGCCGCACAGAACCTATATTTTCAGCATTGGGGCAGTGATTCGTGGGCCGCGCATCAACCCTATCTACTACAACCGCGTGGCGGCGCTGTTCATCCAGGACCCCACCAAGCCCCGCGTGGCGTTCATGGCCGATAGCATTGAGTATCGCCACCGGGGAGGCAACATGGGGCTGCACCGCTGCTCGTTCCACGCCCATGCGGGTCAGATGATTGGCGTGATGGGCGGCAGCGGCGTGGGCAAATCGACGCTGATGAACATCCTGAACGGCAACCTGCGCCCCTCGCACGGCACGGTGTATATCAACGGCTACGACGTGCACCGCGACAAGCAGCCGCTGGAGGGCGTGATTGGCTACGTGCCGCAGGACGACCTGCTGGTGGAGGAGCTCACGGTGTATCAGAACCTCTACTTCAACACGGCGCTGTGCTTCAGCGGGCTCGACGCCAACGCGCTGAACGCCACGGTTGAGCGCACTTTGCAGGATTTCGACCTGAGCGATGTGCGCCACCTGAAAGTGGGCTCGCCGCTCAACAAATACATCAGCGGCGGACAGCGCAAGCGCCTCAACATGGCCATGGAGCTGATGCGCGAACCATCGGTGCTGTTTGTGGATGAGCCCACGTCGGGGCTGTCGTCGCTCGACTCGGAGCGGGTGATGCTGCTGCTCAAGAAGCAAACGTTCAAGGGCAAGATTATTTTCGCCAACATACACCAGCCCGCGTCGGAGGTGCTGAAGCTGTTCGATGCCTTACTGATACTGGACCAGGGCGGATACCCCATCTACCAGGGCAACCCAATAGATGCGGTGAGCTACTTCAAAGGGATGGGCAAGCTGATGAACGCCGACGAGCGCGAGTGCCCCACCTGCGGCAATGTGAGCACCGACGTGATTCTGAAAGTGGTGGAGGCGCGCCAGGTGGACGAGCATGGGCAGCCCACGCTCAAGCGCAAACGCAGCCCCAGCGAGTGGTACACCATCTACCAGCGCAACATCGAGCGCAAACGGCGGTTCAACATGCCCAACGGCACCAGTGCGCTGCCGCCCAACGATTTCCGCACGCCCAACCGCTGGCGGCAGATGTGGATCTACTTCCGCCGCAACCTGCTGAGCAAGCTGGCCAACCGCCAATTCATAGGCGTTAGCCTGCTGTCGGCTCCCGTGCTGGCGCTCATCATTGGGTATTTTTCCAAGTACATACACGGCACGCTAACCGACCCCAACGCCTACATTTTCAGCGCCAACGACAATCTGCCCAGCTACCTATTTATGAGCGTTGTGGCCATGATTTTCTTGGGGCTAACCATCAGCGCCGAGGATATTGTTAAGGACCGCAAAACGCTCTACCGCGAGAAATTTCTGAACCTAAGCTACAGCAGCTACATCAACTCCAAGGTGCTGGTGCTGCTGCTGTTCTCGGCCCTGCAATCGCTGGTGTTTGTGCTGGTGGGCAACTGGGTGCTCGAGATCAAGGGCATGTTTTGGAGCCACTGGCTGGTGCTGTTCTCCACCGCGCTGAGCTCCAACATGCTGGGGCTTATACTGTCGGCCTCGCTCAAATCGGCGGTGGCCATCTACGTGATGATACCGCTGCTGATGGTGCCGCAGCTGCTGTTTAGCGGCATGATTGTGCCCTACAACAAGCTGCACAAGCGCATAGCCCATCAGGAGTACGTGCCGCTGGTGGGCGACCTGATGCCCAGCCGCTGGGGCTACGAGGCGCTGTGCGTGCAGCAATTCGCCCGCAACGGCTACAACCGCCACCTGTTCGACATAAACCAGCAGCTTAGCACCTGCAACTACCTATCTACCCTGCTACTGCCCAAGCTCGAGGTGATGCTCGACGAAACGGCAGCCCAGCGCAGCAAAAGCATTGTACTGAAGAAAGATGCGCTGCTGGTGAGCCACAACCTGCGCATCATACGCCACGAGCTGCACGAGCTGCAAACGCACTACCCGTTCAGCAACCTCACCTACCCCACCCTGTCGGAGCTGCATCCCGAAACGCTTAGCGAGCATTCGCTGGAGCAAACCACCACCGTGGTACGCCAACTACGGCAGCACTTTGCGCAAAAGGGCCAACGCATAGCCCAGCAGCGCGACTCGGCCATCCACGCCATGCCGCAAACCCTTGGCCAATCGGCCTTTGAGCTCAGCCGCAAGCACCACAACCAAGCGCTGGAGCAGCTGGTAACCAACAAACTGAGCGTGGAGCAGGTGTCGGTGCTGCCCGACCGCATTGTACGCCGCTACGAACCCATTTACGCTACACCCACATCGACCATAGGCCGTGCGCCACTTTTTTCCGCACACAAACAGCTGGGGCACAGGCTTATACCCACGCTTTGGTTCAACACCGCCATGCTGTGGCTCAGCACGCTGCTGCTCTACATTGCGCTATGCTGCAAGCTGCCCGAACGAATTGAAACGATGTTTAAAAAGCTTGGGAAACGCAAGGGGGCGAAGGGGTGAGGAATGAATGAACTGAATTTAAAACCTAAATAATGCAATGAAAACTGCACAAGGAATATTCGAACAGCTGAATTCTATTGACGAGAATGTCAGAATAGATGCAAAAAAATCATCCGAGATTGACAAAAGTATCATGGAAACCATATGTGCTTTCGCCAATGA
This sequence comes from Bacteroidales bacterium, assembly GCA_017524185.1. GTDB lineage: Bacteria > Bacteroidota > Bacteroidia > Bacteroidales > Tenuifilaceae > RGIG6076. Next base: position 7,062 of record JAFWUG010000110.1, read on the forward strand.
GCCCGGTTTAGGCGGTGGCTACCTGCTGCTGGGGGCTGTTAGGAAAAGTTTTAAAGATGGACTTCCTATATATATACCTGAGAATATCGAAAATCCAGATAAGATACAAAACGACCTCATAACTCAGTGCAGTTCAATGTTCAACGTGCGCATCCGTCCACAAATAGAAACAGAGGTAGTAGAGGGCAAAACAGTACTTGTGGTAAAAATAAACGAAGCTCCTGAATCACAGAAGCCTATATACATAATTAAACGCGGACTTCCGCAAGGGGCTTTCCGCCGTATAGGTGCTTCGGACCAAAAATGTACCGAAGACGACATGAGGCTTTTTTATTCCTCGGCAGAGAGCTTCGACAGCACTATCATTAAAGGAGCTACGCTCGATGATATTGATGAAAATGCCGTAGCTTACTACAGAAAACTACGCGCAAACGTTAATCCCAATGCCGAGGAATTATCATACAACGACAAAGACCTCCTGTTAGCTTTAAGAGCCTGCGAAAAGGAAAAAGACGGCAGCTACGTTTTGACCTATACGGGGCTTGTCGTATTTGGCAAATCTATGTCGCTGCGCCGCCTGCTGCCCGCTTTACGGGTAGATTACATTCGTGTGTCTGGCAACAGGTGGATAGAAGACCCCAACAAACGCTTCGAGGCCACTATTGATATGCGCGGACCGCTTATACTATTGGTCAACCGCGCACTTAATGCCATAAAAGACGACCTGCCAAAGGGCTTTGAACTGAAAAATGGCAATCTACAGGCCGACACGCCAATCGACCTGCCCAACGATGCTTTACGCGAGGCATTGGTTAACGCATTCATCCATTGCTCATTTAGACTAAATCAACCCATACAAATTATCAGATACTCCAACCGACTGGAAATAATCAACCCTGGTTTCTCATTAAAATCGC
>JAFWUG010000111.1 GCA_017524185.1 Bacteroidales bacterium
AGCGCGGCATGGTCTATTGCTGATGCGTCGTAGTTGGTGTAGGTGTAGGGCTTGTAGCTGGCCGTGCTGCGAAATCCCGATTCCATGCGCTCGCGGAAGTATGTAACGTTCAGTTTGTTATGCCCGTAGTCGATGCCCATCGACACCTCGCCCTTGAGGTTCGATGCTGGCTGGAGCTGTAGGTTGGTGCGGTCAACGATGTATGTTTGTAGGTTAATGCGCTTATAATCAGAGTTTTTGTGCCAATAGTTGAGCTGCACTAGGTCTATATAGAGTCGATCGGGATGTAGATGAGCCAAGGTGGGCATTTTTGTGAGCTTTCCAGCACCGCATTGCAGACTGAATGTCAGTTGTTTATGCCCTACTGCGATGTGCGGCAATTGGTAGCGAATGTTTATGCGCGGGTCGATATAAATTTTCCCGTGCATGGCGTGGTTATGGCTGAGGTTCAGCAACATATTGGCACGTAGGCCCGCCTGCACCTGTAGTTCGGTTGTTCCTATGGCGAGGCTTATCCTATCCTCTGCAAAGGCCGACAGCTGGCTCATGGCAGGTATATCGCGGTAGCGGCGCGGGCGCGTTGCCAAGTATATGTTGATGGGACGGGCGGGGTTGTACACCTGTCCCTGCCCCATGTTTTTGTCGTATTTTAGGTTTATTCCGCCCGACAGTCGGTGCGTAGCGGCTCCGGTGGCCAGTTTAAAAATCGATTTCAGACTGACGAAAAGATTTATTGGCTTACCATCGACCGTTAGTTGGCTGTTGTATTTGTAGGGTAATATGGCGGCATCGTGTACGCCCTCGGCGGTGTTTGTTGGCACAGCGCGGTCGCGGTCCAGCTGCACAAATTTGGTGCGCTCGATGCGGTCGAACGAGGCGTTGGCGTGCGCCGTTAGGCTCAGGCTGCTGAATGCGTTTTGGCCATCGCTCAAAAGCCGCACCGTGGCTTTGAGACCAGCCGAATGGTAGCTTGCGCTGAAATTGTCTTCGGGCTGGGTGAGTATGTCGGGGTCTTTCTTCTGTGCATCCACATTGCCCGCGTAGTCGGCTGAGGCGTTTAGCCTCAGTGTGAGGTGCTTGGGCATAGCCCAACGTTTGTCGATCCTGATGCTGCCGTTCAGTCGGCGGAAGCTGTTCATGCGGTCGCGGGGGTCGTGGTGCGAATCGAGAAAACCCGCATCGGTGTTCACAATCAGTTGCCTATCGTCCCACGACAGGCCCTTGCCCACGTGTATCAGCTTGCCAAACTCATCGCTTTTGAAACGCGCCTCAAGGGGCGTGGCGCGTGCTTTGCGCTGAATTAGCACCACGCCGTTGGTCAGGTCGCCATATTCTACCGAGGGTATGCCCCGCACCACCTCAACGCTCTCGATGTTGTCGGTGCTTAGCGTTCGCATATCCACGCCCGTATTCACCGAACTGCGCGAGTCGAAGCTGGTGGAAATATCATCGGCCACGGCCTGTAGGTTGGCATTGGTGCTAATGGGATGGTCGTCGATTACAAACTGCGTACCCAGTGCGCCGGTGGTGTATTGCCCGCTGCTGATGGGTACTTCGCGCAGCGCTATGGTGTTGGCTGCGCTCATGTTGGGTGCACTGGTTTGACCGCCGGGTAGCAGAGCCAGCAAATCGCTGAAACTGGTGGGCTGTAGGTGTTCCATGGCCGTGCGGTCGATGCGCGACGAGCTAGTGAGCTGCTCCCTGCTGGCTGTGGCTGTAACCACAACGCTCTCAATGTCTTGTGGGTTTATGCTAAGGCCGAAAGCCAACTGCTGACCGTGCTGGAGGTTGAGCGTGTGTGTTTGTGTCTTATAGCCTATGTATGAGATGGTTATGGTGTAGCGTCCTGCTGTGGGTATGGCGCAGCGGAATTGGCCATGCTCGTCGGCACTAACGCCGTAGCCCGCTCCCGCTTCCGACTGTAGTAGTAGTGTGCAGAAAGACAGCGGTTTATGCGTCGACGAGTCGCGCACAGAGCCTGTAACCAAGCAGTTGCGTTGCGCCCATGTGCTCACCGAAAACAGCAGCATTATAGCCGCTTGCGACGATATGTGAATGACCTTTTGCGACATGGTTCTGATGCCGCAAAGTTCCTAACTTTCGCCCGCGAGGTCAATCCCCTAAAAAGGGGATTTTTGAGGAGCAAACTACCTAATTTTTGGGATATGGTGAGTCGCAATGCCACCTTTTTTCTTTGCGTAGGACCATTTTAGCGCGGTTGCGCTTTAGTTATCTGTTGATGGTATATGTTATTGTGCTTATTTTCAGTGGTTCATGTTTTGTGCGTTATGTTTGACCTTAAAATAGTTTGTTTTGGGGTTATTGTTTATATTTTTTAGGTTGAAATGGATATAACTTGTGTTTAATATCATATTTTTGCGCCCTGAACAACAATTTATTTTGTACAAACAACCAATACTTTTAAACCATGAAGAGAAGACTTTTTTCGTGTGTAGTAGTTTTGATGGAATTGTTGCTGCTCCCTTACTGTCTTCAGGCACAGGACGTCGATAACTCACTCCGTGTAGGTGTATCATATCACAATATGCATCTTCAGAGTTTAGAAGAAGAAAATTTTTATCTCCTGGATGCACCCGAGGTTCAGCTTACGGTAGAGTATAACAGGCGAATAACTCCACTTATAAGTCTTTCGGCTTATTTAGGGCTTGCAGGTCATGAACAAAGTGCGGTTGGAGCTGATACAACTGGTTGCATTGTCCTTTCTCACTTTTCTGCGTCGATACTCTATGGTATAGGAGCAAAGTTGCATGTTTTACCGTTGTTTGGAGATTTTGCTATAGCTAAACGTATAGATCCGTATGTTTCGTTTAGCGTGGGTGGCTACACATCACCAATGGTTCGTGGTACTCGAACCAATATTGAGCATTTGAAGGATGACCCATACAACACATATAGAGATGTATTTGCCTTTCCCTATGGCACGCATTTGGATTTTAGATCCATTGTTGGTTTGAATCTATATATATTGGATGGGTTTGGCCTGTTCGGCGAAATTGGCTATAGATATAACTACTATCAAAAAGGCCTACATTTTAATGTTGGTCTATCTTTTGTATTTTAATAACTTTCTGATTTCCAATTGTTATATAGATAAAATATTGTTCGTCGTTGTTGTGTTGTTTGGGTTTTCACTATTCCCAGCTTGCAAGCATAACGAGATTATCTGCCTATAGCCAATTCAGCCGCTTTGCCTCAGCGCAAGCGCGTTCCAAATCGTCGGGCGTGTCCACCGCTATGGTTTCGGTGTCGGTTTCGATGGCCTTTATGCGTAGCCCGTGCTCAATCCAGCGCAGCTGCTCCAGCGATTCGGCCTGCTCCAATGGCGTTTGCGGCATCTGGGCTATGCGGCGTAGCACTTGAGTGCGGTAGGCATATAAGCCTATGTGCTTGTAGAACAGGTGTTTGCTGCTCCATTCGTTGGGCTGTGCGCCACGGATGTGCGGAATCACCGAGCGGCTGAAGTATATGGCTTCGCCCTGTAGGTTAAGCACCACCTTGGGCGTGTTGGGGTTGAAAATGTCGTCGGTGGGGGCGAAGCGTTTCACCAGCGTGGCAATGTCCACCTGGGGCTGCGCAAAGCAGGCGGCCACGCGCAGTAGCGGCTCGGTGCTGATGAAAGGTTCATCGCCCTGAACGTTAATAACCACATCGAACCGAATGTTTTGCTCGCGTTCGAGCGTGTCGATGGCCTCGGCGCAGCGGTCGGTTCCGCTGCGGGCTTGAGGCGAGGTTAGCACGTAGCGTCCGCCAAAATCGCCAACAGCCTGGGCTATGCGCTCATCATCGGTGGCCACATAGGTGTGGTCAAATGCGCTGGCCACGCGCTCGTAGACCCACTGAACCATGGGCTTGTTGGCTATCAGGGCAAGGGGTTTGCCCGGGAATCGGGTTGAGGCGTAGCGGGCGGGTATAAGCGCAGCTATATTCATAATAATCAGTTGTTTGCGTTGTTTTTGCGGTTTATACGTGGAAACATCTTGCGGAGGCGCACCATGTAGGTGCTGAACTGTTTGCCAGCCACCACCACGCTCACCGCTGCCACAATCAGCACCATGCCCACGGCCTGCCGCAGGGTGAGTTGTTCGCCAAACACCACTATGCCGAAAAATACGGCGGTAACGGGTTCCAACGCGCCCAGAATTGCTGTTGGCGTTGAGCCTATGAGCTGTATGGCGCGGGTGGTGCAGAGCAGCGACACTATGGTGGGCAGCAGCGCAAGGGCTATCAGATTGAGCCATAGATGTTTGCTTGCGGCTGGGGGTGTGTGCAGTTGCCCAGTGTAGATAGCGTGTGCGGCGAATATCGTCCAGCCAAAGGCGAGCACGTAGAACGTAACCTTTAGCGTGGGCATCTCCTTGAGCCGCCCCTTGTTTATGCCCACAATGTAGATGGCGTAGGCCAGAGCCGAGCCCATCACCAGTAGTGTGCCCACAAGCGACAGCGTGGCTCCATCGGCGCTACGGTAGAGCAGCGCTATGCCGCCTACGGCCATCAGCAGGCAAAGCACGGTTTGCCATGTGAGCCGCTCGTGGAATAGGGCGGCCATAATCAGTGCCACCATGATGGGATATACAAACAGCATGGTTGAGGCTATGCCCGCGTCCATGTGCTGGTAGCTGCTGAAAAGCGTGATCGATGAGAGCGCGAATAGCACGCCAAACACCATCAGCGGCAGCAGGTCGGCGGCGCTAATCCTGAAACTGCGTCCGCGCAGTTTTATCATAGCCCCCAGAATGGGCAATGCCAGCAGGTAGCGGAAAAATAGCACCGACAGGGGGTCCATGCCCGCGCTATAGAGCGGCAGGGCAAAGAGTGGGTTCATGCCGTAGGTGGCGGCGGCAATTGCGCCCAGGGTGTATCCTTTGACTTTGGGATTCATGGCTTTACATCCTTATGGCCTGCACCTTGAGCGTGGTGTGACAGTCCTCGCGGTAGGCATAGTGGGTGTCGAACACCCAATCCCATCGCTGTGTGTGGGGACTTTGCGGCAGGCTGACGAACACCGACGGCGTGCTACCTACTAGTCGGTGCTGCTCATCGTAGAATTCCTCTTCTATATCGCTGATAAGCAGCGATTTATTTTCAGGTAGCTGCGTGATATGCGCCTGCTGTATGCGCTGCGACAGGTCGATTGTCTGTGAGTCGCTGAGCGACAGATGTTTGCGCAGCCTCTCTATAATGCCCTCGGCCAGCTGGCTGAGCAGGTTGAGCGACACCACCATGTCGTAGGGCTGCGTGTCGATGCTATTAACCTCCACCTGCTTGCAT
>JAFWUG010000012.1 GCA_017524185.1 Bacteroidales bacterium
GAGAAATCGTGCTGCACAGGAATCCAAGGCTTAAATGGCTCGTCGGGGTTTTTAGCTGGATCGTAGATTTTATAGCCAAAATCGGCTCTAATAACCAGCACACTTAGGTTCAAGCGCAAACCCAACCCCGAACCAACCGCCATCTCGCGGTAGAACCGCGAAATACTAAATGTTTCGGCCTCAGGAATATCGGCATGGGGCAGCGACCACACGTTGCCCGCATCGACAAATAGCGCACCCTCCAACTTGCTCACCAGCCTAAACCTATACTCCACATTGAACTCCAAGCGCAAATCGGCACTTTGGTTGGGATAGCGATCGTTTTGATAGGCACTGCCGGGACCCACATCGCGTGCCTGCCACGCCCTGATGCTATTGGCTCCACCTGCATAGTAGCGCTTCTCGAACGGTAAAGCCTTGGAATTGCCATACGGTATGCCTATCCCAAAAAATGCCCTATAAGCCAACGAGTTACGCTGATTTACAGTTTGGGTGAAAGTAAAATTAGCATCGGTGCGTACAAATTGCGAAAAGCCAATGCCAAACATTTTGTACGTACCATCTACGCTATCGCGCTTTGCGCCAAATGCCTTGTAGGCCGCACTGAGCAAATTGCCCGACAATTCGACATTGAAACGCAAATACATATAGTTGGGACGACGACTGGTTCGATTGCTGAACGTAAGACCATAGCTCGACACAGTAACAATCTGATCCATATAGCTATACTTCAGTATGGAGTTCTGCAAACGTGCCTGAAAATCACCGCTAATATCATGTATGCGTATCAGATTGATTTCCAGTGGATTAAAAACATGCGAAACGAAGCGCGACGAACTCCAGGTATAACCATAGAGATTGCTCAACATGGTACGGATGAACTGCGGGCGGTTCTGATAGCTCATGGAGGCTGTTACCTGCGTGTTGATATTGCTACGGGCTATAAAATCGCGGCGATGGAATGGTCCCATATAGCGCGGGAAACTGAAGCCCACCGATAGGCCATACTCGCGCGTCCAACGGCTGCGCGTGATGTCGAGGCTGGCATTTTGCTTGTCGGCGTTGGTTTCAAACATACCACGCAAACGCGCATCGAACACCACCGCACCCCTGAACAGATTGCGATGCTGATAGGTTACTGTGGCCTCGCCTCCCACCGACCCCGATGTGCTGGAGGTGAACACTGGCTCAATGTTGTACATCTGCAACACGTTTTGTGTTAGTCGCATAGAGCAATTAAGCAAACCGCTGTCGGGGGGCAAACCAGCTCGTGTCGTATCCTCCTGGAAATTTATGTCCACATAGCGATACATCTTGAGCGTGGACAAACGGTCGCGGGTGCGAGTGGTTAGCCATGTTGAATACATTGAACCAGGCTTGATGCGGCAAAATCGCTCCAAAACGTCAAACTCAATGCCCGCATCGTCGTAATAGACATAGTCTATCCCATTCAGACTAGCAGTGTCGAGATTCGACACCACCTGCTTCGACATCATCTCCATGGGGTCGAAGCGCGGAAATATCTGCACCTGATTGATGGAATATCGCCGAAACGGCGAGCCAGTCGCTCCGTCGGATTCCATGGGGCGACGTATGCTCATACGAAGAGCCACCTGCCTGTCGCCCAGCGTAGTGTCGGCATCAAAACGCACCAGCGTGCGACTGAAGTTGAAATACCCCCTATTGCGCAAAGCCGTTTCCACACGCTCTCGCTCTTCCTGTAGCACGTCGATGTCGAAATTGCCACCCAGCTCTATCACGCTGCGGTCGGCCTGCCTCTTCAACTCCCTATCGATATTGGGATCGTCGATCTGTTGGCTCAGTTCGGCCACCGTGTAGGGACGATCGGCATGAACGGTGTATAACACATTGGCTTTCTTACCATTGTATCGCACATCGCTGTTCACCGTGGCTGCGTAATAGCCCTTGCTATGCAGATACATCAGCACATTGTGGGCATCGTCGGCCACCAGGTTGGTATCGAGCAGTACGGGCGGCTCACCTATACGTTTAAGCCATCGGCCAATGGCATTGTTATTCTCGGTACGGCGCGGCAGATTATACATGCGCATGTGCAGTTTCATGCCAAAAACGCGCGTGTTGGGCTGCTGACTCAAATAGTCCTTTAGGCTGGAGCCGCTCACACGTCCATCGTCGACAACCACATCCACACGGTTGAGCAGATGCTGCCCATCGGGGATTTTGCGCGTAGCACTACATCCCGACAGGCCATAGATTAGGGCTATGCCAACAATGCGGGTCAAAATACTGATGCCGCTCAATGAGTTTTGCCGATATGCGTGTATGTGCGTGTTCATGCGCCAAACCACCTACACCTACGCGCTAAGGGACGCATTTTGTGGGCGGTATAATATCGCAAAGTTACGTCAAAATCGTGGCTCAACGAAAATTTATGGCAGCTATTTACTATTTTAGCGCGGTTCTATTAACTTTCACCCACCAAACCGCACACCGGTATGCCATCCACACTCACCAACAACCAAGTAAAGCAGATAGTGGCACTACGTCAGCATAAAGGGCGACGCGAGCAGGGCTGCTTTGTGGCCGAAGGCTCACGCCTAATCGACGATGTGCTTGGCTCGACCCTGCAGGTGGAACTACTGCTGCATCTGCCCACATGGCAGCATAGGCTGATGGCACGCGCTGCGCAGCGTTTGGTGGTGGACGAGCGCACCATGGGGCGCATATCGGGGCTAAGCACGCCCTCGGAAGTGCTGGCCGTGATTCGCCTACCCCAGCCCTCGCCCATCAGCCATCCTCAAGGGCTAACGCTCGCGCTCGATGCGGTGCAGGATCCAGGCAATTTGGGAACCATCATCAGGCTGGCCGACTGGTTTGGCATTGAACATGTGATTTGCAGCCCCAACACCGCCGACGCCTTTGCGCCCAAAGTGGTGCAGGCCAGCATGGGGGCAATTGCACGGGTGCAGATGCACTACGCCCCTTTGCCCGACATCCTAACATCGCTAAACACTCCTATTTACGGTACTTTTATGCACGGCAGCAGCATCTATTCGGCGTCAATTGCCATGCCCGCAGTGGTGGTGATGGGCAACGAAGGTAACGGCATTAGCCCCGAGGTGGAACGACTAGTGCAAGGCCGACTGCATATACCCACGCTAAACACATCAGCGCAGGGCGTAGAATCGCTCAACGTGGGCGTGGCAACGGCCATTGTTTGCTCCGAACTGTTAGGCAAGCCGTTGCGCAAATAGCAGCAGAGGCGCGATTTGATCGCGCCTCCACAGTTTGATTTGCGAAAAATATAGTTCTACAGATTCTCACGCACGTAGTTGGTGAGCATGGTGTAGAGATGATGCGAGGTGTTACCTCCGCGAATGAAATGATTCTTGTCGGGGTAGGTGAAAAAACTGAACTGCTTGTTGGCCGCTATCAGCCTATCAACCATAGCCAAAGCATTCTGATAGTGCACATTATCATCGGCTGTGCCATGCACTATTAGCAATTTGCCCTGCAGCTTATCCACATGATTTATGGGCGAATTATCGTCATATCCCGAAGGATTATCCTGGGGCAAGCCCATGTAGCGCTCGGTGTAAACCGAATCGTAATAGCGCCAGTTGGTTACAGGAGCAACAGCAATGGCCATACGGAACACATCGGCACCCTTGAACAAGCAAAGCGACGACATGTAGCCACCGTAGCTCCAACCCCAAATGCCTATACGCTGCGCATCAACATAGGGCAACGTTTGCAGATAGCGAGCGGTGGCAATTTGGTCGTCCGACTCATGCAGGCCAAGCTGGCCGTAGGTTATCTTTTTAAACTGCTCGCCGCGACCACCCGTACCGCGACCATCAACGCATACAACCAAATAGCCCAACGACGCAATATAGTCGTTCCAAGCCACCTCGAACCGATTCAAGGCAGTGATGGAACCAGGACCACTGTACTGATACATCAGCACGGGATATTTTTTTGATGGGTCGAAATCGAAAGGCTTGAGTATGTAGCCATTAAGTTCAACATCATTGTCAATCTTAAAGCTAACAAACTCCTTGGTGGGCAACTCGTAGCCTTTTAAACGCTGACGCAGAGCCTGATTGTCTTCCATCACCCTGATTACCTTGCTTTTATGATTATGCAACGTTACCGTGAGCGGCGAAGTGCTGCTGCTATGGTACAGGGCATAGTAGCGGTATGTGCTACTAAAGTTGGCAGTGTTAGTACCCTTTTGCTCAGATAGCCTACGTACCTGCGCATTTTTAAGGGTTACAGCACAAACAGCGGTTTGGCTTGGCGCACCATCGTGAGCGCGATAGTATAGCGTTTTGCCTTCGCCATCGAGGCCATAAACGCCTACAACCTCGTCGGTTCCAGTGGTGAGCTGCCGCACCTGCTTACCCTGCATATCGAACAGATAGAGGTGATTGTAACCATCTTTTTCTGAGGTGATTACAAAATTTTTACCATCGGGAGTGAACAACGGATAGGTGTCGGTGGTTGCGCTGATATAGTAGCGATTGCTCTCGGTGTAAAGCGTTTTAGAAGCTCCGCTAGTTGCATCAGCAAGCAATATATCTACCTTATTTTGCAAACGATTGAGCCGAACCATGCACAGTTGGGCGGGGTTTGTGGTCCATTTGATGCGCGAAATATACTGGTCGTCGTTATCGCCCACGTCCATTTGCACGGTAGAGGCTGTTTGCAGGTCGTAAACATGAATGCTCACCACCGAGTTCTGCTCACCGCATTTGGGATACTTGAACGTGGCATTGTTGGGATAGAGCATACCCTCGAAAGTGGTCATATTAAACAGTTTAACGCGACTCTCATCGAATCGATAGTAGGCCAAACGACGCGAATCGGGCGACCAGCAAAAGGCACTTGTTAGCGCAAACTCCTCCTCGTAAACCCAATCGGCTAAACCGTTTAGCACATGTCCGTGCTTGCCATCGGTGGTGAGTTGCTGCTCATTGCCGCTCGCCAAATCAATGATAAACAGATTATTGTCGCGCACAAAAGCAATTTTCTTTCCATCGGGCGAAAAAGTGGCGCTAATCTGCGCCCCGCCATTCGACAGCCGCTTTAACTGCTTGTTTTTCAGATTATAGATATAGTTATCAGCCGTAAAAGAGTGGCGATAGATGTAGTTCACATTGGTGCTAAGCAGCATCAACTGCTCGTTAGGACTCAACGCATAGGCACCCAACTTTTTAAGATCGGGAGTGGTTGAGGCAAACTCGGCGGGACTAAACAGCACCTCTTGCTGCTGCCCAGTAGTATAGGCAAAACGAGCAATCTGACCTTCGGCATTATAGGCCGAATAGTGTTCGCCATCGTTCATGGAACTAAGCCCATAAACGCTTTTGGCTCTGAACGTTCCGCGCTTAGTGATGTCATCAAGCGACAACTTTACACGCTGGCCGTTTGCCGAGATGGCCAAACATACCATCACCGCTGCTATTACGAAATGTACAATGCGTGTTCTCATATCAATGTATTGATTTGTGGGGGTCAAATATCGGATTTTTCACTTTATACCCCAAAAAACTCTATGAGTTTCGCAACATAAGCATAGCCTTATCAGTTTAAGACCAAGGATAAAACAAAAAAAACTAAATCTATGGCATCTTGGTTACTCACCCAGTTAATTACAGTTATTGGAGTTTTTATTTTAGGTACTTTCATCATCCTAAAATTTTTCAAGAATTCTGTATTCGCTAAAGTAGGCGTGGCGTGGATGATTAGTTGCTTAACTATCATGTTTGTTGTTGGATTCAAAACAAAATTCTACGATGGCAACGCTGCTGTCCACTACGCTGGCTTGGCAATCAATCTAATAGTGGCTGTTTGCGGATTCATCTACTCGGCTGTGGCCGTTGTGCGCCCGCTCCGCGAAGCCATTGGCAAAACCCAAGAACTGGCCGAAGGCCACCTTAACGTTGAAATCGACACCACAGGCGTTAATCTAAAAGTTGATGTGGGACAACTACTGCTGGCCTCGCAAAAAATACGCGACAACCTAACCAACATCGTATCGCAGCTCAACGCTGATGTGCAGAACCTCACCCAGAGCTCGCAGCGCCTCGACGATGTGTCGCAGGGCATAAGCAGCGGCTCGGCCGAGCAGGCCGCCAGCGTGGAGGAAATATCGTCGAGCATGGAGCAAATGACCGCCAACATACAGCAGAATGCAGAGTTTGCCCAGCAGGCCAACCAACTGGCAATCAGCGTAGCAGCCAACATCAAAGAGGTTGGCGACTCGGCCAACCACAGCCTCGAAAGCATCCGCAACATTGCACAAAAAATCAACATAATCAACGACATTGCGTTCCAAACCAACATTTTGGCACTCAACGCTGCTGTTGAAGCAGCGCGTGCAGGTGAGGCTGGTCGCGGTTTTGCCGTGGTGGCCTCGGAGGTGCGCAAACTGGCCGAGAACAGCAAAAACGCCGCCGATTCTATTGTTGGCCTAGCCGAGGAGAGCGTAAGCGTGAGCGAGCAATCGGCCGAACTGCTCAACAGAATTATCCCCGACATTGAGAAAAACTCACAAATTGTGCAGGAGATTTTCGCCGCCAGCAACGAACAAAACACTGGCGCACAACAAATTAACTCGGCCATACAACAACTCAACAACGTTACACAACACAATGCAAACGCTAGCAACGAAATGTCGGGCGATGCCGAAAGTTTGAATCAGCAAGCAATTAAGATTAAGGATTTGATTTCGTACTTCAAACTATAGTCTGCCCTTTGGCAGACACTCAAAGGGACACGCCGCACGGTGTGTCCCTTTTTGTTTTTGGGGCATTATATAAACCCTAAACTATCGGAAGAAGTTGGCAGCCTGATGCAAAAATTCGGGATTAGCCTCTATGCTATTGCCAAGCACCACCATGTCGGCACCAGCGTTTAGCGCTGCACTAAGCTGCTCAACCGAACGTATGCCACCACCAACCACCAGCGGAAGTTCAACAGCACTGCGCACAGCCGAAATCATGGAAACAGGAACAGGATTATGCGCCCCGCTGCCCGCCTCGAGATAGACAAGTCGCAGCCCCATCAGTTCGGCAGCCAAAGCTGTAGATACGGCCAGCTCTACGTCCATAGGTGCAATGGGCGTGGTTTGGCTCACCCGCTGCACCGCAGTGATTTTACCTCCATCGATCAGCATATAGCCCGTTGGCATCACCTCCATGCCGCTGGCCTTTATGGCCACTGCCGCCTTCACATGCTGGCCAATAAGATACTCGGGATTACGCCCCGAAACAAGCACTGGCATGAGCAATGCGTCGGCATGCGGAGTGAACTGCGCCCAATCGCCTGGAAACAGCACTACAGGAAGTTGCGTTGCTTGGCGCAATGCCGACACATAACAGCACATATCGGCCTGCACACTACTTCCACCCACCAGCACCATCGAAACTCCCAATTCGGCAGCCTGTACAGCTATCTTGGGCGGCTGTGCCGATTTATCGGGGTCGAGCAACAATGCAAGCAACGGCCTACGGTTGTACCGTGCTTGCACTATCTGTTGGTACACCAACATTCCTGGGACTACATTTTTGTCCATGCCAAAATATGCTCATCGATACGCTCCAACTCCAAGCGAAGCTGAGTTTTAACCCCGTTACAACTCACTGTAGCATGAGTATAGCCCTGATTAAAAGCCGAGGGTGCAATGTCCACCTCAACATCGCGCGAAAGCACGAGAGGCAAAGGCCAAGGCAACTTATAGAGTGCTTCTTTCACGCACCAGGTGGCAGCCATACATTCCTGCTCCAACATTTGCTCCTGCTCGCTGTGCGACAGATATTTAGGCGCAACGCGCTGAAAATTGCGGTCGGACTGCTCTATGTCGATACCCACAGCGCGACTTGCGCTTAGTGCCACAGCAGCATAGCGGCGTGTGTGACTTATGGATATATGCGGGCCGTTAGGAATTTCAGGCCTTCCGTCCCTATCGTAGGAGTACGGAATGGGCAAATTGCAATACTTGAGGATGCAAAGCACAGCCATGCGCTGCAAACGTCGCTGGGCGTTCTCTGGAAGCGATATGGAAGGCGCATCGAGCATCTGGCGGAGTTCAAAATCCGACTCAGTGATACGCCACAACAACACACGAACATCGCCAACTTGAGTATCTTTCACAATGGGCATAGGCAAATGAATTAAGCTATTTCCACTCGAGCGACTCCATGAGTTCAACAATATCGTCTTTGATGAACTGCACCACGGGTGCTAACGAGTCCTTGTTGGGGCGACAGTTGAAGTAAAGCGCCCCGCGAATATAGTGGTTAAGCGAATCCGTTAGGAAAAATTGCACAGCACTTGCCGAGTTACCTTTAATATCATAAAGTAGGCCATAGACCCGCTTCTGCTCATCGATATAGGTACGCTCGTCAATGGCATCGGCCTTTTGCGTATGCTTATAAGCCATAGCAAAGGCATCCTCAATCATCATATCCAAATTGCCATCTATATTCATGTAGGTCAGGTGAATACGAGCCTTATGATGTTTTATGTCGATATTCATAAAATTCTGCTCCTGCGCATTGTTCGAGTAGGGCGTGAGCTTGGCATACACCGGCAGACGAAAACGAAACGGATAGATGGAGTCGTAGGTGCGATAGGCTTTTTCGGGAAAATCGATGCGGAAATAGCCACGCGGCTTGGGCGTATAGGCTCCGCCGCAGGCCATCAGCACAGCCAGCACAAGCATTGCAACAATGTGCATGTAACGACGGCTATTTTGCATCACGACTGGGGTTTACGGTTACCTTTATGCGCTCTATTCGGCGATTGTCGGCAGCGTCCACCACAAAATCGAAGCCTGCATAGCTTAGCCGATGTCCCTTGGCGGGCAACTGCCCCGTGATTTCCAGCACAAGACCTGCAAGCGTTTCGGCCTCACCGCGCACGCTGTCGAACACCTCATCGTCGCACTGCATCACCTTGCAGAAGTCGTTAATCTGTATCTTTGCCTCAAAGAGATAGGTGCGCTCATCTATCTGAGTATAAAGTAGTTCCTCCTCATCGCTCTCGTCGGCAATGTCGCCCACAATCTCCTCCAGAATATCCTCTAGGGTGATTATACCGTTGTTGCCGCCGTACTCATCGACAACAATGGCCAGGTGCATCTTCTTTTGCTGAAACTCGCTCAGCAAATCGTTTATTTTCTTATTCTCTGGAACAAAATAGGCTTCGCGAATCAGTTCCTGCCAACGAAACTCGTCGCTGCTGCCAATATGGGGTATCAAGTCCTTGATATAGAGAATCCCCCTGATGTCGTCGAACGACTCCATGTACACCGGTATACGGCTATAGCCCGAATCGAGGGCCGTTTGCACCAACTGGCTAAAGGTGGTGTCGTAGTCAACGGCCACCACATCAACACGGGGGCGCATAATCTCGTTGGCCTCAATGTTTCCGAATGTTACAATGCCCTTGAGTATTTTCTTGTCGTCGGATATATCTTCGGCGTTGGTCATGTCGAGGGCGTCGTTGAGCTCGTCGAGCGAGATGTTGGCCAATGGGGCGTTGCTGTTGAGTCGGCGCACCGAGCGCATGAGCAGGTTGGTAAGCGGTCGGTTTAGCACCACCAGCAGGCTAAGCAAGTGCGACATGCGCTGGGCAAACGATGCTGGCCGGTTCGATGCCGTGATTTTGGGCATAATCTCGCCGAATAGCAGCAGCAAAAAGGTGATTATCACCACCTCGAACAGGAAACCAGCCAACGGTGCTTGGCTAAAGTCGAGCAGCCCATTGGTGATGGTGGACGACAGTATGACAATAGCCACATTGGCCACATTGTTGCACACCAGTATGGTGGCCAGCAAACGCTCGGAGTCGTCGAGCAGGCGAAGCACACGCGCACCACGAATCGAGCCATTGTCTAAACCTTTAAGGTCGGCGGGAAGCAGCGAGAAATATGCGCTCTCGGAACCACTCATCATGGCCGAAAACGCAAGCAAAGCGACGAGCACCACCAGTTCAATGGCAATGGTCCATGTGAATGGCAGCGTGGCTATAGTCCCAAAATAATCGGCTAAACTGTCCAAAGCGGTGGCTATTGGTGAAAACATTCCACACCATAGCCCGTGGGCTACGGTGTGGCGTTGTGCGCAAAGATACTAAAAAACGACCAAGGCCAGCGTGGCAGGACGAAAAATAGTACATGCCCCGAAAAAGCACTAGAATGGGAGATCGTCGGGCTCAGGCATTGGTGCAGAGAACGATGGAGCTGCTGCTGCGGGAGCTGCCGATGGTGCAGGAGCAGCGGCAGCAGGAGCAATAGGCGCAGCATTTTGACCCTGCCCGCTGGGAGCAGGACCTATAAACTTGAAACTATCACACACAACATCGGTGGTGTAGTGCTTCACTCCATCCTTGTCGTAGCTCGATGTGCGTAAACGTCCCTCGATATATAACGTCTTACCAGCGCGAACATACTGCTCAATGGTATCGGCCTGTTTGCCCCAAACAACAATTCTATGCCACTCAGTTTGGGTTTGACGCTGTCCTTGCTTATCAAGATAAACCTCGTTGGTAGCCAAAGAGAAACGGGCGTATTTGGTGCCGCTTTCGAGTGCCCTAATTTCAGGGTCGCGACCCACATTGCCTACAAGAATTACTTTATTTACAGACATTTAATGTATTTTTGGTAGGTTTTACAAAATGCTAAGTTACATATTTTTGCGTACATTACCAAACCGTAGGCACAAAAAACGCAGACCCAAGGCTACCATCCGGGCAAAAAGTTCATACCCCAGTTGATGGATTTGAAACCGCCAAGTTGGTAGGGCACAGCAATATAAGGCTCAAGCACAATCATCCCAAAAAGGTTCACGCGCAGGCTTATGCCCGAACTCACAAAGGGAATATGCTGCTCGCGGCTGGTGGGATGCCATGCGAAGGTGGGCAGGGTGTTCTGCGCCCAAGCCACGCCCGCATCGGTGAATAGCGCAATCTCGGTGAGCAACATGTTTGAGCGGATAAGCGCCAAACGGTGCGGCCCTGTGAACGGGATGCGCCACTCGGCACTCACCAACGCCATTTGGTCGCCCTGCATTTGGTCAATGTTGGTGATGCCCTCGGGGTCGTAACGGCTGAACAGATTACCGTTGTAGCCGCGCACATACCAGGGGTAGGCCAAATAGAGCGGGCTGAGCGTGTTGAGCAAATCCGAGTGGCCAAAACGCCCACGATACATCACACGAAACGCAAGGCTGGTGGGACGTAGAAACATATAGCGACGCCAATCGGCACCCACAGCAAAATAGTTATAGTCGCCAAAAGCTTTCTCCGCTCCAATCCAGGCTCGTTGCCCGCGCATGGGCGAGGCCAAACCAAAATCGGAATTATCGATAACATAGGCCAACGACGTGCGTTCGAGCCAAATGGGCTTGGGCGGCGACACATTGCGGTGCCGATCCGAGCCATAGTAGAAGTTGCCCAAATAGTAGTTGGAATATATATCGATGCGGTAGGAATACCGCTGCAATCCCGTTGATAGTTCAAAACGCTGGGTTTTGGATATGGGGAACTGCGCCAGCAAACCAGCCGACGACTGAAATAGGCGATATTGCACCAGCTGATAGTCGTGCAACACACGATCCTGCCCGTCGATATTGGCCACCAGCGTATCGTAGCCATAGGCCCCCCACGACATGGGAATATGCGCCAGCGTAACACCCCATGCCAAGTATTTGCGCTGTTTGACATAGCTCACCTGACCACCAAAATCGTAGATTTCGCCATTGAGCGACAGGGCGGCATAGAGCATGTTGGTGCCTGTTATGTCGC
Source organism: Bacteroidales bacterium (assembly GCA_017524185.1). Taxonomy (GTDB): domain Bacteria; phylum Bacteroidota; class Bacteroidia; order Bacteroidales; family Tenuifilaceae; genus RGIG6076. Next base: position 11,794 of record JAFWUG010000012.1, read on the forward strand.
TAAAGAGCATCTCTATACCACCTGCAAGTCCCGTTCCGAACTGCCCCGCGCTCATGCCCATGCCGATGTTCGATATATAGTCGAGTTTGAATTTACGGCGAAACGGCACCGTGCGGCAGACGTAGTCGGTTTGTGTGCTATCAGGTACTAAACCCGCATCAACAATTCCCTCCACGGCACTGTTGAACGGCGGCAGAGTTGAAGCAGCCAGATGTACTTGAAGCGGATCCACCGACACGGGTGTAAACTCCATAGTATCAGCAGAATATATAGAGTATTTGCCATTATAGAAATGCGAATAGCAAATCTCATCGTTTTCGCGCGCCACGCTCATGGCAGGCGATAGCGGCGATATGCCCGAAATGCCTGTCAGAATAGATGTAAGCCTAAAAGTGCTGCCCGTATGGATGTTATGCTTATATAGGTTGCGAAAGCCGTCGCAATTTGAGAGGAAATAAATATCGGCATTGTTGCCCGAAAACATGGGGTTAAGGTTCTCGGCTCCTGGAAATACGTCAAGTAGGGCTATATGGCCAGAATCCATATCGAGCGTGGCCAAACTGTAGCCCTTCCCGCTGGGGTTGTGCGCAGTGGGGCGATCGGTGCTAAACGTAAGCATTTGCCCATTGGCCGACCATGCGGGCTGTATGTTGCACCAGGGGTCGTGGGTGAGCTGCGTGGTGCGATAGGTCCGCAGGTCGATGCTATAGAGGTCGCTAATGCCATCGACCAAACCCGACACAACAATTTGCTGCCCATCGGGCGACCAAGCGGGATAGCTAAAATAGGGTACGCCCTCAATGCCCAGTTCCTGGCGGCTATCGTTGTAGGTGTCCACCAGCATGAGCTTGTTCTGCCCACGGCTAAATGTAACGAAAGCAAAATAGCGGCTATCGGGCGACCACGTGCCAGCCGACTCGACAAAGTTGATGGCATCTACATCGCTGCTACGCACCACCTGCGACAGCCTATGCAGCACCTTCCCGCTCACGGCATGGGCTATGAATAGGTCGGTGGAGAACAGATCCATTTCCGAGAAAAAGGCCACGAAACGGCCATCGGGGCTAACCGACGGCGATATGTTAGCCTCGCCCGCATTACGCTCGAACAGCACCTTGCTACCAGGCGGATTCTCCGACGGATTCTGCGGCATCATGGCCGAAAAATGCGCCTCGGCCACCGATTTCCACAGTCCCGACAATGCCGCCTCGTCCATTCCCAAATGCCGCTGTAGCGCATAGTTATAGCCATTCAGCAACGTTTCGCGGAAAATGGGGATGATTAGGCTATCGCCAAATGTCTTACCCACAAAAGCCCAAAAGGCGTGCCCCCAGCGATAGGGGAAGTAAGTGTACATATCGGTGGTGAGCTGCTGCAACGTGGGAAAATTGTCGTTGAGCAGCGCATCGCGCATCCACATGCAAGTTTGGTTGTCGATAGAGCCTATGGAAAGATACTCGGCCATGCCCTCAATCATCCACAACGGCACGGCCTGTAGGTTGTTGAGCGACATGGAGTCGTGATTGACAAGCATGTCGTACTGAAAGGCATGTACCATCTCATGTCCGAGCACATGATTGGTCTGCGCCCATGTTTCGGTGAGCGGAAAGATAATCCGATTTTTGAGCGATTCGGTTACGCCGCCCGTACCCACACCCACCGTACCGCTAATGGTGATGGTTTGCTGAAAATCGGCATGATTGCTGTAGGCCAGTATGGGATTCTGCTTGCTAAGCGTATCGCCAAACACGCGCCGATGCCGTTCGAACCACACCTCGGAACTCTGCGCCAACTTGTTCAGCAAACTGTCGTTGGGCAGATAGTGGTAGATGTCGAAATGGGGCGTTTCGTAAACCTTGAATCGTATGTTCTTGTATATAGGCTTATTACGTCCAAAATATTGTCCCCACGCACACCCCGGCCACACCATGGCCACCGCTATGAACGCGGAACAAACAAAGGCTATGGAACGGCGGAACATGGCTTAGCATAAATTTGATGAGGGCTACAACAAGGTTACGCGACACGAGCCTGTAACCAAACGTCCTGTAACAACAAGCAGCGGTGCATCGGCGGGTGGCGTTGGAGTGGGACGCAAATCAACCGCGCTGCCCATAAACGTATTCATGTTGAACTGCACTCGCCACGAGGCTGGCACAATTATATTGCATGACCCAAAAACACACGACAAATCGATTGTTGCGCTGTTGCCCTCGAGCTCCACGGCCGACAAATCGAGCCGCACCGAACCCATGGTACACTGAACCATACCGCCCGTTATGTGTGATGTTACTGGCTTATAGCTGCGACTCGAAAGAGAAGAGCTCACATTGAAACGGTTAGTGCTGGCAGTTTCGCCAGAATCATTGACCGCGCCGCCAATCACCTCAACATCAGACGCACCGTCAGTTCGGCGACGCCCTATCACAAGCACCAAACCGCCCACCATCAGCACAACTGGCCAAACCAACTTACGTAGCGTTTCGGATAGATGCACAAACTCGGCTATCCAGAAAACAACGCCTATGCCAATCAGCACCCAGCCCGCCTTTCGGCTATCGCGACCGCAGAGCAAAAACATACCCACAACTATTAGCACCATCTGCCAAGTAAAAATCTCGTGCCAGCGAATGTCCCAAAAACCGAAATTTTTTAGGAAAACTACTAAACCTGCGGCCATAAACAGAATACCAATTATGACACTGGCCCTCATAGGGGCGCGCTCGCTGCTGTTGCTATCCATATCGTTACGTGTTTTTTTGAATTTACGGTTCAAAGGTAGTTTTTGTGCCGATATGAACAAAAAAATATGGCATGGCTTGAATAATTTTTGACGCATATACGTAGAATTGATACCCAAACCACTTAACAGACCATGGAACGCATCGATATTGTCCGCCGCATCATTATGACCATACTTGGCCTGCGTAACGCAGCCAAAACGCTACTAGCCGAATGGGACAACATGCCCGAGAGCGATCTTTCGGCCCGATTCAACCAACTCAGCGAGCAAATTGAAGCCGAAATATCGTCGCTCCCTCCCGACGAGTACACAGCCATGGAACTTGAGGCATGGATACGACTGCTTTACATCCGCCTGAACACCCTCAACAGCGAATCGCCTACGCCGCATCTCAAGCCGTATATCACCGACCTTATTGCACTACTCGAAAGCACCAAAGTGCGCGTGCTGGAAGACGAATTCGACACCCGTCTTGAGTGCCTCCCCGTTGGGGTCAAAGCCCCAATCGCACCCGATGGTTCCGACATGCTGATGCTACAGCCATCGGTGATAGCCGCCATCATATCGCTTGCGCACAGTTTCAGCCTATTTCAGCCCAACCTAAGTCCAGCCGAACTGAGCCAACACGTATCGGCCCTAACTGGCTATTCGGCCACCGACATTGCGCAATACCTCGAGATTGACCAAAGCACAGGCCGACTAAAGGCCAAAGTAGATCACGAGTCGATGCAACAAACACGTCGCCTCATCTCGTGCATGTCGGAACGCCTGCGCCACGTGATGCAATACACCACCGAGCATCCGCAAAACAAGCAGAAATAAACCACTTCGAGTTAATCCTCAAGCATCTGCACAACATCCAACACCGGAAGTGCGGCTGCGCCGTTTGGATGCTCAATGCCGAGCACCCGAGCCAGCGTTGGCGCAATCTGTAGCATGTCGATAGGATTATGCAAAATGCCGTGGCGCACCCTCCAGCCACAGAAAACCAGCGGCACACGGGCATGATGCTGAAACGACGTGTTGGCACTAGCCATGCCTGTTCCCTCCTCAACCCATCCTGGATTGAGGCCAAGCAGCACATCGCCCGAACGCTGCGCATTGTAGCTACGCTGAAACGGTGCAAGGGGCGCATTGTCAGGAGCAAAGCCCATCAGCATCTGCGCGGGTACGCTACGCGCCACACCGCCAAATTCGAGCATAAAGTTAGCCGCCTGCTGACGTATATCGCTAAGATTCAATTTTTTTTCTTCAATCAATTTATGATTCAGATAAACCTGCAAATCGCGGCAATGCAGCACCCACGAACCCTTGCCATGCAAAGCCCCCAAATAACTGTTTAGCAGCGTAGTAGCCAACAACGAACTAAAACTACCGCTGGGTATGCCCGCATCCCTGAGCCACTCCGTTGAACTGCCCGTGCCATGGTCGGCGGTGAGCACAACCAGCGTGTTGCGAAGCCCCACCTGCTGATCAATGAAACGCAGCAAATGCGCCAAGTCGCGATCCAAGCGTAGGTACGCATCCTCCATTTCAACCGAATTGGGACCAAATTTGCTACCTATATTCCTGTGCGCACCAAAAGTAATGCTCAAAAAATCGGTGTACCTATCCAGCCCCAACTCCTCGCCCAGCAACGTAGCTATGGCCATATCAACCGTATAGCTATTCCCAAACGGCGTTTCGATGAGCGCACTGAGATTGCTGGGCGATTTCTGCCCCGCCCTAACCACACCGCTCGCCAACGCCTGCAGCTTGTCGGCCTGACGTTTGACTTGAGCCGGTGCGCGTAGACCGATAGTATCAGCAATGGCATAGGTTGACAGCGGATTGAGCAGCCGCCAATCGCGCTGCGCATATAGCAGAGCCAACCCCTTAGCGTTGAGCGTATCGACCCACGGCGGCAGTTCACTACCATAGCGATTGCTACTAATCCACCGCCCTCGCTCGGTGTCGAGCCAGAAAGCACCCGTGGCGCAATGCCCAGTGCTTAGAATGGCCGAACTCGCATCGATGGCTATACCTATAACCTTGCTACTTGGACTTGCCAGCCGCAGCTGATCGGCCAGCGTGGTGCACAGCAAATTCTTAGACGAATGTTGTCCCTGCGAAAAACTACCTCCCACAGTTTGCGCTTTGGGGTCAGCCGTTGCCTGCACCTCTGCAGACTGCGCCCGCGCATACCAGCGATTTCCCACAATACCATGCACTGCTGGATCGGCTCCAGTGGCCAACGAGGCCAAATTGGGGTAGGCCTGAGTGTGCTGATGCCCATAGCTGGCCTGCGAACAGTTCAAGCCATTATTAACCAGAAGTTTGAATCCATCGTCGCCGAACCTATTCCAATATCGAGCCAAATGGTCGGGATGCATTTGCGAAACCACAATCTGCACCACCAATCGGGGCTTAGGCGATGGAATACCCCAATTTTGCCCCAACACAGGACTTACCGTAGCGCACAACACGCCTAACAATACGAAACACTTGAAACTGAACACCTATCTGTTACTATTTTTTATTGATATACAACCTTATACACCGTTCGCCCACTATCGTGTTGTACTACAACCCAATACATACCGCGCGGCAAACCATAATCGGGATGCCATTGCGCAAGCGAATTAGTCACCTCAAAGGACGCAACATTTTGTCCCATAGCACTATAAATGCTAACACGCTGTATGCCTTCGCCCTCAATGGTTAGTGTTGTGGAGAACGGATTCGGACGCAGATTTATCGACGCTATTTGATCCGTCGATGTTAGCCCTGTTGTGTGCTGCACCTTATCATTTTCGGGCGTTTCATCGTTATCGCCAGCCTCACGACCAAGTGCTACGCGCACAACCATGTCGCTCGATACCACCAAACTGTCGGCAACAGACGTAAAATCATCGGCCTCAACGCTATATAGCCTAAACACCGATGAGCACGGCACCTGAGCAAACAGCACCCTCCCCCGCGCATCGGTACGCAGCGAGTCGCTACCCAAAACCACCAACGCACCGACTACAGCCGAACCATCAGCCGCATCAACCACACAAAACTCCACCGATGGCCTCTCGAGAACAACATTGGCATAAACCATCTGCCCAAAATCTGACACCGTAACTCCATGTAATTTAGGCAGATAACCATCAGATTCTACCAGCAATTGATACGAACCTGGAGCTATGGGACGATGAAATGCACCGCTATGCGCATCGGTGCTTGCGCCCGCCAAATCGCCATCGTGATTTACTATGCTGACACGCGCCACCAATGCTTCACCCTGCGCATTGCATACCGTACCGCTAATGCCATAGCGCACAGCCTGAGCCAAGTTCAACAACGCAAGCCTATTGCTATTCCAAAGCTGCGGCAAGCTACTGGGGTCAGGGGTCTTGGTTATGGACAACTCTACCGTAAGTTCCTTTCCTCCACAGTAATAATTGACATATTCGGCCTGACTTCCCGTAATGGGGTACCACGAAGCAGCGTGAGTTACTCCGTTCTCGTGCTGCGTGAAATAGCCACTGGGCGCATGAGCATGTACAGTATCGGCATAAGCACGACACTGCTGCTTGAACCAATCTATATCGGGGTGTGTCCACTCGCTCAAATACCAATAATCCCAGGGATAACAAATAACCTCGGCTCCTGTATGCAAATCAACCGAAGCGGCAAAATTGTGCCGTTGTACCAAACGGACAACAGCCTGCGTTTCGGGCTGCGCCTTGGTCTCTGAGATACTATTTTTTGGATGCGGAAAATTGCGGTTCAGATCCACACCATTATAATTACGGCGCTGCCTACCAGAAATAGATGCATCGTTGGTGCCGTACGTTCCATCGGGGTTGAGGTGCGGACAGACGAATATCTGCACCGCATCGAGCAACTGTCGTATGGTGTCGTTGGTAGCATAGCCCTCGCAAAGATAGTGAGCCATGCGTAGCATCAACACAAAACCCACCAACTCGTCGCCATGTATTGTGCTGGAATATAGATATTTGGGCTTACTACCCGATGTGTCGCTATGATTGGTTATACGCAGCATATAGAGCTGCCGCCCCAGCACCGAAGTGCCAATGGAATCGAGCGTACAGAGCGACGGGTAGTCGCGCTGAAGCCCTCGTAGCATCTGCACATAAACATCATAACTGGGATAGAGATTCCACTGCGCCATTTCTTCCACCGTTGTGGCCACACCAAGGGCTCGTGATATAGGGAGTGCTGGAGTTCGGAGCAATTCAAAACACAGCCCCACATCTTTTAGCTGCTCCAACTCAATTTGATTGGCGGTGGCGTAGATGGTATCGCCCACAAGACGTTCAACCGAAACATACTGCCCCACGGCGCGGCGAGCATCATTGTTGTTTGCAACAACGCGCAAACTATGTAGCGGCTGACGCTGAGCCAGTGCTACGCAGCAAACAAATAGGGCAATAAGCATCAACTGCAATCGTCTCATCCACGGACATTTTTGCAATGGCGAATATAGCGTTTTTTACGCTTTTCACCAGCATTCGTTTCTATTTATGCCCGTTGAGCGGAACAATATAAAGCCCAAAACTAAAGGGCGACAATGTTGCAATAGTGCTGATAGCGCTCCATTATCTCCACCACATAGCGACGCGTTTCCACACCGCGCAGCGAGCCATGGCGCACAACAGGATCGTTGGCATACTCCGACTTGTGAGCTATGAAATACTCCACATTGTCGTCCCACACATTGGGATTACGGCCATATTTCTGGGCCAGTTTCACAGCATCCAACACATGGCCATAGCCCGCATTATATGAGGCAAGCACAAATTTTTTGCGCTCCTTAGCAGGCACATGGGCAAACTTACGCTCAAGCAAGCGCAGGTAGCGCACTCCCGCATCGATTTGCAAACGGGGCGATGCGTCATCGGCCAAACCGAAGTAACCAGCGGTGGCAGGCATGAGCTGCATGAGACCGCTCGCCCCACGGGGCGAAACCGCATTCACACGGAAACGCGACTCCTGATAGGCTATGGCAGCAATAAGTCGCCAGTCCCAGTCGATTTTCTGCCCCGACTGTTTGAAATACTCATCCCACTGCGACACGCGTCCATCGGTAACGTAGAAATAGTCGCTATTCATGTTACGGCGCTGCGTGGGGCTCTCGAAGTAGCGATGCCTGATGTTGCGATGATGTGCTGTGGGCAAATAGCCGTCGAGCCACTCGTTGATGCGAGCCAGCAGGGCAGGCGACGTATGGCGTACAGCCCAAGCCAAATTCTGCATAAAGCTCACCGGCACCGAATAGTCGATGTTTGGGAGGGTTTCGCCCTTCACCTTGGCCACATTCTCATCGCACACAGCGTAGTCGATTTCACCGCTGGCCACCAGCTCCATGAGCTGCTCGGCATCCATATCGGGCAGTTCCACTATTTTTATGTCCTCGCCAATCTCCTCGGCTATATGGCGCAAGCGCATCTCCGATGCCGAACTCTGCTGCACATAAACAATGCGTCCAGCCAACTCGAGGGTGGAGCTAACATGCCCTGCATCGTCCACTGCACCCTGACGCTGTATGAGCATCTGGCGGGTTTGCCCAATGGGCTTGGTGAAGCAGTATTGTTTTCGACGTGCAGCAGTGATTGTCAGATGGTTAGCTATCAAATCCACCTCGCCACGCTCCAGCATGGCCTGCGCCTTATCAATGTCGTTCTCGGCAATCAGTTCAAGTTTTACACCTAAGTATGAGGCAAAATCGCGAAGCAAATCGTACTGATAGCCCATGGGTTCACCTTTATAAACAAAGTAGCTGGTGGAGTTGAAGTCCGACACGGCCACCAGCTTGCCACTGGCCACTATATCCACCAAATCCCTCTGTTTATCAACAACTTGTGCCAACTGCTGTGTATTCCCGCCACATGCACTGAACAGTATAAGCGTAAAGAATAATGCAATTTTAGTGGCTAATGCTGTAACTTTTAGTGATTGTTTTACGTTTGCCATAAGATGTATATGACGTTTTTTTTGACGGCGCAAAGGTAACAATTTTTGTGCCAATTACCAAACGTGCGCATACATAAGTGCCAATTACCAAACGTGCGCATACATAACTCGCTGAAGCTCACTAACAACGGTGGTTTCAGCTCTTATTTTTTTTGAGACACCCAGCGTCGATTTCCTCCCCTGTCCAACATCAAATTGTTTCAAACCAAAACAGGGCTGCTCCTTTCGGCGCAACCCTGCTATTTTATTGGGGCATTAGTAAAACTATCCCTGTGTGCGGAAACTCCCTGTCAGCGAGAGTTCGCGGGGCGTTACGCAGAACACCGGCACGGGGCTTTTGCTGAACATCTGCTGCGCATAGCTGCCCAGCACAAAATCGGCAATGCTCATACCCTGCTCACTCATAATGGCCACCATGTCGGCATTAACCTCTTCCATATATTTTATGGTGAGATCGGCCACATTGCCACCCCGCCTATGCTCAATACAATGGCGGATGCCATGCTTGCTCAGTTCGTCGGCCACCTGCTGCACATATTGTTTTATACGATGGTCAATGTCTTCGGCCTGCGACGAGGCCACGCCCAAAATGTGTATCTCGGCATCAAAGGTCTTTGCCATCTCAATGCTCATGGGTACTTTCTGGCGACTGTCGGCGGTGATGTCGATGGGTAGCACAATGCGCTTCAGGTCGCCGTGCATGGCACCATGCCTAATGGTAATCACCGGACAGGTGGATGCTGTAAGTATGCGAAACGCATTGCTGCCAATGAAAAACTCCTCGAACCCCGATGCTCCATGGGTTGAGCAAACAATCACCGCATCGTCGAAAGCCTTGGCCTGGTTCACCACCTCCTGGAACACCTTGCCACGCTTCACTATATAGCTAATCTGCGCTCCGTTCTGAAGCTGAGGCGTGTAGATATTGGCCAAATCCTGCAACTTCTGCTCGATCTGCTTCTTAACTTCGTCGCCACGACTGGGCGAATGCTGCTCCACCAGCGGACGTAGCACATGCACCATCTCAATGGTGCAGCCGTATTTGTTGCCGAACATGATGGCCAACTTGAGGCCATACACCGACTCGTCGGAGAAATCGATGGGAACAATTATGCGTTTCATGCCTATATACGTGATAAGGTTTGAACAAAACAGCCTCAAATCTACGGGTAAATATCCAAATATCAAAATTTTTGCCCGATATTCGCTACCTTTGTGGCCTTAAATTTTTGAACCATGGACGAAATCGTGCTGAGCGGCATCCGCTCCACCGGCAAGCTGCACCTGGGCAACTACCTGGGCGCGCTAAAGAACTTTGTAGCCATGCAGCATGAACACCGCTGCTTCTTCTTCATTGCCGACTACCACTCGCTCACCACCCACCCAAATCCCGCCGACCTACACAGCAGCGTGCGGCAGGTGCTGGCCGAGTATCTGGCCGCAGGCCTCGACCCCGACAAATGCACCCTATATGTGCAGAGCGACGTGCCAGAAATTGTGGAGCTATACCTGCTCCTGAACATGAACGCCTATAAAGGTGAGCTCGAGCGTTGCACATCGTTCAAGGACAAGGTGCGCAAAAACCCCGACAACGTAAACGCCGGACTGCTCACCTATCCAACGCTGATGGCCGCCGACATACTGATACACCGCGCCACCAAGGTGCCCGTGGGCAAGGACCAAGAGCAGCATCTGGAGATGACCCGCACATTCGCCAACCGCTTCAATCGCATCTATGGTGTTGATTATTTCACTGAACCACAGGCGTTTGCGTTCACACAAAAACTAGTAAAAATCCCTGGCCTCGATGGTTCGGGCAAAATGGGCAAATCGGAGGGCAACGCGCTCTACCTCACCGACACGCCCGACGTGATCCGCAAGAAGGTGATGAAAGCCCTCACCGATTCGGGGCCAACGCAACCCAATCAGCCCAAGCCCGACTACATCCAGAACCTATTCACCATAATGGAGGCCGTTTCGACACCCGACACCGTGAAACACTTCGACGATCTCTACAACAGCTGCCAAATACGCTATGGCGATATGAAAAAGCAACTGGCCGAGGACATCATTGCCATCACCGCCCCCATGCGCGAGCGCATCGAGGACATCATAGCCGACACCAACTACCTGCACCGCGTGGCCGCACAGGGTGCCGAAAAAGCCCGTGCCAGCGCCGCCAAAACCATATCGGAGGTACGACAAATAATCGGTTTCCGACCGCTTTAAGTTTTTTTTACAGACATACATAAACGAAAAAAATCTACAAAGCATGATAAAACTTGGCATTGTGGGCTACGGCAACCTCGGACGCGGTGTTGAACGCGCCATTGCCCAAAACCCCGACATGCAGCTGCAGGCCATATTCACCCGCCGCGTCCCAGCCGATGCGGGCAGCAGCCCGCTAATTCGCCCCATCGACCAAATAGACAGCCACCAAAACCAAATCGACGTGCTGCTGCTCTGCGGCGGCTCGGCCACCGATTTGCCCGAGCAATCGCCCGCACTGGCTCAGCGTTTCAACATAGTTGACAGTTTCGACACCCACGCCAACATCCCGCAGCACTTCGAGCATGTTGATGCCGCTGCCCGCCAGCACGGCCATCTTGCCCTAATTTCGGCAGGATGGGATCCGGGCCTATTCTCAATGATGCGCCTGCTCGGGCAGTGCATTCTGCCCCAGGGTGCCGACTACACATTTTGGGGACGCGGTGTAAGCCAGGGGCACTCCGATGCCATACGCCGCATCGAGGGCGTGGCCGATGCCAAGCAATACACCATACCCGTGGCC
>JAFWUG010000112.1 GCA_017524185.1 Bacteroidales bacterium
AGCCGACGCTATTAGAAAGATTGCCGAGGACAAAAAAATCAACCTGTTCTATGCCGACGCCAACACCGTGCGCCTGAGCATGGACGAAGTTGTTACCATCGATGAGCTGAATACGCTGGTGGCCATATTCGCCGAAGCTGCGGGTAAAACCGCTCAGCGCATCGACAGCGTAGAAATCAACAGCTGCGCCATCTGCAGCTGCGTGGCCCGCACCACGCCGTTCTTGCAGGAGCCCATATTTAACAAATATCGCTCCGAGACCGACCTAATGCGCTACATCAACCGCCTGGCTAAGCGCGACATATCGCTCACCGAGAGCATGATTTCGCTGGGCTCGTGCACCATGAAGCTCAACTCGGCCGCCTCGCTGCTGCCGCTGTCGTGGTCCAAGTTCTACAACATACACCCCTTTGTTCCCGCATCGCAGGCCAAGGGCTACCACGAGCTGATGACGCGCTTGAACAAGATACTGGCGCAAATCACCGGACTAAACGAGATTTCGCACCAAGCCGCATCGGGTGCGAGCGGCGAGTACGCTGGTCTGATGGTAATACGCAGCTACCAAAAGGCTCAGGGGCAGGGACATCGCAATGTGGTGCTGATTCCCACCTCGGCTCACGGCACCAACCCCGCCTCGGCCACCATGGCTGGGCTGGAGATTGTGCTGGTGGGCTGCGATGAGCGCGGTAACATCGATGTGGAGGACTTCAAGGCCAAGGCCGCTGCCAACGCCGAGCGCCTGTCGTGCGCCATGATCACCTACCCATCAACCCACGGCGTATTTGAGCCAGCCATCCGCGAGCTGTGCGATGCCGTTCACCAAAACGGCGGTCAGCTCTACATGGACGGTGCCAACATGAACGGCCAGGTGGGTCTCACCAGCCCCGGCTTTATTGGTGCCGACGTGTGCCACCTCAACCTGCACAAAACCTTCTCGTCGCCCCACGGAGGCGGCGGTCCAGGCGTAGGAACAATCGCTGTGGCCAAGCATCTGGCTCCATACCTGCCTTCGCACTGCGTGATTGAAATCACCGACAAGCCCCAAACCAGCGCCGTATCGGCCTCGCCATGGGGTAGCGCCTACCTGCTGCCCATCACCTATGGCTACGTGATGATGCTTGGTGCTGAGGGTCTGCGCCGCTCCACCGAGGTGGCCATACTGAATGCCAACTACATTGCCGCCCGCATCAAAGACACCTACGGCATTGTGTATAGCGGCGCAACTGGCCGTGTGGGCCACGAGCTCATACTCGACCTGCGCACGTTCAAGGCCAAATACGGCATCGACGCGGGCGACATTGCCCACCGCCTGATGGACTTTGGCTACCACGCACCCACCCTCTCGTTCCCCGTGCACGAAACGCTCATGATTGAGCCCACTGAGAGCGAGAACAAGGCCGAGCTGGATCGCTTTATCGACACCATGCACGTTATTTTGGAGGAGTGCCGCGAGATTGAGCGCGGCGAGGCCGACCGCGAGAACAACGTGGTGAAGATGTCGCCCCACACCGCCCAGGAGCTGCTCGCCACCGAGTGGAACCACCCCTACAGCCGCGAGAAGGCCGCCTATCCGCTGCCCTGGATACGTGAGAACAAGATGTTCCCCTACGTGGCCAAAATCGACAACGGCTTTGGCGACCGCAATCTGAACTGCAACAACGTGGATTTCGGCGGACTGCTGTAAACCACAACAACCTAAAAAGAGGGGCTGTCCTGAACAAAGGGCAGCCCTTTTTTTGCCATCTATGCACCTATGCCATGGCTCAAAACCAAACAATATACTAACTTTGCAAAAAAGCAAACGCATGTAAATTCAGATAAAAAAAGACGGTTTCATTCATCTATCACAAGACCAGATAGTTATGGGGTTTGTAGCATCGTGCATTGAAGATGTGGCCAACCACATGGGCGTTAGCCACGCCGACATGTACCAACGCATGAGTGCCATAGGCATGATAGACCAATACCTGATTCCGTGCTACAACACACTGCACACCGAAAGCCGCGAAAACCTAACCTCCAGCCTAATAGAAACACTAACCCGATGGGAGGCGGATGCACAATGAAACTGTATCATGGTGGATGTCAGATAATTAAAAAACCAAACTGTAGCATTGGACGCGACGGACTAGATTTTGGCAAAGGATTCTACACCACCCTACTAAAACAGCAGGCCATTGACTGGGCCAAACAAACTGCTATCAACAGACGCTCAAAAACAGCAATTCTAAATGTATATGAATTTGACAAAGAAGCGGCTCTCAACAACCACCGCTTTCTACAATTTCCGCACTACAATCACGAATGGCTCAAGTTTATCATCGCAAACAGAAGCGGTAGCGAACTATGGCGACAATACGACTTTATTGAAGGCGGCGTGGCTAACGACAGAATTATCGACACAATACGCCTATTCATGTTGGGTAATATAGACATCGACGCAGCCTTAAAGCGGTTAGCGCAGCATCAACCCAACCATCAGCTTTGCATCATCAAACAAAACATCGCAGACAAACACCTAAAATTCATAGAAAGCGAGCTTTTATGAACCACGAATCCAACCAAAAAGCATTGCGAGAAATTCTTCTCTGGCAGCAAATAGGCTGCATTGTGGTGCGTGTTGCCCAAAAACTGCAAATATCTAATACCGAAGCACTTAGGATTTTCTACACCAGCGATACTTGCGTGCGACTGCACGATGAACGCACAGGGCTATACCTACGTAGCGACATTTATCTGGCCGACGAGGTGATTCTAGAATACTCGGCTCAAACCTCAAACAAGCAAACGGATTAGATGCCGCTTGTTTGAACGATTCTCCCCCAGCAACTAAATAGTTGCCAAACCCGAGCGCACCGCAAAACGAATCAATTCCACGTCGTTGGCCACGTCAATTCGCTGCATTATTCCCAAGCGAATCTGCTCGGCCTGCTCAATGGTGATGTTCATGCGCTGCGCCAACTGCTGCAGCGATAGCCCATCAACGCAGAACATCAGGAACTGCCGTTCCTGCTCGGTGATGGCAGCGGTGATGGTGGCATCGCACGAAACGGCCAAACCGTGAATAATCTTGGTGATGTCGCAGCCATAGTACGACAAACCGCACATCACCGTGTCGATGGCCTGCATCAGGCGCGAGGTGGGTTCGGTTTTGGCCACAAAACCATTCACTCCAATCTCCACCAAATGCTCAATCACACTAATGGTTGTTTCCGACGAGAGCACCAAGATACGAACATCGGGATAGTCGTTGCGAAGCCGTTGGGCAATCTCCACGCCCGACATGTCGGGCAGCACAATGTCGAGCAGCACCAAATCGGGGGCTTCCTGCGAGGCCATGAGCTCGAAAAACTCAGCACTGGTTTCGGCCTCGCCCACAATTTTTACGTTTCCCGACGCTTCGAGAGTCATGCGGATGCCCAACCGAAAAAGCGGATGGTCATCTACTAGAATGATATTGGTGGTCATAGATGGTGTTCACGTTGGCGGTATGACGCTTCAAACAGCGGGCTTAGAACTATCAAAAATAATGCCAAAACACCTGTCAAACTAAGCGTTTTGGATAACAAAGGATATATTTTTTTGCCTCGTTGGAGAGAGCACCTGTGCTCAAAATGTCGGAGGCCTCGGCCACATCCACCAAGCGGCCATCGTTATGGAGAATCTTAATAGACTCGTTACCAGGCTGATACGCTCTGATGCTCAAAGCCTTGGAGAACACAAAATAGTCGGTGTGGGGCGCAATGGCGGGCTGCGCCACGCAAAGCTGGCGACGATGCTGCTCAATCTGCTCCGCCTCAAACGGGATATTCTTCAGGTCGATGGCGGGCAGGCGGCGATGGACCAGCATCTGAGCGAGCATTGCCAAAGCCACGTCGGGGTGCGACATCCATTGCTTGGCGGCCACCATGATGTCGGCGTCGTCGAGCAGCACGAATCGGGCCAAAGGCCCAGATGCTCCGCCCTGCTCAAACTGGTGGGCGGTGATTCTATTCTGCAAAAAGAAGCGCAACGCGGGCGAAGCATCGAGCTGTTCGCCTTCCTGCGCTATGGCGCGAGCACGGCGCAGCATTTGAATTAGCGTTTGCTCGGCCGCAACCACTGTTTTGTGCATATACACCTGCCAGTACATCAAACGCCTGGCTATCAAAAACTTCTCCACAGAATAGATGCCCTTGGCCTCCACCACCAACTGGTCGTCGACCACGTTGAGCATTTTTATGATGCGCTCGGAGCCAATAGACCCCTCGGTTACACCGGTGTAGAAACTATCGCGCTTGAGATAGTCGAGCCTATCCACATCGATTTGGCTCGAAATGAGCTGATGCAAGAATCGCTTGTGATAGCGATCCTCGAATATTTCGATGGCCAAACTGAGCCGTCCGCCGAACTGGGCATTGAGCTGGTGCATTAGCAGTCGGCTCAGGGTTTCGTGTTCCACGCCCTCGGCCAGGCTATGCTCCAGGGCGTGCGAGAATGGGCCATGGCCCACATCGTGGAGCAATATGGCGGCAGCAGCGGCCTCGGCCTCGTCGGGGCTAATGGTGTGGCCTTTCAGGCGCAGCGTGTCGATGGCTAAGCTTAGCAGATGCAATGCGCCCAAGGCATGCTGAAAACGGCTATGGGTGGCTCCGGGATAGACATAATGGCCTAAAGCAACCTGCTTTATGTTGCGCAGACGTTGCATGTAGGGGTGTTCCAGCAGGTCGAACACCAAGGGGTGCGCAATGGCGATGAAGCCATGCACAGGATCGTTGATGATTTTGCGCTTGTTGGTCATCGGCCCCAGGTTGCTTGTAGTGCGGCGCGACTAATCGCCGTAGGCCGACGAGCTGTCGCTTTCCATGTGAGCCTTTAGGCGTTCGTATTGCTCGCGTATGGCCTCTAGGTCCTCGATGGTTGAGCGCATACGCGCCTCGTTCTCGCGCATTTCTTGCGTTTTGGCCTCGAATTGCTGAATGAGCTTCACGTTACGCTCGCCCATGATGGCACTGTTGAGGTTGGCGGCAATCACGCCGGCAGCCATTTCCACCATCTGTTTCGCCTTTTCGGGCAGTTCGCCAAACACGCCCAGCTCAATAACGCCCAGCACACGACCGTCGAACTCCATGGGCTGAAGCAACAGCGTGTCGGGCTGGGCATTGCCTAAGCCCGAACCAATCTCGGCATAGCCTTTGGGCAGGTCGTTAACCACCTGCACACGGTTGCGGGTGAACGATGCACCAACCAATCCGTGGTCGGTGGGAATGAAACGGCAGGCCTCCTGCTGCTCCTTCGACACGCCATAGCTGGCCACCATCTCGAGTTCCTGCGTACCATCGGCATTGTCGCGGAGCAGATAGATGTCGCCCAGTTTGGCGTCGATATAATTCACGATGGCCGAAAGCGTGTGCTGGCATAGGTTGCGGTAGTTATCCTTATACTGCACAATAACCTCGTTTACGCGGGCCACGCCCACATTGCGCCAGTTCTCAACCTGCTCCCGCTCTTGGTGGGCCAGCAGCTCTTGCTGCTGCTTACGCAGTTCGGCCACGCGCTGCTCCACCTTCATCTCCAGTTCCGATGCCTGTTGCTGTAGCTTTGCGCTCATGCCATCGGCCATTTTCTGCACGCGCACGTTGCGCACCGTGGTAACCGTGGCCTGTATGACCATAAAACACAGCACGCCCCACGAGGCCAGGTTGCGCACCACCACCATATCCATGGAAGCAGCCACATCGTAGAACGCAGTGCCAAATAGCAAAAACATAGCAATAAATGAGGGGAAAGCATATGGACGCTTACGGATAACCGCCAACAGCATTACACCCAGGGTGAGATATAAACCGGTAATGCCCACATAAACCTCGTAGAATGTTTTGAACTGACCATAGATTCGGTTGGGCAACAACGCAACGGCCAGCACTATTATTAGTCCGAGTGCCACAATCATGCGATAGAGAATGCGGGGCACCTCGCGGCTATACATGGTGTGAAAATACAAGGCAAACAGTGGCACGGTACAGAATCCGCTTATGTTATCGAGTTTGAACAACAACTCCCAGGGCATATTGGGTATTAGCTCGGTCAGCACCCTATCGCCAGTTACGACCAGGCGCAGCGCCATGGCCACAGCCAATATGCCCAGCCAAACCATGGAAATGTCGGTGCGATAGAGCATACTTTGCACAAAATAGACAACAACCATGAGCAGGCACATACCCACCACCAGCACGATGTAGAATTGGCTCTGCTTGTCCTCATGGAGCATGTTGCGCTGGGTGGCAATTTTAATAGGCTCGTGCAAGCCGCTGCGCACGTGGTGAAAATTGGCCACCTGAATAACCATATAGATTGTATCAACCGTAGGCTTTTGGGCTGCCCCTATGGTGAATGGTATCTCCACGTTGCGATAGTTGGGGCGGGTTAACTCTTGCGCTGTACCCAGCTCGCCCACCTCGGCCATGAGCAAACGCCCAAGCCATAGGCGATAGGCCGAGAAGATAGTGTTCACCTTAATCATGTAGGTTGCAGGCTCCAAGCCGCGCGGCACCACCAGCCCCAAACGGTAGGTTCCATAGCCAAAGGTAGGAAACGGCTCGCCCTTGCTATCGAGGCATTTGTTCCACGATTTTGGCACTGCGACATAGGTTGGATTTAGGTGTTTAGCCGTGTCGAAATAGGCTGGCGTTAGGAGTTGATCCCAGTAGAACTCGGCCTCGCCCTCGATTGTGATTATGCTGGTGCGCAGGTCGTCGTTCAGGGTCAGGTTGCATATACCCTTGTTCATGTAGATGTCCTGCGCCTGCAAGCGCGCCGACAGCCCCGAGACAACCAGCAATAGCGTGATTATCAGTGTTTTTATACCATTCATTGGTTTCATCTGTTTATGCATGGGCAAAGCCCCTTAAGCAAACCTTAAATATAGGCACTTTATGCGTTTTAGCATATACGCAAGAAAAATAAAAAATATACACAAAATTACTTTTTGTTGATTTACAACAACTTACACGAATAGATGGTATTAAAAATAACATTTTTGCAACCCTTAAACCCTCTTTTTTGTACCTTTACATATTGATTCTCGCCCTAAGTTTTATGTCCATAATCTGCCGTAAACACATATTGTTAAGCATATTAGCCCTTGTGGTCAACGCTGGTGTAGGCATGGCTCAGCGCTTCAACCAACACGGCTACCCCATGGTTACGCACTTTGCTCCCACCGAGTTCGATTTGCCCGAGCAGGTTTGGTGCGTAACGCAGGATAGCCGTGGGGTGATATACTTCGGCACGGCCGATAACGGCATACTTGAGTACGATGGCAGCCATTGGAGAAAAATAGCAACCCCAAGCCGCGTTTCAACAATGTTAGCCACGCCTAACGGCGACATATATGTGGGGCTTGATGGCAACTTTGGCCACCTGCGCCCCACGGCCAACGGCAGCCTTGAGTACGCATCGCTCACTCACCTGCTGCCCGACTCGCTGGCAAGCAACATAGCCAGCATATTGTCGTTGATTCAACATGGCGACGATGTGCTATTCTGCTCAAAACGCTACATCTATACGCTAAAAAGCGACAGTAGCATGACCACTTCGCTGCTTCCGCCAAATAGCTTCATCACCTCGCTATGCGGCAACGATTTGCTGGTGGGCAACTACAAGGATGGACTGTTGCTGCTGGAAAACGGCAAAGCAATCACCACCAAAAGCAGCGGCACGTTTTTTCACAAAAACATATACAGAGCTGTAAAACGCACCGCCAACCACTACTGGGTGTTCACCAATGCGGGTGTATTCGACTACGACCGTAACACGCAGCAAGCCCAACCAGCATTCGACCCGCAGGGCATCATAGCCCAAACCATGGCACTCGACGGCATACCCTACTCCCCTATAGACGTGGGCAACGGCAACATTGGCGTAGGCTATATCTACTCCGATTGGATCAACTACGCTGAGTTCGACTCCACCGGGCAGCTGTGCGAACTGCTTTCGCCCAACGCCAACATTGGTGGCAGCAACATAACATCGCTCCTACAAAAAGGACACGAACCGCTGTGGCTCGCCTTTGCCGATGGTATTCCCTCCAAGGTGCACCTGCATAGCCCAATCAGAATGTTTGGCAATCAGCACGGCTTAGATGGCTATATTACAGGCATTACCCACCACCAAGGCACGCTCTATGTTTGCACCGACAAGGGTTTATTCCGCCAAACCAGCGATACTAACGGCTTTGCCCAATTCGAGCAGCTTCTTAACAATGACATTTGGGCCATACTCGATTTTAAAACCCCACAGGGTAACCAATTGATTGTTACCACAATGGAGGGACTCTACACGTTGCGCAACGGTAAACTAGAACTGATTCAAACCATCTTAGGGAAAGTAAAAAACGAATTCTACGGCATGTCGCTGCTGCAATCGAAACTTAACCCGCAGCGGCTATACCTTGGCACATCGAGTAACATCTACTACGCCGACATGCAGCCCAACGGAATGTTTAGAGAATTTGAGAAATGTATCCCCAACACCAACAATTCACCGGGTGAGGTTTACCGTTTGAGCGAAGATCACCTGGGCAACATTTGGGCCTACACCAGCAACAAGCGACTGATTATGCTCAACCCCAAAACGCTTGAAGTTACATCGTTCACCAACGACAGCACGCTTGTTGGCCAAACAAAACCATTTGCACACAACGACAGCCTTTTTGTGCTAACCCACAATGGCATAATGCATTTCGACTATACCACCTCCACATTCAAGCCCGGAGGCTTGGTGGGCAACCACCTGAAAGGCTACATGGTAGATCGCGTCATTCCCAACGGCAAAGGCTACATTGTGCTAAGCGGCACACCCGACCTTAATCAATTCTGGGTGAACTACATTGCTCCCGACAGTTTAGGGCATTGGCAGTCGAACCGAACACCATTCAAAGCCCTACCCAACAAGGCAATGGGTTTTGCCCATATCGACAACAACATGCTATGGGTGAGCGTACAGCGCCAACTATTTTGCTACAACCCCAACAAAGCCTACACCTACGCCAATCAGCCCTACAACGCGCTGATACGGCGCATTACGTTTAAGGACTCGGTGCTATTCAACGGCAGCTATGCTAACCCCACCCACCCGCTGGGAATCACCTCGCAACAGAGCAGCGACAACATACCCACAATCAGCTACGCCAACAACACGCTCGAAGCGCAATTCAGTGCCACCTATTTCGACCACGAAGAGGCCACCCAATATGCGCACTACCTTGAGGGCAGCAACGAGCGCACATGGAGCCGCTGGGACAACCGCACCGTGGTGAACTACACCAACCTAAGCGAGGGACGCTACACACTACACGTTAAGGCTCGCAACATCTACGGCGTGGAAAGCAGCGAGGCCACATATTCGTTCAAAATACTACCGCCATGGTATCGCACCATTGTGGCCTACATTTTCTATGTGGCCATTGTGGCGCTCTTGCTATGGCGCATAATAAAGTGGTACACCAAACGCCTGGTTGCCGAAAACGAACGGCTGGAAAAAATTGTTAGCGAACGCACCGCCGAGGTGGTGGCTCAAAAAGAGGAGATTGAAACGCAGCGCGAGAAATTGCTAGAACAAAACCGCGAAATCACAAGCAGCATACAGTATGCCAGCCGCATACAGCAAACCATGCTATCGCCCGAAGAAACGGTGAACGCCGTATTCCCCGACAACTTCATACTCTACCTGCCCCGCGACATTGTGAGCGGCGACTTCTATGTGATAACCCAGGTGGGTAACAAAAAAATTAGCGTGGTAGCCGACTGCACCGGCCACGGCGTTCCTGGCGGTTTCATGAGCATGCTGGGCATGTCGAGCATTGCCGAGATTATAAACAAAAACGCCAACAACCTACAGTCGGACGTGCTGCTCAACCAGCTGCGCGAGAAGATAATACGCTCGATGCACCAAACGGGCGATGTGGGTACCAGCAAAGATGGTATGGATTTGGCTCTGTACATACTCGACGAAACCGAGATGACCCTCGACTATGCTGGCGCAAACAATCCGCTGGTGCTAATCCGCGACGGCGAGGTAATTCACCTTAAACCCGACAAAATGCCCATCGGCGTATATATAAAAGGCAACCTGCCATTCAACTCCCAAAAGATGGAGGTACGCAAGGGCGATTGTCTGTACACATTCTCCGATGGCTACGCCGACCAATTTGGAGGCCACGACAAGCGTAAATTCATGAGCAAAAACCTACGCGCCCTGCTGTTAGAAATACACCAAAAACCCATGGCAGAGCAACGCGACATACTTGAACGCACGCTATCCGATTGGCACGGCATAAATCCCCGCATCGACGATGTGGTGGTGATGGGCGTAAGAATATAGCGTTACAACACAAAATAGGCGCATTAGAAGCCATAATCGCCTCTGCCGTATGTTTTTAGGTGAACTGATTGCCCTTGGAGTTGCCTTTTCGTGGACATTCACGGCACTTTTTGCCGAGGTTGGCTCCAAGCGTATGGGCTCGCTGCCATTCAACACAATGCGCATGACGCTATCGCTGCTATTTTTGGCAGCGACAATTTGGCTCACAATGGGTACCCCCTACCCACGCTACACCAATAGCTCCACTTGGTTTTGGCTGGTGCTTTCGGGCATTGTGGGCTACGTTGTGGGCGACTACTGCCTGATGCAGGGGTATATCCATATTGGCTCACGTTTTGGGCAACTATTTATGACCCTATCGGCCCCAACAGCGGCCATCACAGGACGCATTCTGCTGGGCGAATCGATGCAACCACAAGCCATTGCTGGGATGCTCATCACGCTCAGCGGCATTGCCATGTCGATACTCTCGAAAGGCGACAGCAAGGGCGAACAACACGCGGTGCGTTTCAATCTGCCCCCAAGGGGTATATTCTACGCGGCCATGGCTGGCATTTGTCAGGGCTTCGGGTTAGTGCTGAGCAAAATTGGTCTGGCTCACTACGATGCATCGCTTGCCGCCGCTGGTATTACAGGCGATGTGATGCCCGAAGGCGCACTCCTCCCCTTGCCCATCAGCATCAGCATGTCGTTTGCCGCCACCCTTATTCGTGCCTATATCGGTTTGGCAGGATTTTTTTTGGTTCTAGTGCTATTCAACCGCGATGGGCTGCAACAGCTCAACCGTGCCCTACACGACCGCAAAGCAATGTGGTGCGCACTGGGGTCCACCGTGTTTGGCCCATTCGTTGGGGTTAGTGCGTCGCTACTGGCCACGCTGTACACCTCTGCGGGCATAGCCCAAACGCTTTTTGCGCTCACCCCCATACTGATTATAGCACCCGCCGCAATTCTATTCCACCAGCGCGTTAGGGTACGCGAGGTGATTGGCGCAGTGGTAAGCGTTTGCGGCGTTTGCTTATTCTTTGTGTAACCCCAATACACTCCTCGCTAAAAAACGCAAAGCAGCGCATCCGTTATAAACCCATGCGGATGAGCGCCTGCAACTACTGCACAACACTGCCAGCATATACACAACCAACCTCCATTGCGCCTTTACGACAGCATTCCTTCGCCTCGCTGAACTTCCACCGCCTTTCGACGTAGTTGGGGGCGAATGGCCAATAAACGCTGGGCAAACCAAAAATAAAGCAAGGGGGACATGCCCCCTTGCTTTATCTCCTCTGCCCTTTGGGCTAGCATCTATTCCTACAGCTTCACCACCTTGGCGGCGGCGCTGCCCGCCCGGACGATG
>JAFWUG010000113.1 GCA_017524185.1 Bacteroidales bacterium
AGCCACGCAGCCACGCAGCCGATACACCTATATATACTGTGTAGGTGCTATAAAACTCTTGATTATCATTATGCTATCCATAAAGCCCGCCATAGTCACCACAGCCTGCGCGGGCATCCGCCGCATGGAGGCTGGCCAGCCCCCGGCGTTAGGGATGCAGACGTTCGGGGGCAAAGGGGCAGGACAGTGGTCTTTGGCCATTGGCTGTGCCAACAGGGAGCATCCGAGCCGCCATTGGCGGCAATTACAAAAATTAACTAGAACCCAAAACTCACACCGAGATGACCTACATAATATCATTTTCCATTGTAGCCCTATGCATTGGGCTGAGCGTTTTTCTTTGCTATAAGTTTACTGAACGAGCCAGCAGGCTGAAAATAATACTTTCGTTTGGTATTATTGCAGCCGTAACGCTTTTTATTATGGCAGATATACCGCAGTACAGTCTGATTGACGGCGAGTATATCACAGTAAAAAAAGGCATAGGAAAGTTGCAATTGCCTTTGGCTAATTGTAAAATTACACCGTTGCCGTCTAATGCTCTAAATGGAAGCATTAGAACCAACGGTTCAAGCGGACCATGGGGCAATACGGGCTGGTTTAAACTCAAGGATTATGGACGAGTATATATTTTGTTGGCTGGTAAAAATCGCCAAAACATGGTTATGGTCGAGCATGATAATACAAAATATGTTTTCAGGCTCGACGCAACTAAATTAGGCGAAAAACAATGGTATTGATAACTTTTGCGTAGCAAAATTTCAGCGATTAGTAGCTCCAAGTGGTTATAAACAACTATGGTTGATGTCTATAGCGTTTCGGATTCCATTGGCCTGCGTACCAAAATCATAATATTTTTGGTTTTGTTGATTCTGCCTGCGCTGTTCACATCGGCGTATATCCCTCCTCTAAGCACCTATGCTGAGAACGATTGCATTGTTGTGGACGGGGTGATTGGCAAAATGGTGTTCCCGCTCAGTGAGACAAAGGTTATGCCAATAAAAAAAAGCGACTTAGGGACTACTAATCGGTATTTTGCTGCCGATTGGCCTTTTGGGGCGCAATTGGGCTATATAGCACATCTAAACATGGTCCAGTGCTTCTGCGCCCAAAGGCTAAACCCCATGAGCAACTGATGTTGCTTGAGTATAATGGCAAGAAATGTGTTATACATTTCAATCATGCTCTACTTCCTTCAAACAACTAAAACAAACTTGTTATGACACAACATTTTAAATTCGACATTTTGGCCGTATTATTTACGTTAGCATTTATTGCTATCACCGCTTGGCTCTGCTGGCGCGTGGCTTTAAATGGTAGCCCATGGTGGCCCGAGGTGGTTGTGGCTGCCCTGTTCATAATTTGTACCATCGTATGTTTGGCCTATATGCCCCGCTATACGTACATCGATAGCGAGCAAATTGTGGTGAAAAAGGTGATTGGTGAACTCAGATTTAATCGCAGCGAGGTTAAGGTGAGGCCATTGGAACAGGCCGAACTAAGGGGCGGTGTGCGTACATTTGGTTCGGGCGGTGCATTTGGCTATTTGGGATGGCACAGGTTGCCCCAAGTGGGCAAATGCTTTGTGCTGCTTAAAAATCGCAAGCAAAGTCCTACGCTAATTGAGCATGGAGAGAAAAAATATATTGTGCATCTGAATTTAGAAAAAGAATGATGCTAACTCCAATTGCTCCCAAAATTCTGACGCCATTGCGATAATCTTTTCTCTGGTATATACATCAATCCAGAGCAGCAAATGTTGGCCTGTTGCGGGCTATCATGCGAGCATATCCCATTTTTAAAATTGGGTCGTGTGCTCGACGATGGTTCCAACCTGCAATCGCTCTACCAGCGGCAATACAACGACTTGCTAAAGCTTTGGCTTTACACCGAGGGTCCCACTAAGATGTTGCAGTTTTGTGGGGCAGAACATCCGCATAACACCCATGTTTGCGAGGATTGCCTTAACCTGCTTCTAAACGAGCAGCACCTGCGGCGGTTGATGTCCATCAGCCAGGAAAAAGCCAATAGCCTGCTGCTCAGCTATCAGCTCAAGGCCGCGCAACAGTGTCAAACTACGCAAGTGTAGCTCCGCTGAATATTAAGGGGATGGTTGTTGAGGCTATCACACCCGAGCGCGTGTACGTGCTCACCGATGCGGGCACTTACAGCGCTGCGTTTCACTATGCGTTCTATCTGTGGAA
>JAFWUG010000114.1 GCA_017524185.1 Bacteroidales bacterium
ATAGCCAACATCTGCGAGCGACACGAAGCCGTCAGTATTCATCCGTTTGCCATGGCCAACAATGGCTACACGGCGCACGTGCGCAACTTTGCGCCGCTCTATGGCATTCCCGAAGAGTCGGCCACCGGAACGGCCAACGCCTCGCTTGCGCACTACCTAAAACAGCACAACCACATTGCCGCCAACGCTGAATGCGCATTTATTCAAGGCGAAGCCATGGGGCGTCCATCGGTTATAGCCACAAAAACACTGCCCGACGGAACACTCCTAATGGGCGGCACAGCCACCGTTGTGGCCGAGGGCAAACTGAGGGTGTAAACTAATGCCAACTACGCAGTGGCCAATCAACCACTGGCACTCATTGTTTTCTGCACTTAGCGACTCTATGCATACCAACAGCAACGCGCGTAAGAACATACAACACCACCAGCACCAGCACCACCGCTGCGCCAGAAGGCACGTTTAGGCCGTATGACAGTGCCAAACCAATCAACAACGCCAAAAGGGCTGTAAGCGCAGCGATAGCAACCATGGGTAAAAAGCGACGTGTTAGTAAATTGGCGATATTGGCGGGAGCGGTGAGCAGCGATATGAGCAGAATGATGCCCACGGCTCTGATGGAAAACACTATGGATAGGGCAACCAATATTTTTAGCACATAGTCGATGAGCATTGCCCCCGTAGGTCGTTGCGACATTGCGTAACGAGAATCAAAAGCAACAAAAAGAATGGGTCGATAGAATAGCGCAAAAAATAGCCCTACAGCCACAACCAAGGCCAGTAGTAGAGTAATATCAGTGTGCGATATGGTTAGTATATTACCAAACAGATACGACATAAGGTTGGGCGCATAGCCGGGAGTGAGGAACACGAAAAACACACCCATGGCCATACCCAACGCCCACAGCAATCCAATAGCCGAATCCTCGCGCAGCGTGCGACGACGGGTGATGGCCTCAAACCCTAGGGCCGACAGCACAGCAAATATAGCCGCTCCCAATATTGGGCTTATGCCCAAATACCATCCCAGGCCAATACCGCCAAAAGAAGCGTGGGTGATGCCGCCGCTCAAAAACACCAAACGCCGCGCCACAATGTAGGTGCCAATAAAACCAACCACCACGGCAAGCAAAACCGAGGCAAACAAGGCGTTGTGAATAAATTGGTAGTGGAATATTTGCATGGCTTTGCGTTTATGAGTGGCTTTGCAGCACAGTGTGCGGCACTTCGCCGTGGGTTATGAGCTGAATTGGACAGCCATAGCCATGCAGTTGCTCGGCTGTAATGTGATTTGAGGGAT
Source organism: Bacteroidales bacterium (assembly GCA_017524185.1). Taxonomy (GTDB): domain Bacteria; phylum Bacteroidota; class Bacteroidia; order Bacteroidales; family Tenuifilaceae; genus RGIG6076. Next base: position 1,301 of record JAFWUG010000114.1, read on the forward strand.
GATAGTGAAGCGTGCCGTTTACGCAAGCAATGGTTTTGACATAGGTGGTGATGGTGCCCAAATCGTGCGACACCATAACGATTGCCATACGCTGATTGAGCTGGCGCAGCAACTCGTAGAGTTCGCCCTCGAACTTGTTATCGACATAAGTGTTGGGCTCGTCGAGGATGAGCAACGCGGGGTCCGAGACCATGGCACGACAAAGCAGTGCGCGTTGCAGCTGTCCACCCGAAAGTTCGCCAATGCTTCGGCCATACAAGTGAGCTATGCCCGCTATGCTGAGACATTCCATGGCACGGTTGCGCTGCTCGCGGCCATATCGATTCCATAGGCCGTGCTGACCAAGCAATCCCGACAGCACAACCTCTAACACGGTGATGGGAAATTCCCTATCAATCTGCTGTGCCTGCGGCAGATAGCCTATGGTTGGACAATTGCGCTCAATTTGGCCAGCCATGGGCTTAATTTCGCCCAAGAGCAACCGCATCAGGGTGGTTTTGCCACCACCATTAGGGCCAATTATGCCTATAAAATCATCGGAATTGATGTGTAGCGATACTTCGCGTAGCACAGCGCGGCCATCGTAGCCGCCCCACACATCGGTGAGCGAAAATAGTTGTGTTGCCATCTATCTGCGATCCGTTCCTGCTATGATATGAGCCATGCGAAGCATCTCTATTAGCCAATCCTCAGCCAGCGGATCTACTTGTACCACAGGCAATTGTAGCGCATTAGCAATGGCATAAGCACTCTTGGTGTCGAACTGCTGCTGCACCAGCACATGGCTAACACCCGTTCGCTTGGCCGTTTCAACAATTTCGGCCATTCCCAGTGCCGATGGCTCCTTACCCTCGTCTTCAACGCAGAGCTGGGTCAAACCATAGTCGCGAGCAAAATAGGCCAATGCGGGATGGAATATAAGAAAATGCGACCGTTCCGAACTATCAATCACTGCACAGATTTGAGCATCGAGGGAGTCTATTTCGGCAATAAATGCCTGCGCATTTTCGCGGAAAAGAGCTGCACAACGAGGATAGGCAACCGCCAACTCATTAGCCATAACACCCACCATACGTTTGGCCTCGCGACACGATGTCCAAATATGCGGATCGGCAGCATGATGGCATTCGTGCCCATGGTGATGATGGTGATGCCCCTCAATTAGTGCCCCGCCCTGCGCTAAATTCACCACACGCGGCTTAGACTGTCCAGAAAACTTATCGATAAGCACCTGCTCAAAATCGATTAGCCCAATTGCAAAAAACAACTCCGACTGGCTAAATTGCGACATCTGCCTCGGGGTTGGTTCGAACATCTCGGGACTACTGCCTGGCGGCACCAACACATTGATACGCACAGAATCGCCCACAATACGCTCAGCCCACTGCTTTAGGGGCAAAATGCTCACCGTGATGGTGGGACGGCTATCAGTGGTCTGTACACCGCAACCGCATAGGATTAAAGCGGCGATGGCTATGCTAAGGACTACTCTTCGCATGGGCAAAAACTTGTATTTTATGGAGCAAAAGTACAAAAATATTGGGTTGACATATATCCAAAAGCCTATAAAAGCAGTACATCGCGCTCAACAAGGAGGCGAGATGCATATTAGCCGTAATAGTTGATATGTTAACAACATAATCAAACAGCCACCACATCATAAGCCGCAGATTCATAGAGGTTTTATACATAAGCAGCACCTATAATTTGTCCATCAGATCAAATATTTAAACACCAATTCAACCTCGGCACAATTTTTGCATAAAACAGCGATATTTCTAACAACAATAAAAACCCAACGCTATGAACCGATTTCTATCACTTTTTGTATTGGCCTGCTCCATGCTGTTGCCCAACATGCGCAGCCAAGCACAAGAAAATACTGGAAGCCGCACGCTAATTGTTTATTACTCGTGGGGCGGCAACACCCGCTCGCTGGTGCAGCAAATACAGAGCCTGTGCAAGGTTGATGTGCTCGAGGTGCTGCCCGAGCAGAGCTACCCCACCGACTACAAGCAGTGCGTGGATCAGGCCAAGGAGGAAATCCGCAACAACTACCGCCCCGCGCTCAGCACCCCGCTGCCCAACCTGCAGAACTACGACGTGATATTGGTGGCCTCGCCAAACTGGTGGGGAACCATCGCACCGCCCATGGCCACGCTGCTCGAAGGGCTTAAATTCGACGGCAAAGTGGTAATACCCGTAATCACCCACGGCGGAGGCGGCATCCAGCAATGCGAAATCGACATCAAAAAGCTATGTCCCGGAGCCTCATTCCGCGAGGCGCTATGCCTGCGCGGCTCTCAAAATATGGGAAAACACATCAAAAAGATTGAACGCTGGGCGAAAGAACTGGGGTTGTAGCCCACAACCAGCACCACAACGCACGAGGGGGACGAGGCCAAACGCTTCGCCCCCCTGTGCTTTATCAAAACGCTCATATCTCCCAAAAATTCGCTATCTTTGCGGGCGATTGGCCACGGCTTGGCTGGCCTACGACCCATCAGTTTCCACAACTATGCAAAACATCCGTAATTTCTGCATCATAGCGCACATCGACCATGGCAAAAGCACACTGGCCGATAGGCTACTGGAGTTCACCCAAACCGTGTCGGAGCGTGAGCTCACCAACCAGGTGCTCGACGACATGGATCTGGAGCGCGAAAAGGGCATCACCATCAAGAGCCACGCCATTCAGATGGACTACGAACTCGATGGCCAACGCTACGTGCTCAACCTGATTGACACCCCCGGCCACGTGGACTTCTCCTACGAGGTGTCGCGGGCCATAGCCTCGTGCGAGGGCGCGCTGCTGGTGGTTGATGCCACGCAGGGCATACAGGCGCAAACCATATCGAACCTCTATCTGGCACTGAACAACGACCTCGAAATCATCCCCGTAATCAACAAGATAGATATGGACGCGGCCATGGTTGAGGACGTGAAGGATCAAATCGTAGATCTGATTGGCTGCGACCCCGATGACATACTGCCCGTGAGCGCCAAAACGGGCATGGGCGTTGAGGCTGTGCTCGAGGCCATTGTGCGCCGCGTACATCCCCCCAAGGGCGACCCCGAAGCACCGCTGCAAGCGCTCATTTTCGACTCCATCTTTAACCCCTTCCGTGGCATCATTGCCTACTTCAAGGTGGTGAACGGGCGCATCAGCACGGGCGACCGCGTAAAATTTGTGAACACCGGCCACGAGTACGCCGCCGATGAGGTGGGCATACTCCGCCTCAACATGGAGCCCCGCAGCAGCGTGAGCGCGGGCGATGTGGGCTACATCATATCGGGCATAAAAACCGCCTCGGAGGTCAAGGTGGGCGACACCATCACCCACATCGACCGCCCATGCAGCGCGGCCATCGCGGGGTTCGAGGACGTGAAGCCCATGGTGTTCGCCGGCCTCTACCCCGTTGATGCCGACGACTACGAGGACCTGCGCGCCAGCCTCGACAAGCTCAAGCTCAACGATGCATCGCTCTCCTACGAACCCGAAAGCTCGCTGGCGCTGGGATTTGGCTTCCGCTGCGGATTTTTGGGGCTGCTGCACATGGAAATCATACAGGAACGGCTATACCGCGAGTTCGATATGGACGTAATCACCACCGTGCCCAACGTGTCGTACCGCGTACACACCACCAAGGGCGATGTGGTGGAGGTGCACAACCCCAGCGGCTTGCCCGGCCCCACGCTGATTGACCACATCGAGGAGCCCGTAATCAAAGCCCAGATAATCACCAAGAGCGAATACCTTGGCGCGGTGATGAAGCTCTGCATCGACAAGCGCGGCGTGATGCAGAACCAAGTGTTCCTGACCGCCGACCGCGTGGAGGTTACGTTCCGTATGCCGCTGAGCGACATTGTGTTCGACTTCTACGACAAGCTCAAGTCCATATCGCGGGGCTACGCCTCGTTCGACTACTACCCCGATGGCTACGCACCCGCCAAGCTCGTAAAGCTCGATATACTGCTCAACGGCGAGATGGTGGATGCCCTGTCGTCGCTCATCCACGTGGACTATGCCTACGACTTCGGGCGCAAGATGTGCGAGAAGCTCAAGGAGCTCATCCCACGGCAGCAGTTCGACATAGCCATACAGGCAGCCATTGGCGCAAAGGTGATTGCCCGCGAAACGGTGAAAGCCGTGCGCAAAGATGTTACGGCCAAGTGCTACGGCGGCGACATCACCCGCAAGCGCAAGCTGCTCGAGAAGCAGAAGAAGGGCAAGAAACGTATGCGCCAGATTGGCAACGTGGAGGTGCCCCAATCGGCATTCCTGGCTGTACTCAAGATGGACTAAAACATCTGTAGATGAGCATAATAGCTCAAATAGCCCACAATCGCCGCTACCGCAATGCGCAAAACGGCATCATCAGGCGTTACATGGCCGAGCCCAAGGGCTGGGGTGCCCATGCCGAACGATGCAAACAGTTTATTATAAGCGCATTATCTGACATCAAGCCGCAATCAGTGTGCATCATGGGAAGCGGCTGGCTGCTTGATGTGCCGATAGATTCGCTGTTGCTGCAATGCCAGCGCGTGGTGCTGATGGACATAGTACACCCCAAACAAATTGTACACCAGCACGGCCATAACCCCAAAATATCGTTCGTCAGCACCGACCTCACGGGTCTGGCTCCATATCTCAACGCAACTCCGCGCAAACAACTGAACTACAATGATGTATGCAAGCAGGTGGAGGTTAATAGCATCGACACGCAGCCCTACGACATGGTGGTGTCGCTCAACCTGCTCAGCCAGCTGCCCGAGGGTATTATAGAAAGACTACGCAAACACCTGTCGCTCAGCGACTCACAGACAATCGACCTGTCGCAGCGCATACAGCAGACGCATATCACGCAGCTACCTAAAGATAAATCGCTGCTTATCAGCGATATAGAAGAGGAGTTCTACGATGAGCAGCACCGACTGGTGGGTAGCACGCCGTCGGTGTTCATCGACCTGCCGCAAAGTCCCCACACACAGCGATGGGATTGGGTGTTCGACACCCACTATGCCTACCGCGAGGACTG
>JAFWUG010000115.1 GCA_017524185.1 Bacteroidales bacterium
CGGCGGTGATAATATCGCAGTCCTACATTCGTAAACGCAGTAAATTCGGTGTGTTGCGTAAGTTGCATTGCCGCTGCAGCCGCCGCCGCAGCCGCACGTGAAGCAAGGGGGTATGCCACCTTGTCTCATTCGCGAATGGTCGGACGCACGGGGACGCGATAAATCGCGTCCGTACATGCGCGGAAACATGTATTACGAGGCGTAGATACGCATAAACATGCGTCTCCATGCTTTCTGGACCGCATCGTAACGCTACAGCTGCCTAATCCAGGCAATGATGTCGGCTAAAACCTCCGTGGCAATGGTTTCCTTAATTTGGCCATACTCATTGGGGAGACCCGTGGCGCAATGCTGAAACAAATGATTCATTCCAGCGTAGCGTTTGATTGCGGCGTGGGGCATACCCTTCTGTACTATAGGGGCGTTGCGCTCGGCCAGCACCTGCTTGTCGCTATTGCCAAAAATAACCAAAGCGGGACACCCAGCGCGTGCTATATGCTCGGCTGGATCGAAACTAAGAAAATATTGCATCCATGGCTGCGGGCTAGCTTGGGCTGCGCTCAGCACATCGTTGGCGTACGACTGCGCCATGCTGAACGGCAATCCGCTGATTGTGGCCTGCACCAACGCCTGATTATACAGCGTACTGTCGCCTCGTTCGGCCATTGGAGCCAAAGCCACCACAAAATCAGCTCTATCGGCCAGCATAAAGGCAATGGTGCCGCCCTCGGAATGCCCCAATATGCCAATGCGCCGATACCCCAACTGGCGCAGGTATCGCAACCCCGAAGCAGCATCATCGGCAAATGTTTGCGTGGTGGCCTCCGAAAAATCGCCAGTCGAAGCCCCAAAACCACGGTCATCGTAGCGTAGCGAGGCTATACCCGCTTGAGCCAATGCATGGGCAATCACCGCAAACGGACGATGGTCGAACAGTTCCTCGTCGCGATTCTGCTGACCGCTGCCCGTAATCATCAACACAACTGTAGTGTTTTGGGGATTTTCGGGCAGAGTGAGCGTTCCAGAAAGCGTTGCCCCAGCATTGCTAAACTCAACAGCCGCAGTTTTATAGCCCAGCGGGGGCTGCGGTGTTTGCGGGCGATCGTTGTGCAACTCACCACGCTCGAGTACCAATGCAAACGATGCTCCCATCTGCGTAAATGTACCAACCAGCATGTCGCCGTTGAGTTCTCCCTCGAAGAGCGCGCCAACGGAGGGTACGCGCACCTTAATGCGCTTCTCGGTCTGCTCCTCAATCTCCATGGGAATACCCTTGGCACCCTGATTGGGCGAATCGAGCGTGGAGGGCTGTCCGATGCGGAACACCAAATCGAGTTCCATGTGTCCTGCTTTAAGCCTGCCATGCCACGGACCATCGAGCGTTTGCGCCGACATCAGCGTAGGTGCTATGGCTAAAATCAATAACCCAAATAAAGTTCTCATTGTCAACTGTTATAGTTGCACAATATAAATCAAAACCGGGACACTTCGCAAGCGAGCAATGGCAATCATAAGCGCAGTTTGGGCGGGAAAAGGCCCTACGAATATACGTGCCTCTGGCTTACGGTTGCAAATTCACCACAAAGCAGCCCGCAAAGCGCGACCCTATTTTGTCGCGATAGCGCTCGGCATCCTTGCGCGAGCTGAAGTTACCCACCATCAGACGGTACACGCGGTCGCCATTGAGTGTGGCAGCCTGTATGCGTACACGCTCGCCCAGTTGCTCCTGCACTTCCGACGCATGCTGAATAACACTTGCTTGATCGCGATAGCTGGCAATCTGTACTGCAAAGCCGCTGGGTTCAACACGTTTGGCGCTGATGTCGTATAGCACAGACTCGCTATTGTCGGTGGCCATGGGCAGAGCCGGTTGCTTGGCGGTTGTGTTGACCGACGATGTAGGCGTAGCTGACGTGTGGACAGCTGGCTGCGCCACGGGCTTGGGCTCCACAGTGCGACCTGCCGTTACAGGTGCCACGGGCTGATTGGCCCCCGCCTCATCGGCGCTGATGGCCTCGATGCGAACATCTACCACACCATCGCTCACAAAGCCCAGGCGCTCGGCCACCGACTTGCTCACGTCGATGATGCGGTTGGCCGCAAACGGGCCACGGTCGTTCACGCGAACCACGGCGCTGGCGTTGTTGCTAAGGTTGGTGATGCGCACCAGCGTGCCGAAGGGCAGCGTAAGGTGGGCGCAGGTGGCCTTCTTGTGGCTGTAGCGCTCGCCCGAGGCGGTGGTGCGCCCCTCAAACTTGTCGGCGTAGAACGAGGCCTTGCCCTCCTGGGTGTAGCCCTCGGCCTGGGCGCGCAGCGTGAGGGCGGCAAGGCTAAGCAGGGCAGCGGTGATGATGTGCTTGGTCATGTTGCAATGGGTATTAATCCTGAGCCATGGCTACGGCTCTGTTGATGAACTGATTGAGCGGATGCAATTTTGCGGCCAAATGGAGGCACTGGGCAACAAAATCGTGCGCCATCACCTCGGCATCGGCAAAGGTTTGAGTGGGGCAAATGCTGCGCATCTTGAGGTACTCCACCACGCTGGGGTGCGCCTCAACGCCGCGTGGCGGCTGCTTCAGGCTGTCGGCCTCGAGGAAGTGGAGATGTTTCAGCGGGGCAATAATCTTCTCAAAATCAGCATAATAGAATGATATATCCTCCCTTATGCTCTGCATCACGCGGGTTGGTGCCTTGTAGATGCCTCCAATGAACATCGAAGCATCTGGCTCAATGTGCAGGTAGAAGCCTGCCGTGCCGGTGTTCTTGCCGTTGGAGGTGATGTAGGCCGCCAGGTGCGTTTTGTAGGGCGGTTTGTTGTGGAAACGCATGTCGTTGTAGATGCGGTAGGTGCATCGGGCGGGCGACAGCCCCTGCAGCGCAGGGTCGATTTTGGCCAGACCATCGATGAGCGCCTGCAGCACCTGGGCAAAGTTGTCGGCGGCCTGCCGATAGTCGTCCCTATGCGCCTGAAACCAGTCGCGCTGGTTGTTCTGACGCAAATCTGATAGGAATTGCAGGGTGCTTTGCGCTATGCAGGGACTCATGGGGCTTGGTGTGCTGTATGAACCACAAAAATAACATTTTGGGCGTTGATACCCAAAGCAAGCCTCAAAAATTCTGTCCAGACTAACGACTGATGCGATCCGGGTTAAAACACACCAAACGCCCATGCCATCGGATTTTGAAGGTGAGTGTATTTTATAAAATACATTTTTGGCATATAAACGTATTTAGTAAAATACATATATAGATAATATATTGATTTACAATGTGTTTGCGTGTATATACTCAAAAACACTTTGATTATCAGCAGATTTGATGTATATATATAATAGATAATACACATTTAGGTATAAGCTGTATTCTTAAAAATACATATAGGCATAATACACTAATCTACAAGTATATATACACACAAGCCATAATGATTATGACTATCTAACATCAGCAAGAAATGCATTCTACAAAGTACATATTCACGCATAAAATTTATATTTATCCGCAATTGCACCTAATGGACGCTGAAAAGCACGGTAACTTATTGGAACATACGATGGTGAGCGTTAAACGGAGATGGACATCGGGGCGTTAAAAGGTTTCGGCTGTTTGAGCCTGCCCGCAGGGCAGGTGAGTTCC
>JAFWUG010000116.1 GCA_017524185.1 Bacteroidales bacterium
AACAGTGTCAAACTACGCAAGTGTAGCTCCGCTGAATATTAAGGGGATGGTTGTTGAGGCTATCACACCCGAGCGCGTGTACGTGCTCACCGATGCGGGCACTTACAGCGCTGCGTTTCACTATGCGTTCTATCTGTGGAAAATGGGGGCAACCATTGTGGGTGTTTCGAGCAGTCAGCCCCCCAATACCATCCCCCTATACCTGTTGGACATCATAGAGGGCAAGCGTTGATTTTGAGCCCCTATCATAGAACATCAGCCAAAACTCATTTTTTTTCGAGTTTTGGCTGGTGTTCTGTTTGGCATAACACAATAATATAGTAAAAATACGAATACTTTAGCCCAAGATTACTTGATGATTTTTGAAGCAGATTCTTATAGCAATAACGTCATTGTTGTTGTAAATGCCTTATAATCATTTGTTTATATATGTGCTTATCATGCGTATATCCCCAATTTTGATGAAAATTGGTCGGCAAAATACCTGTAAATAGGGATTGCGTCTTATTTAGATTATGTCTAACTTTGTGGCTATAAAAGTGGATAGGTTTGTATGAAGTTGTCCGATCTAAAAAACGGCGAAACAGCCGTAATTATTGACGTTGCAGGTCATGGTGGCTTTCGTAAGCGCATCATGGAGATGGGGTTTGTGCGCGGCAAGCAGGTGCAGGCCGTGCAGAGTTCGCCCATGAACGACCCCGTGAAGTACAGTATCATGGGCTACGACGTTTCGCTACGCCGTAGCGAGGCCGCCATGATTGAGGTGCTATTCGAGCATGAGGCCAATGCCGCCCTGTCGCCCGCGCAGGTGTTTGCCCACACCTCATGCGAAACCTGCGACGGGTGCGACCTGCAGCCCCATAGGCAGGTGGTGCGCAAGAACGAGATTAATGTGGCGCTGGTGGGCAACCCCAACAGCGGTAAAACCTCGCTGTTCAACGCGCTGTCGGGCAGCAGCGAGCATGTGGGTAACTACAGCGGCGTTACCGTCGATGCCAAAACGGGCCACTTCAACTATCGCGGCTACCGCATCAACCTCACCGATTTGCCTGGCACCTATTCGCTTTCGGCCTACTCGCCCGAAGAAATCTACATCCGCCAGCATCTCTATGAGCAGATGCCCGATGTGATTATCAACGCCGTGGTGGCCTCAAACCTGGAACGCAACCTCTATCTTACCACCGAGCTCATCGATCTGAACCAGCGCACGGTTGTGGCGCTCAACATGTACGATGAGTTGGAGGCCAGCGGTGCCAAGCTCAACCACGAGCATCTGGGGGCCATGCTTGGCATCCCCATGACGCCCACTGTTGCGCGTAGCGGCAAGGGGCTGAACGCGCTGCTCGATTCGGTGATTGAGATTTTTGAGGGGCAGCATAATGCCGTGAGGCACATACATATAGGTTACGGTGAGGCCGTAGAGCGCGAAATTGCGGCGCTGTCGGTGCTCATGCGCCAGTCCGACGATGTGCCGCTGCAATTCCCCGTGCGCTACTGGGCCTTGAAGTTGCTCGAGGGAGATAAGCAGATTACGAAGCAACTTGCTGGATGTAAGCAGTTTGAGCAATGGCGCGAGGCCGCCTCAAAGGCGGCGGCGGTTTTATCAAAGGAGCTGGGCAAAGACGTGGAGATGGCCATTAGCGACCACAAGTATGGCTTTATAGATGGTGCGCTGCACGAAACCTTTGTGGAGGGCAAGGCCGAGGCCAACCGCCAATCGCGCCGCATCGACCGGTTGGTGGCCAACAAGTGGCTCGGATTCCCTATATTCATCGCCCTGATGTGGCTCATGTTCACCGCCACGTTCACCCTCGGTGCCTACCCCCAGGGCTGGATTGAGAGCCTGTTTGGCTGGCTTGGCTCGCTGGTGGCGGGCTGGCTACCCGATGGTGCGGTTAAGGATCTGATAGTTAATGGTATAATTGGCGGTGTGGGCAGCGTGGCAGTGTTTCTGCCTAACATATTGATACTCTATCTGTTCATATCGCTCATGGAGGATTCGGGCTACATGGCACGGGCGGCTTTCATCATGGACAAGCTGATGCATCGCATGGGGCTGCATGGCAAATCGTTCATACCACTGCTCATGGGCTTTGGCTGCAATGTGCCGGCCATCATGGCCACGCGCACCATCGAGAGCCACAGCAGCCGTTTAATCACCATTTTGGTTACGCCGTTCATGTCGTGCAGCGCCCGTTTGCCGGTGTTTATTTTGCTGGCGGGTACGTTCTTCCCGCGCCACGCAGCCACCGTACTCATTGGGCTGTACCTCACGGGCGGACTGGTGGCGGTGCTAACCGCTCGTTTGCTCCGCGCCACGCACTTCAAAATCGACGAAACTCCCTTTGTGATGGAGTTGCCGCCCTATCGCTGGCCCACGCTTCGCGCTACGCTGCGGCACATGTGGGACAAGTGCGCCCAATACCTTAAAAAAATAGGCTCGGTGATACTTGTAGCCACCGTAATTATATGGTTTTTGAGCTATTTCCCACGTCCCGACGAGGCTGCCACGGCCACCGAGCAAACGCTCTACGAGCAGTCGTACATGGGGCGTATAGGCAAATTCATTGAGCCTGCATTCCGTCCGCTGGGACTAACCTGGCGTTCGAGTGCCGCTCTGCTGGCCAGCATACCAGCTAAAGAGTTGGTTGTTAGTAGTTTGGGCGTGCTCTATTCGGGCGATGCCGATGACGAGCAGGGACTATCGCAGGCTCTGGTCGAATCGGGCGACTTTACGCCCGCTTCGGCGTTGGCCTTCATGGTGTTCATCCTGCTGTTCTTCCCCTGCTTGGCCACCATTGCAGCAGTGGCGGGCGAAACAGGCCGATGGGCTTGGGGCATATTCACTGTGGTTTACAACACCGCAGTGGCGTGGGCATTGGGTTTGGGCGTATATTGCTTGGTTACAGCTCTGATGTAGCAGTTTTGCACGGGTCGCGTTTTTTTTTTAGTGTGATGAGCAGTAGGGGTGTCCCATAAGTATTTGGGGCAGCCTCCTTTTGGTCAACTAACACAAAATCGCTTTGCTATGCTGAAGAAAATACAGATCTTTGTATCTGATAATCAATACGAATGGTGCGGGTCATGCTTATGTTGCTGAAAAACGCCCTCCCGTGCGCCCCATTTTCTGCACTTTTGCGGACATCACCGCCCGATTATCCCACAGCGCACGGCTGCCATTCGGCTTTCGCAGCTCTTCCTGCGCTCTCCCCGCTGCACTGTAGCACTCCTTATATCATAAAAAAAAGAGGGAATCCCTTATGGGACACCCTCTTAATTTGTGTGTGTTATTGTTGGTTTAAAACTTGAATGCTACGCCCAGGGTGAGGTAGCAAAACTCGTTGCTGGACTCGGCCATTACAGCAAAGTTATCGGTGAAATAGTAGCGAATACCCAGAACACCTCCAATAACAAAATGCGGTTCTTCTGCATCTACCTGATTCCCTTCTGGCCATGAGCCATATCTAGATACGGTTAGGAAATTGTATCCAGTAACAACGCCCACGTAGGTATCCATGCCGCGTAGGGGCTGGTAGTGGAACGAGCCGCGACCAGCAAGTAGGAAGTTGCGATAGGTGTAGCCGTATAGTCCGCTTCCTGAGCCATCAAACTCGTAGTTAGCACCTGAGAAACCGAAGATACCGCCCACTCCAATGCCGCTCTTATCGTCGAACACGTGGTCGATGATGCAGTACTCGAACGAGGCCGAGAGGGGGGGGATTTTGTTGTTATAATGTGAACCGGACCACCATGGGCTGGCTACGCCAATGCCCACGTTGATTACTTTGTCGTGTTGCTGAAAGGCTTCTTGAGCCGATGCGCCCATTGTTAGGCCAATAATAGCCATGATGGCGATTAGGGTTTTCTTCATAGTCAGAAAAATTATGTTGTTTTTAAAGTTCACCGCTGCGCTATGCAATAATCGTGCAGAAGTTGGGCGATGCGCCAAAAAGTTATGAACAGGTGGGGAAGGTTTTATAGGGCGATGATTTTGTTGCGCACGGCAAAGTTCACCAGTTCCACGGTGGAGTTTATGCCCAATTTACGGAAGATATGGTTCTTGTGCGTGTTGATTGTGTGAATCGATACGTTCAGATTATCGGCTATTTGCTTGGTGCTTAAACCTTTGGTGGCCAGCGAAATGATGTCGAGTTCGCGTTGCGTGAAATTGTTCCGCTGCGCTAGTTGTAGCGGGTTGGCATTGCAAATAATTTGGGCAATATCCTTGCCAAAGTAGTCGCCTCCGTTGGCAACCAGTATGATGGCCGAGTTGAGTTCGTCGAGCGAAGCATTTTTGCTGATGAACCCGTTGATACCCGCCACAATCAGCTGGCCAATCAGCACCTCTTCGTGTTCGGCCGATAGGATGAGGATTTTCACATCGGGGGCGTGATCCTTAATCCAAATGGTTACATCAAGCCCACTCTCGTTGTTGGGGAGGCGCAGGTCGAGCAGTATTAGGTCTGGACGTGCGTCAGGTTTTTTCATCCCATCGTAGAATTCCTTGCCGCACGATGCCTCGAGCGTTATTTGAAATAGGTCGGGATGTTGTTGTAGCATCTGTTTCACGCCCATGCGGAACAGCAGGTGGTCGTCAAGTAACGCTATCTTGATTGGTTTCATGGTTTGGTTTTGTGTTTTGGATTGGTTTAGCGGTTCTTTGTAAGTTGCTCATTATCTGATGTTTGCGGGGGGGGGGCAACTCAAAATAGAATGTGGAGCCTTGTCCCAGTTCGCTCTGTACCTTTAGGGTGGTGTGTTCCAGGGCGAGCATTTCTTGGCAAACGGTTAGCCCAAGCCCCGTACCAGTTTCGCCGTTGGTTCCGCGTTGGCTCTTGTGGAGCGGGTTGAATAGCGTTTGCAACGCGTTGGGCGCAATGCCTACGCCGTAGTCCTGTACCGATACGGTGCGTTTGCCGTTGGCTGCTTGCGCTGTGCGTATGTCGATGCAGCTGTTGGGGTGTGAGAATTTTATGGCGTTGTTGAGCAGGTTGCGTAGCACGGTGGCGGTGATGTTGCGGTCGGCCCACACAATGGTGCTTGGGCTTATGTGGTTGTTCAGGCTGATGTTCTTATTTTGGGCGCTTTCTTGGAGCTGCTCCATTACGTCGGATGTGGTGGTATATAGGTCGATGGGGCAGGGGTTGTGCTGTATTTGGCCGGTGTTCAGGCGGCTCCATTCTAGCAGGTCCAACAACAGGTTGAGCAGCGATGCCGATGAGCGCTGAAACTCTATGAGGCAGCGGCGTAGGTCGTCGGTGGGTAGCGCTTCGAAGTTTTGCACCAGCATATCGATGGTGGCTTTCTGCGCTCCCACGGGGTTTTTGAGGTCGTGCGATATGATGGAGAAGAATTTGTTCTTGATGTCGTTGGCCTGTTTCAGCGTTTTGTTATACTTGCGTGTGGTGGAAAGCAGGCGTAGCAGCAGTATGGTCAAACCCAGTATAATCAAACCGAGCACAATGCTGGCCATGATTATGTAGCGCTGGCGGGTAATCATGGTGTCGGCCTTTTGCATCTCAACGTTGAATTGATCCTGCTCAAAGCGTAGGCGGTTGTGAGCCACGTCTTGGTCGCTGCGCTGTGAGTCTGCGCTGTCGGAGTAGGCCATGCACAGCTTATGCTCGGCCAAGGCCTGCTCGTATAGCCCTTGCTGCTCATACATACGGCTTAGGCAGTAGTGAATCTCGCTCTCAAAGCCAAATGAGTGCCTGCCGGCTACCAGTTTTATGCTCTCCTCTATATAAGGTATAGCTTGGTTATACTTCTTCTGCTTCACGAGAATTTGCCCCAGCGATAAGGCGGAACGTGCCAAATTCCACGAGTCTTTCGATTTCGACAGCAGTTCGTGCGCCTGTAGGTAGTAGAAATAGGCCGAGTCGAGTTCCTGTTGGTGGTAGAATAGGTGGCCAATGCGATTGTAGCAAATGCCCACGCCTGCAATGGAGTTTGCCGCCTTGTCGTATTCGAGGGCAAGCGTGTAGAGTTTTTTGGCCGAGTCGGGCATGCTTCTATGCTCGTAGATGCTGCCCAGCGTGGTGTAGTTCATGGCTATGCCCAGGTTGTTCTGCAGCTCCTTGTCGATGACGATTGCTTTACGGAAGTACTCTTCGGCCTGCACGCCGTCGTCAAGGTACTTATACACGTTGCCCAGTCCGTTGTAGATATACGATTGCTGCTTGAGCCTTTCTGGTGTATGTTTTAGCGGCTCCTGCGAGGCCAGTGCGAGCGCGTTGAACAGGTGCTCCGAGGCGTTGGCGTAGGCACCAATGCGGCGGCAGTTGGTGGCCAGCGAGGTGAGCGCGGTGATTAGATCCGTCTCGGCATGAGCCAATTTCAGCTGCATAACAGCCTGTTGGTAGCTGCCAATGGCCTTGGTATATTCGCTCTGGAGGTTGTAGGCCTTGCCTATTGCCGACAGCACAAGCCCCTGCGCATGGGCGTTACGCTGATGCTGATAGTGGCTCAGCAATCGTTCGAGCGTGTCGATGTTATGCTTCGCCTTATAGCACTGCTGCTGCACGCTATCGCGCAGCGTGACGGGCATTTCGGCACGTAGCGATATAAAACTCAGCACGGAGGTTATGGTGAGGAGCAATAGGCGGCGCATCGCGTTTAGGTTTGTGTTTGGTGAATTGCAGCGCAAATATAGGCATTTATTGCAAATGGTTGTATAGTAGAGAAAAAATTTTTTGAGCAATGTAACAGATGGTGTGTAGTAAACGTAAAAATATTAAATTAATAATTTTTGTTATGAAGCGTATTGTAATTTTAGTAGTGTCTATTTTGCTGACTTTAGGTGTTAGGGCACAACAGTATCAGCAATTGCTTTCGGGAGGAAGTTTTGATTCTAAATCCATTCCTGTTGGTTGGAAGGAAGAAGGAGATGAAAAGCAGAAATGGGCATATATAGAAGGCCGTGAAAAATTTGACAAGGATCCAGATAATCATCCAGTTAGTGCAGATATAAGGAACACAATGCCTTCTGCGCCTAAGGAAAGCCGCTATTTTGCGTATTATTTTTATATGGTTCAAAGTACGGGTGGTGGTTATTCTACGCTAATCACACCAACGATAAGCTATAAGGGATTAAGCGTAAAAAACCCCGTTCTATCGTTTTGGTGGTCTGCTTCGGCGTATATGGGGGACTGGACATCGGAGTTAAAAGTACTTTATCGTCTTGGCCCTCGTGATGAATGGAAGGAATTGCGCGTATTTCAGCGTGAAAATGGCGATAATATTCAGTTAGACGGAGTTTGGAGCTTTGAGGAACTTTCACTTCCTACTAAATATAATGGAAATGATATTAGTGAGATTCAATTGGGTTTTAAGGCTACTTTTGTTGATGGAGCTGCAGTTTTGGCTCTTGATGCTATAAAGGTGGAGAATAGAGCTGAGATTCCTCGTACTTTAGAACGCGTTTCCGTTTGGTCTACAGGTAACACATGTCCATCGGGAACAGATGTTAATCCCATAGCGGGTGTGAGACTTGGAATAGGCGGTAACTCAAACGAACTAACGCTTCAGGATGTTCAGTTTAACTATACAGGCACTTCGCTTGATGATGTTTCTAATTTTAGGTTATACTATACTAGGGATAGTTTGTTTGACTCTGAAAATTGTATTGCTACATCAGCTACGACTATTAGTGGAAATAGTATAATATTCAAAGGTGTCAATGCTGTTACAAATGAGTTTTCGCGTTGTTTCATATGGTTGTGTGCCGATGTAAAAGCTGGTGTAAAACACGGTAATATCATATCGGTGAGCATGCCAGCTGGTGGCGTAAAAGCCGTTAGTCAGAAGGGTGGAACGTTTAGTCTACCTTTAACTCCGCAAACGCCGAGTGGCGAGTGTCGTGTGGCAGAATCTCTGTTTGCCACTGGTTTTGAGGAGGGTTTACCAAGTAAATGGAAACAATCAGGTGAGAGTTTAATCACCTCACAAACAGCAACCCCAGATTGGATGGTTGGTGTTCCGGGCGGATCTGGTCTTAATGACCCTAAATATGCATATGCTGGTTCAAAAATTTTGGCAACCAATCTCAATGGTAACTATACTAATAATATAAAGCATAGAGTAAAGACGTCTAAATTTGGTGTGTCTTATTATAAAGATGTTAAACTTCATTATCAGCGAATTCTTTCGCTAAACCATATGGATCAGGCTTTGATTATAGTTCCTGAGATAAAAAATGCAGCAGGAATAATGGGAGATACTATATATAGTAATGCTTCATCTTTAATGTCTGACCCTAAGTGGACCACTACAGAACTTCCAATAGAGCGAGCCTATAGAAATAAGGACTCAATAAGTTTGGAGTTCCAACTTTTTTCTGTAAAAAACACAAATTCTCCTACGCCAGGAGGTTGGAATATCGACAATTTTGCTATCACGGGCGACCGCATCGACATCGATGCGGCTGTGCTGTCTATAGGGGATTTTGGTAATTGCGGTTTATCTTTAGCTCCTACTACGATTGCGACAACTGTGCGTAATAATGGCTACGATAATATCAGTAACATAAAATTGGGTTATACTATAGATAATGGGCGCACATGGACATATAAGGTGTTCAGTGGCGATTTGCTAAAATCGGCTCGCAACAACGGTAATACACCAGAAGAGCGTACATATAGTTTTGATCCAGTGCAACTTACCATTGGGCAGAAACAGATTATTGTGAAGGCGTTTGTCGATGGCGATGAGGATGAGTCTAATGATAGCCAGAGTACTAATTTATTTGTGTTTCCTTCGCTTTCTGGACAAGAGGATTATGTAGCGAACTTTGCGACCACAAGCGGTAACATGTATGCTGGTGGTACGCGCAGCTCGTGGGTATATAGCACCGATACCCATTTAAAACAAGAAAAGTTAACTGGATGGGTTACTCGTCCTAATGGTTATTACAATAACAGCGAATCGTCGTATATAGAAAGCCCTTGCTACGATTTAACTGATTTCGGTTCGCCCGTGTTCACTTTTACCTATGCCATGGATTTGCATCCTAGCGGTGGTGATAAACTGACCGTGAAATATAGCACTGATGGAGGAGATAATTGGTTGGCTGTAAACAGCAGCACCATATATTCAAAAAATTGGTATGGAACATGGACTAAGGATCATAACAACACAGCAAAGGCACATCTTGACACCTCATATACATTGGTCGATTTGAATGGTGTGTCTAATTTGCATAATGTTAAGTTTCGAATCTGTTTCGAATCTAATGCAAGCGACACTAGTGGAGGTGTGCTTATTGGTTCAATGAGTTTGACACCAATCCCTTATCAGATTGAGGCGCGTATAAAATCTCCTGTTTCGGATTGTAATATTGGTGTTGTACCAGTTACATTCACAATCGAAAATAAAGGTCGTCGTACATTAGCAGCTGGTCTCAGGATACCTACATTTATTAGGATTGATGGCGGTACAAACTTCGATACCTTGGTGATACCAACTTCAATAGATCCTGGGAAATCTTTAGATGTTTCGACTATAAAACGCTACGATTTTAATCGTAAAAACGACTATACATTGGGTGCCCGTATACTTTTAGAGCCATCCATAACTGGACATATTTATATAGGCAGGAATAAGCAGGGTGGAGGCTCCGATTTGAATGTTAGCGTATTGGGTGCTACGCAGTTTACGCTGGGTAATGATATAGGTACAACAGCACCTGATAAAATAACAGTAACGGCTTCGGTTGTGAATAATAATCCAGAATACACTTGGTATAAGTACGTGTATGACAAAAATGATCCAACCGCAAACCCTGATACTGCTACATGGCCTAAACCTTGGGATTCTAAGTGGAAAAAAATTACAGGTGCTGCCTCTAATAAATTAAATCCTGGTGCCCTGAATGCAACAGAGTACGGTATGATAAGGGTTGTGGCCGAGACACAAAGTTTGCCGCAAATAGATGGTAATACATGTAAATACGAAGATATTGTTTTGGTGCTCAACTCTAATCAAGACGTTGCTATTGACGATAATGATATTACCGTTAGTCTATCTCCGTCCGAGTATAATTCTTGCTTCCATGATGGAGAGGTGGAGGTTTCGACTCAGATTCAGTTCGTGAAAGGAGAACGTTTTGTTGTCGATACGCTACCTATAGGTTTGGATATTAATGGTGAACGAGTGGCTCTGGAGTATGTTAAGCTCACCTCAGAGTGGACAAGTATGCAGGGTGAGAATGTAACTGAGAAAATAACATATGTGTTTAAAAAGAAATTAGACCTATCTGCACGAGGTGAGTATAATATTAAGGCTTATGTGCTTTTGGCTAGCGATATAGATCGTAGCAATGACAGTTCAGCTGTTATAAAAATACATACTCTAGGTCGTCCTGGGGTCGAGTTGAATGTTGGTAACGAGTTGTCTATATCGCCAGCAAGTGGACACATATTAATTGTTAACGAACATGATATTCCATCGGCATCAACCCAGTTTCAATGGTCGATGTCTGTTGATGGTAGTAGTTGGACTAATATTGCTGGAGAAGATAAACAAAGCTTTGCAATTCCTGACAATAGAACGATGTATTATAAGGTAAGCGTGGTTGACAACGCGTGCGGAGCCTCTGAGGACATCGTTTTTGTGAATACGTTAGATGTGAGTGTTGTGGACATTAAGTATCCATCTGATACAATTTGTTATAGCGACGAAACTGATAACATAGTGGTAACGGTTCGCAATAATAGCGATGATGCCTTGAAGGTTGGGACTTTGGTTATTGTTAAAGCCGAATTGAATAATGGTACAAAATTAGAGCAGCCCGTAACGTTGTCTGAGAAAATACAGGGTAATTCAACTTTGGATGTGTTTCTAACAGCCCCAGTGCTGTTCGAGATGGGAGAGGGTATTGTAGAGGCTTCGGTGGATATGGCTGGCGATGTGAATTCGCTTAACGACCGTATTAGTAAACGCTTGGTTGTTGTTCCACCGCCCACTGTTTCTATGCCTATTGACACCCTTATCATGGGCTTCACGGAGAATACTGAATATACCATTATGCCAACGACATCGCTTAATGTTGTTAGTTATCAGTGGAATGACGAAAATGGCAAACCTGTGGACGATGCGACGGGTGTTAGCACTAATCGCGACTTCAAAATCAAGGGTCTCCCGCTCAAGAAGTATGTGCTGACGGTGAGCAATGGTTTCTGCGAAGCATCGGATAGCATTGTGATTATATCGCAGGATATATCCATTTCCATCTTGTCGCCCGAAGACACCTGTGCGTGGCGTATGGCTGGAAACGTTTACCCCGTAAAGGTGCAAATCATCAACTCGGGTTCCGATTTAGAGGCCGGCATTAGCGTGCGGCTTTTGGGCGAGGCCGATATTGATGGGGTCAAAACATCGCTGGCACACACGGTGAACTTCAGCGAGCCGTTCCTTTCGGGCGAGGTGAAGGAGGTAACCATGCCGCAGATGCTTAGGCTCAGAGGTGCCGACTTTGTGCAGGTTTCGCTAACAGCTTTCCCCGAAGGTTTCGACGATGCCGACGAGTCGAACAACAGCGCATTGCGTTCGGCTTACGCATTGGGCTTCCCCTCTGTTGACTTTATGCCAGCACCCTACACAAGCATTCTCGATAATAATATAACCTTGAACGTGGTTGGACGTTGGAGGGACTATTATTGGTATCTTGCTTCCGATAACCTTTCTAAAGAAGATAAATGGATAGGGCCTGCGGAAAAGGCTATAGGCCGCGATTCGGCACTGGTGGTTGGAGATACGCTTAAGCAGGCAACCATTGCAATTTATGCCACTAACTATGGCGGCTGTTCGGGAACCAGGACGCAGGAAGTGTTCTTCCATACGCACGATTTGGCTATAACTCAGTTGATTGAACCCATTTCGGCTTGTTCCATGCCCGATAAATCTGTGGTGAAGGTAAGGGTAGAAAACGTGGGCGACTACACCATGAATAAACTCGATACCATTCTGCTAAGCGTGCGTGTTGGTACAGGCGAATGGATTGTGGATACGATGGTGATTGACAGCGACGATGGTTTTGCTCCTGGCCAACACATCGACTTTGCGCTTGGCACAAGTAATCCAGGCGTTTATAGTAGTCTTGCTCAAAAGGCTAAGACTATTGATTTGAGTAATCCGAACGACTACACTATCACCACTAGGGTGAAAACCGCTTACGATAGGCAACCCGACAACGATGAGCGTGAGGACTTGGTGATGCACTATCAGCCCATAAACCTAAGCTGGCCCGACAGGCATAATGGGTGTAAGGGAACTGAATATACCTACGATGTTGAGGCCGATGCGTCGGGGCTTTATACCAATTTGGGTACGCCCACATATCTGTGGAGCACTGGTGCCCGCACGGCGAAGGTTACGCTTACCGAGGGGAGCGATATATTCCAAGACAAGGAGGTTGAATATACCGTGAACATTGTGAATGGCGTTGGTTGCAGTCGTAGCACCAGTTTTAAGATAACCTATTTGGCACTGCCCGAGGCTTCTATAATTGATGTGAATGGCGATCCAATGAACGGACCAGTGGACATTTGCGCGGGCGACCAATTGTATATTGGTAGTGGTAGTGCTCACGAGTATTTATGGAATACGGGAGCAACCACGGCAAACATTTTTGCTACCGAGTCGGGTAGTTACATTGTTACGGTGAAAAATGCCAGCGGTTGTACTAACAGCGATTCTGTTCGCGTGGTGAAACATGAGCTGCCCTATATCCACATGGGAGAGGTTACCGCGCTTTGCGACGGTAATGCTTTACCCCTCGATGCGGGTGATGCTGCGGAGTATGTTTGGATTTTGCCGAGTGGTACTCCAGTTTACGAGCGCAATGTGGTGGCCACGGAGGCTGGAATGTATATTGCGAACATAAAGGATCATTTTGGCTGTCAAAATGCCGATACAGTGAATCTTGAGGTGATACCGTCGCCCACGGATGTGAAAATTCTTAATGCTACCGATCTTACTGAATGTCCTGGTGTAGAAGTTTATCTCAATGTTACTTCAAAAGGCGGCACGCGCTACAAATGGAGTACTGGAGAGGTGTCGCAGAACATAAATGTTAAAAGCGATACCGATCAGTCTTATACTGTTACGGTGGGCAACGATCATGGCTGCACGCAATCGGCTTCCATAAACGTAAAACGCTATCCCGCAGAGAAAGTGCGGATAGAAACCGTATGCAAGGATAATGATAAGTATGGTTTGAAAGTGTATAACGTTGCGAATAAGTATGAGTGGAGCGGAATGTCACAAACTGGGGCAGAGATTGAAGCCGAGAAAGGAAGAACTTATAGCGTAACAATTACAGATGGCAATAATTGCAAGCATACAGGGTCGGCCATGGTTCAAAATCCGTCGGTTAGCATTAGTTTAGGTGCACCGCTATGCGAGGGGGCAAGCACTCAACTCAATTCGTCGATAACCGATGCTAAATCGTACACCTGGACGGGAGTAGAAGCAAGTGGTGCTACGGCTACAATTAGCAATGGTGGCATCTATGGCTTGTCCGTTGTAACACGCGACAATTGCACATCTACGCCTGCTTCCATCACGGTGGATGTGCGCCCAGCACCCAAGCCCACCATCAGCGTGAGCGGTGGCCAGATGACCGTTGGAGGCGGTACTTTTAGTAGCGTGGTTTGGAACACGGGCGAAACAACGCCGAGCATCAGGGTTAGCAAGGTAGGAACATATACTGTAACTGTTACTAACGCCGATGGTTGTAAGGCTGAGGCTAGTTCAACCTACACCTGGCTTGCACCCGTTGCCGAAAGTTTGGAGGCAAACGTGGTGGCCTACCCCAATCCGACCAGCAATCAGCTCAATGTGCGCATTGAGGCATCGCAGGCAGCAGCCTACACGCTCACGCTCTACTCGTCGATTGGTGAGGCCGTGTGGACACGCATTGTGCAGGTTGATGCCATTCACGAAGAGGTTATTGATGTACAGCATTTGCCCGCTGGCTTCTATCTGCTCCGAGTGAGCGAAGGCCAACGTGCCACTGTGCTGAAGATTGCTGTTGAATAGCCAACCAGAGCCATTTAGACCAATCAAGCGATAGGGTAGGGGCTGTAACGAAGGTTACAGCCCCTGCTTTTTTAGTTGGGTGTGGTAGATGCTGTTCGCTGTTTGTTTGCTTGGCTGTACGGGTGTGATTCATGGCTTACTATTTTGCCGTGAGTTGTCTGTTTTGTCTGTCTGTTTGTCTGTACGGACGCGATTCATCGCGTCCTATTGTGCTTTGCGTATCTGCTTGATTTTCAATCATGTTTATATCTATTTTGCCCTCATAAGCAAACACCTCCCGCATTTTTGCTAACTTTGCCCACCAATAAAAATATTCACCCAATAGCCATGAGCGCCGACTATTCAGAAGAAAGCATCAGAACCCTTGAGTGGAAAGAGCACATGCGGCTCAGGCCGGGCATGTATATAGGTAAATTGGGCGACGGCTCGCAGCCCGACGACGGTATCTATATATTGCTTAAAGAGGTGATTGACAACTCTATAGACGAGTTTGCCATGGGCAACGGACGTCGCATCGACATTGAGATGAGCGAGCAGGGCGCGGTGCGAGTGCGCGACTACGGACGCGGCATCCCCCTTGGGAAGCTCAAGGACGTGGCCTCCAAGCTCAATACCGGTGCCAAGTTCGATTCGCAGACGTTCAAGAAGTCGGTGGGGCTCAACGGCGTGGGTATCAAGGCCGTGAATGCTCTCTCGTCAAGCTTCGCCATCAGCAGCGTGCGCGATGGCCAGCGCAAGCGCGTGGAGTTCAGCGCGGGCAATGTGGTGGCCGACCACGAAATAGCCCCCAGCACCGAGCCCAACGGCACTCAGGTGGAGTTCACCCCCGATGTGAGCGTTTTCGGGGCCTACGCCTTCAACCCCGACTACGTGGAGGCCATGCTGCGCAACTACAGCTACCTGAACACAGGCCTCACGCTAACGCTTAATGGTCAGGAGTTTACATCGAAAAACGGCCTGCTCGACCTGCTCAACGAGCAGATGACCGGCGAGCCGCTGTACCCCATCATACACCTAAAAACCGACGATGCGGAGTTCGCCATAACCCACAGCAGCGGCTATGGCGAGGACTACCATACGTTTGTCAACGGCCAGCACACCACCCAGGGCGGCACACATTTGGCTGCCTTCCGCGAGGCTTACGTGCGCACCATTAAGGAGTTCTACCGCAAGGATTTCGACCCGTCCGACATTCGCACCTCTATAATCTGCGCCCTGAGCGTGAAGGTGGAAGAACCCGTGTTCGAGTCGCAGACCAAAACCAAGCTTGGCAGCAAGGACATGGGGCCCAACGGCCCATCGGTGCGCCAGTATGTGGGCGATTTCCTGAAACGCGAGCTCGACAACTACCTCCACAAGCACCCCGATACAGCCCAGGTGCTGCTGCAAAAGATTGTGGAGTCGGAGAAGGAGCGCAAATCCATATCGAGCATCAAGAAGTTGGCTCGCGAGCGCGCAAAAAAGGCCAGCCTGCACAACCGCAAGCTGCGCGACTGCCGTGCCCACTACAACACCAACGACAAGCTGGCCAACGAGTCCACGCTGTTCATCACCGAGGGCGACTCGGCCAGCGGTTCCATCACCAAGAGCCGCGATGTGGCCACGCAGGCCGTGTTCTCGCTGCGCGGCAAGCCGCTCAACACCTTCGGACTCGAGCCCAAGAAGGTCTACACCAACGAGGAGTTTGCACTCTTGCAAGCCGCTCTGAACATCGACGATGGCATCGATGGACTGAGATATA
>JAFWUG010000117.1 GCA_017524185.1 Bacteroidales bacterium
CGCTGGCTGCAACGCTGCTTTTTGCGGCATGTAGCAACGAGGTGGAGCACTACAATGGTCCCATTGTCTACGACAATGTGATTGTAGACAACTACCCCAAGCTGTGGAGCGTGCAGCACCGACCAGAGCGGGGCAACGGTGCGCCCATGCTCGACTTCACCACGCCCGAGCTGCCGCAGTTCAACAACGACCAATATTTGCTTGTTGGCACCTACGGCGGCATTATGGCCATTGACATGGAAACGGGCCAAGAGCAGTGGTTCTACGCAATGGATGCCAGCATGGGCGGAGCCGTGGTGAGCGACTATATACTATCCGAGAACAGCGAATTTATAATTCTGCGCTTCTCGGCCTTGGAATGGACCGAAAACCTATACATACGCCTCAACCTACGCGATGGCAGCGAGCAATGGCGCAAAACATATAAAACACGAACCATAAACCTCAATGGCGATTGCGCCCGCGTGGGCGATAGCCACCTATACCTGAGCCTGTTGGTTGACAACAACGACTACGCCGCCTATAGGCTCAACATGCAAACGGGCGACACCACCCGCCTGCTGCGCACCGCCCCCGAAGGCGACTACACCCACACGCAATGCTACATAAACAGCATAAACTACGACCAACAAGAGCATTGGATTGTAACCGAGGGGCTATACAATCCAACAACCCAAAAAGATATTTGGCGAATGCATATTCGCAACACCAGCACAGGCGATACATTGGGATACAGAATAAAAATAATGCCAACAGAACTACCTGACAATGTAGCACAAAAATACGCACCCGAAGGAATTGCTCAAATTAACGATGAGCGCATCATAATTTACAACACAGTATGGATAAATGTCATTGATATTTATAATTTAAAAAATTCAAAAAAAAGGCAAACGTACCGCGTATGCGATACAACATGGTTCGATAGTATCTACCACCAAGAAGGTTGTAAATATGTAACAACGTCCGAAGAGGATTACAATAAAGATTTAGAAAGAGGATTTGATGGTATAACTTCAAAAAAATCTATACTTATAAACGCCACCGCACCTTCGAACATCGAAGCACCAACCACACATCAAATTCTTAGCAACAACGATATTATTCTACGAACGAACTACAAACGATGGATTATAAAAACTGATGGTAAAAACGGTGAATATACAACAGATATAACAATCCAAAACAAATACTTCCAAACAGCGCACAAATCGCTGGGATATAGCAATAGAAACATCCCCACAACCAATCATAATATGATTGATGGCATTTTTTACGAGGCGGGCGGCAGCGGCTGCCTACAGGCATTTGAGTTTGAGAGCAGCAGGCAGCTGATGAAAATTGTGCAAACAGGCTCAACCCCTGTGCACACAGGCACCATGGCCTACAAAAACAGCAAGGGCGAGGTGTTTGTGGTGTTCTGCGACCGCAACGAGGTTGTTTGCTTTCCAGGCCTCACCAGCAGCCACCACAAGGTGAATATGATAGATTTACTGAAAAACACAAAAAATATTAGGTCGGATGGAATATAAAAAATACATCGTTGCGCTTTTGCTTTTTGCACTTGCGCCCCTGTCGTTGTTGGCTCAGCGACACACAGTGAGCGGTACTGTTGTGGAGCGCGGTAGCCGCGAAACGCTCATCGGGGCAACAGTGTCGGTTGTGGGCAAATCTATGGGCGTGGCCACCAATGGCTACGGGTTCTACTCCATCACGCTGCCCGAGGCCGACACCGTGGTGCTGGAGTTCTCCTACGTGGGCTACACGCCGCAGCGCGTGGCCGTGAACCTGCGCCGCAACCAAACGCTCAACATCGAACTAGAGCCCTCGCAACACAGCATTGAGGGCGTGGAGGTGCACGCCGAAAGCCGCACCAGCAGCCGCAGCGCGCAGATGAGCGTGGTGGAGCTGCCCATACGCCAGGCCAAGGCCATCCCCATGCTACTGGGCGAAAAGGACATGCTCAAAGCCCTGCAGCTGATGCCCGGTGTGCAGTCGGGCAACGATGGCAGCAGCAGCCTCTACGTGCGCGGCGGCGGCCCCGACCAAAACCTGGTGATACTCGACGATGCCACTGTTTACAACCTGTTCCACGTGTTCGGATTCGTATCGCTATTCAATGGCGATGCAATAAAGAACATAGAGCTGATAAAAGGCGGATTTCCAGCGCGTTACGGCGGCAGGCTATCGTCGGTTTTAGACATTGCCATGCGCGATGGCCGCAAGGACTCCATAAGCGGCGAGGCGGGCATTGGTGTGCTTTCGTCGCGTATAATGCTCGAGGGACCAATTGTGAAGGACAAGGCATCGTTCATTGTGTCGGCGCGGCGCTCGTGGATTGACCTCTACACCAGATTGGCGAGCAAAGTGTTGAGCGACATGAATTTCTACTACTACTTCTACGACCTCACGGCCAAGCTCAACTGGGAGGTGAACGCCCGCAACAAGCTCTACCTGAGCGGATATTTTGGGCGCGACAAGCTCGACATTGGCAATGGCTACAAAACCGACACCACCAAGTACGAAAACAATCAGGGCGAGTTTTGGGGCAACGCCACCACCACCCTGCGCTGGAATCATATATTCAACGAGCAACTGTTCTCGAACCTCTCGGCCATTTTTAGCAACTACCGTTTCAACATCTACAATCAGAACGAATATACCTGGCGAAACAAGTTTACCGAGCAGGACACCACCCAATCGGTCGACCGCCGCTACCAATCGGGCATACGCGACTATGGGCTGAAATACGACCTCACATGGTATCCAACGCCAAACCACACCATACGCGCTGGGGCTTTGGCCACGCTGCACACCTTTAGGCCCGAGGTGAAAATTCTGCGCGACGAGCGCGTCAGCATCGACACCCACAACGAGATGCTTTACCGACAGTTTGAACTGGCGTTCTACGTAGAGGACGAGATGCGCCTGGGCTCGTTTGGCGTGGCCAACGTGGGCGCACGGCTCTCGTCGTACACGCTTGGCGTAACTAAGGTTAGGCATCACATCGACCCGCACGTACACATTGAGCCCCGCGCCTCGCTCACAGTGTTTTTGGGCGAACGCACGTCGGCGAAAGCATCATACACCATGATGAACCAGTACATCCACCTGCTGTCGAACACAGGCACAGGCATGCCCACCGACCTGTGGGTGCCAGCCACCGAGAACGTTCCCGCCCAGCGCAGCTGGCAGATGGCATTGGGCCTAACCCACGACATAAAACCCACCAACACCACCATATCGGTGGAGGGCTACTACAAGCGAATGAACAACGTGATTGAGTACCTGCCCGGGGCCACCCATCTGTCGCTCAAGTCGGAAAACACAATGAGCGGCGGCTTGGTGTGGGAGAACAACGTAACCAGCGGCACCGGACGCGCCTACGGCGTTGAGTTCTTGGCGCACCGCAAAAACGGACGGCTACAGGGCTGGGTGGGCTACACGCTCTCATGGATTAAGCATCGTTTCGACCAAATAAACAAAGGCCGCGAATACTACCCCCGCCACGACCGCCGCCACGACATAGCCCTGGTGGCCATGTACGATGTGAACGAAAAGATAAAGCTGTCGGCCACATGGGTGTATGGCACTGGCAACTACATCGATGTACCGCTAACCCAATACCAGGCCAAAGCCCTGGGCGATGAGCAATACAATACCTATCGCGACCAAACGGTATATAGCTACACCGAGAAAAACACCTTCCAGATGTCGGCCTACCATAGGCTCGACCTTGCGGCGCAATTTTATAGATTCAAAACCCGCACCACACGCATTTGGGAAATTGGCGTTTACAACGCCTACAACCGCCTAAATCCGTACTACTACGACATGGCAACCGACCCCAATACGGGCAAAACAACCCTAATTAAACAGGGCCTATTCCCCATTCTGCCCTCACTCTCGTGGACAATTAAATTCTAAAACGCAGAACAATGATTAAGTTTAAAAATATAGCCCCAATAGCCCTTGTAGCCATACTATTATGCGGCTGCAAAGAAGCTCTGAACGAAAGCGAACTGCCCAAAACCACCGACAAACTGATTGTTCTGTGCGGAATAGCCCCGGGCGAACCCATTGAGGTGATTTTGGATGTGGCCAAACCAATACTCGGCAAATACGACCCTGGCAATGGCTACGACTACTCCAACTCCGACACCACGCGCTACTTGCGCAGCGCACAGGTGATGCTAACCGACCTGCAAACAGGCCAGCAGGTGCAGCTCGTGTTCGACACCGCCTGCCATGCCAACAGGCAGACATTCATTGTGCCCGTAGGCGAACAGTTCGACATTGTGCCAGGCCACGAGTATCGCCTGAATGCCGAATACAGAGGCTGTCCGCCCGTATCGGCCACCACAATGGTGCCCGCTGGCGATTTTAGCATAGCGAACGTAATTCTAACCCCACAAGATGAAGATTTTCAAAATCCAAAGGCATACGCCTTCATCGAAGTGCTGAACAACACCAACGAGCCTGCTTCTTACTCAATTATAAGCACAAGTAGCCATGAGGATATACATTATGGAATAAGTAATTGGTTAAAAGATAGTTTGGGTAATTTTATAACATACTTAGACACCATTATTATCGAAGCCGACACAAATATTATCGTACAAAATATAATCGACTATTATACTGGTATTGCAAAACAAGACACAATCATACAAATTATTGAAGCCGACACTATTATCAATGTAAAACACAAAACACGTGATTCTTACTGGTATGTAACAAATACAAAATCTAAATATGAATATCCAATTCATGTCAAAAAACTAAACATACAAGCAGAAGCAGGCGGATACGCATCAGGCACAATGGAAATAAGAATACCAAGTTCAGGAGGTTCGACAAATTTTGAAAATACTAATTACAGAATAATCAATGCAATAATTATTCAGGTTAAGCATCTTAACAACGACTACGTGCGCTACCACAGCGCTTGGAACAGCGATGATATATTTATGCTATTCAGCAAGCCGCCAGCCGGCTACAGCAATATAGATGGCGGATTGGGCATATTCTGCGCTTGGATGACCAAAACATTCGAAATTACCGATTTTCAGATATTCTAAAACATCGTAAACATGAAAAACATAATAGCCACCACCACCACAGCGGCCCTGCTAATGGCACTGGGCTTTGCAGCCCATGCGCAAGACAACATCCACCATAAGCAGCAATACACCTTCAGGCCATCGCTACCGCCCATCACGCATACGCTTGCGCTCAAAAAGCAGCTTAGCATCGATTTTAGTCGGCAGCTGTATTGGGGCACAGCGCACAGCGCCGACCAGGGCGTGTTTGCCGATTTTGGCGGGTGCATATTCCGCAACTTTAAGCACGTGAGCGACAGCCGCATAGGCATAAGCTATACCCCGTGGGAGCATATCACCATAGGGGCGGCCTACATCGGCACCCGCCGCTACGATTTGAAGCACCTTGAGCCATCGCCCACCACAATCACGTCGCACGACATCGACAACATAGCCTTCAGCAACAGCATGGACATGCTGGGCCTCTCGGCCACCTACCACCGCCAGGCGGGCGAATGGTGGGCTTGGGAGGCTCGCACATCGCTAAGCCTTGGCCGTGGCCGCCACACCTACTTCGACAGCTTTGTGTATCCGGCCAAGGGCTACAACCCGCGCCTGATGAACGACCCACGCGCAACAGCCCTCCACAACGACGCGCTACGCTACAACCTGTTCAACCACAGCCTGGAGGGCGCGGTGTCGGTGTTCGGCCCGCGCAAGATTGTGCAGCTCACGCTGCTGCTGAATGCGGGCTACACGCTCTACTTCAATGCCCATGGCACCATCATTCAGGCTCAAGTGTACGAGCAGCTGGCCTCGGTGCTCAACCACCGCCGTGCCACGCTCTACATGGACCCCGCGCTGGTGCTGAACATCAACTGCCACCGCATGTTCAGCCTCCAAACGCACGTGGGCTTCCCCATGGGACTGGGCGAGAGCGAGCTGCGCACATTTGTGCCCACAATCGGCCTAGGCATGTCGTTCCGCATACTGGGGCAAAGGGAACTTTGAGCGAAAAAAATCAACAATAACAGCTACGTGTAATTTACAGATCTATACATCTAAATCTCCCATTGCGACATGCTAATGGGGGATTTAGACATTTATTTACTCAAAACAAAGCTTAATATATAAAAGCACGACAAAATATGTGCTCTATTTGGGCAAAGATAATTTATACCAAACTGCAGTTGTATAATAGTTTCTAAAGTAAGGAATAACAGTAAACGGCCATACGCAACGCATTGGACGTAAGTTAAATTTTTGTTTGTAATGTGGATTAATTAACCACATCTTACGCTCCTTAACGCAAAAAATACACTTAATTAATTTTTCAAAACTTTCAATAGTTACCTTAGAACGCTTAATGCTAAGCAATCCCTGTATTGTTGCTGCTTGCTCTCCTGCTTTAGCCAATAGCCATGCATAAAACTTTTCTGGCAAGATGTGAATAAAAGGCATTTTTGCTAAACGATGCGTACATATTTGTTGATGTCCACCGTAAGGCATCTGCCAACCTGGAAATGCTATAAACACGATGCCTTCATCCCGCACAAACAACTTCAAATGGTCTATAAATTGCATCTTAAAAGGCTGTTCTATATGCTCAAACACATCGTGCGCAATAACCACATCATACTTTGCTTGCTCATTCAAAGGCTGTTCTTGTTGTAAAAAATCTGTTGTAATAAAATTACCTGTCAAACTATTCTCATCAAAAAACTTTTTAGCATTTTTTATTTTTCCATCACTAATATCAATTCCCGTAACCCGACAGCCTATTTCGGCAAAGGGAGCCAAAAATCCACCCTCGCCACATCCTATTTCCAAAACTTTAGTTTCGGGCGTAAGTCGAATTGTTTTGCTAACAAAAGTAACAATAAACTCCCTTGACGTAGTTGCTTGCTCACTGAAATACTTCCGTCGATTAATATAACGTTCTTGCATCTTTTATCCTATCCAAATCAAATTAAAACATTAAAGCGATGCGCCGCTACAACCAAGCGCAAACACCAACACTTCAAACGGGCTATGCATCGGTGCGTAAGATTGTAAAAAATAATTCAACCCCTTTTTACAATGATAGGGAATAAACTCTACACCTGTCCTAAAAAAGGACACTGCTACAAATTCTTTATCAACATAGTTCTTATTCATGGTCAGAATTTACCCGTGCAAAGGTAGGAGTTATTTGGTAAACGGCAAGGTTCATTGCAAATATTTTCTCCTCGCTATGTTCAAGGCGAACTCTGCCCACATCTCATCAGAATAGTTCTACTCCCTAAGCCCAAACAGGAAACGAACGGCGCGGTCGAACTCCTC
The DNA here is from genome assembly GCA_017524185.1 of Bacteroidales bacterium. Classification (GTDB taxonomy): domain Bacteria; phylum Bacteroidota; class Bacteroidia; order Bacteroidales; family Tenuifilaceae; genus RGIG6076. The sequence goes on from JAFWUG010000117.1 coordinate 7,365, forward strand.
GCCGTAGTACCATTCGGCATCCTGACCATAGGGACAGATATTCAACCCAACATCGACAAAACCGGCTGCCTGCATCTGAGCATACAGCCCCTCAACCACATTGCGCTGCGGCTGCTCCTCCCCTATCGATAAATAAAAACGCTGCGAACGCTTATTAGGCTTGAGCTTGGCTCTGAAATCGATTGCCTTGGGGCAAGGCTCAATCAGCGGACCAATGGCGGCTGCCATCCCAAACACCTCGGGCGATTGCTGCGCAATGTAGAAAGCCGATAGCCCAGCCAGCTCAGCCCCAATAATAGCCGTGCGCTCGCGACGCGGATCGGAGCGATAGTGTCCGTCAATAAAGGGCTTTAGCGTTTTCACAACAAACTTTGCAAAAGCATCGCCACGCCCCGCAATGGACAGCGAGTCGTTGTCCCATGGCGTAAGTTCTTGGCTGCGTTCATGCGGCCTGGTTGCCGCATTAAGCCCCACCACAATGGCAGCAAAACCTCTACTATAGTAGAGTTCATCCATAATCTCATCCACACGCCACTCGCTTCGGGTTGTGGATGTGGCATTATCGAACAAATTCTGCGCATCATACATATATATCACCGGAAAGGCCTTGCCGTTGAAATAGTTGGGCGGAAAATACACTCGAACCGAGCGATGCTTACCCAGCTGGGGCATGTCGAGTTGCTGAGGTGCGAAACGCACATTTTTGCCCGCTGTGGTTGCCAACTGCTTGACAGGCACGGCGTCGCGCCAGGCATCCACGCTAATATGCGTTGTGTCGCCGCCGATAGCAATATGCATGGGCGAATCCATGCCGTTGGGCAGACACTCAACCGCCCGCCAACTACCCCTGCACACCCTAAACCGAACGGTATCGGGCGCATCAGACAGCACCAGCACCAAACGTCCATCGCTCCCAATCACGAACCGATGGGCGGCACAGCACGGATTCCATCGATTGATGGCAGCGGCCAGATAAACCGAATCGGCAGACATACCCGCAGGCAGCCCATCGATTACAACAACAGCCTGCTGCTGAGCTCTCAGGCCCATTCCCACGGCAAGCAGAAAGATGGTGAAAAATAGTCGGCACATATCGAAAATGTTATTGCGTATGTCCATCAAAAATAGCGCAAAATCCTTTAGCCACAACAAAAAAACGCTCCAACCTTGCATTTTTTTTGGATACACCAATAATATACCCTATATTTGCGCCACTTTTGGCCCCGTAGTTCAGCTGAATAGAACGTCAGATTCCGGTTCTGAAAGTCGGGGGTTTGAATCCCTCCGGGGTCACCACGCAAAACGCGAAAAAACGCGGCTATTGGTCTAAAAACCGATAGCCGCGATGCATTTTACACACCCACCACCATTACAAATCGCAAACTTTTTTGCACCCAAAGCATGTTCGGACGCATAAAAATCGTACATTTGCATCTATAATCAGTCTAAATAAAAGGAATGAGCCGCAGCATCACCGACATGGCCAAGCACGTACTGGCCGACTACCTCGAGCGCCATGGACATCGCAAAACCCCTGAGCGGTTCGCTATTCTGGAAGAGATATACTCACACGAAGACCATTTCGACGTGGAAACCCTCTACATCCAGATGAAGAACAAGAACTATCAGGTGAGCCGCGCCACGCTCTACAACACCATCGACCTACTTCTGGAATGCGGACTGGTGATTCGCCACCAGTTCGGACGCAACCTATCGCTCTACGAAAAAGCCTACGAAAGCGTACAGCACGACCATATCATATGCTCACGCTGCGGTAAGGTAGTGGAGTTCTGCGACCCCCGCATCCAAGAAATCATCAACTCGGCGCAACGCACCTTCAATTTCAAACTCAGCTATCACGCCCTTTACCTCTATGGCCTTTGCGATACATGCCAAAACGAAGTAGCTTCGGTTTCGCTAACTGACTAAAAGTCAACCAAAAGTGATTATTTTTTGCGAAGTTAGACAAATAGCCCTAACTTTGTAAGTTCTGTGTGCGGCCTAAAATGCCACCACAGAACAGACAAGTTTTTGATTATGAACAAAATAGACGTACTCCTCGGCCTCCAATGGGGCGACGAAGGCAAAGGCAAAGTGGTGGACGCGCTCACCCAGCACTACAATGTAGTAGCCCGATTCCAGGGCGGTGCAAATGCAGGGCATTCGCTCGAATTCAACGGCATTAAACACGTATTGCATCTCATCCCATCGGGCATATTCCACCCCAAAACCATCAACATCATTGGCAACGGAGTGGTACTCGACCCCGCCATACTCGTTCAAGAAATATCTGAACTCGAGCAAATGGGCGTTGATGCCACCAAAAACCTACACATATCGAAAAAGGCCCACCTGATACTCCCCACCCACCGCGCCCTCGACGCAGCTCTGGAGCAGGCTAAAGGCGACAACAAAATAGGGTCAACCCTGAAAGGTATTGGACCTACCTACACCGACAAAACCGCACGCAACGGACTACGCGTTGGCGACATTCTGCGTCCTGACTTCGATGCACGATACAAACAGCTGCGCCAGAAGCATTTAGATACCATAGCTCAACTAAATGGGCCAGTTGCTCCAACGCAAGCCGACGAGGACGCATGGATGCGGGCCATAGACAAGCTGCGCAGCTACACGCTAATCGATTCTGAATATGCCATCGACCAACACTTATCCGATGGGCAGCGCGTGCTGGCCGAGGGTGCGCAGGGCTCACTGCTCGACATCGACTTTGGCTCCTATCCCTTCGTAACCTCGTCGAACACCGTTTGCGCTGGCGCATGCACAGGCATGGGCATAGCCCCTGGCCGCATCGGTGAGGTATATGGCATATTCAAAGCCTACTGCACGCGCGTAGGGGCAGGTCCATTCCCTACCGAACTGTTCGACAGCACGGGCGAACAGCTACGCACCATCGGTGCTGAGTTTGGAGCGACCACCGGCCGCCCGCGCCGCTGCGGCTGGCTCGACTTGGTAGCACTGCGCTACGCCATAATGGTGAACGGCGTTACGCAGCTCATCATGACCAAAGCCGATGTGCTCGACACGTTTGCCAGCATCAAAGTGGCCACTGCCTACCGTGTCGATGGCCAACTCACCAACCAAATTCCCTACAACACCGATGCCCGCATTGAGCCTGTATATCAAGAATTTGCAGGTTGGCAAACCGACATCACAAGCATACGCTGCGAAAGCGACCTACCACAGCGGCTTTTAGACTACGTGCGTTTCATCGAAGAGCAAACGGGAGTGCCTGTACGCATAATTTCGGTAGGCCCCGACCGAAACGCAACCATCATGAGAGGATAAACGCAACACTCAACTTACATCCACAAAATAAGCCCGCTCACAGCGGGCTTTCATGCTTTCTACACTTTTCGCCACGAGCAAAGGCACGGGCTTAGGCTCGTTTTATGCCCCGAAAAAGCTAAGCACTTCATAACCAACAAAAAAACTAAACTACTTAAATACAAAACACTAACAATCAAACACTTAAATCAACGTGTTGCTATTCTGCAAAATCATCCGCTTCAATTCTAACTTCAACAAAAATGCCACGCCCAAAATGGACGTGGCATCTGTTTGATATAACTAAAGATATTTGCCTAAGCTTTGATGTTAGGCTGCTCGAGGCCAAGCCCCTTTTTGCGGTCAACCGCTTTCAGATAAACACCAATCACCAAAGCGGCAATACCCAAACAAGCAAGCATCACCAATGCCCATGTGTAGTCGAGCTCATGAGCAGCTGTTCCTGCAGGATTGGTGCTATCTAGCACCTTACCGATAAGCAGCGGGAACAGCCACAAACCGATGTTCTGAATCCAGAAAATCAAAGCGTAAGCCGAGCCAATAATCTTCTCGTCAACCAACTTGGGCACCGAAGGCCAAAGAGCTGCAGGAACGAGCGAGAACGATGCGCCCAGCACCAAGATAGTTACGTAAGCCACCACAGTGCCTCCCACCGCACTGCCCTTGAACATAGGCAGAATAAAGGCAAAGGTTAAGTGGCACAGCACCAACAGAATAGAGCCAATCATAAGCATAGATGCGGCCTTACCTTTATGGTCAACATAGTTGCCCAAAATGGGGGTAATGGCTACGGCCAGCAACGGGAACACAGCAAAGATAGTCTCGGCAGTTCCGCGCATATAGCCCATATAACAGTATACCACCAAGGCCACAACAGCGACGCCCATAAGACCATACTGCATAGCCTTGTTTTTCTTCATAAAGTTGCTGGCGAAAGAACAAACGGCCACCAACAGCATCACCAAATACTGCACAATAGTAACCGACGAACCACCCCAGAAGGTATTAGGATCTGCCTCTGTGAGCGTCAGATTGCACTGCAGCATGTTCACGGCATACTTCTGGAACGGGAAAATAGCCGAATAGTAAAGCACGCAAAGCAGCGCAACAAGCCAAAAACCAAGGCTGCTAAGAATTTTGCCTATATCGCTAATCTTAAACGGATCGTCCTTTTCCTCGGCCTCGCCCGTTTGAGCATCCAACTTTTTATCCATGAAGAAGTAAACCACAAACATGATGAGTGCGATGCACAGCAGCACCACGCCAAATTTCACCGAATTGGCAACATTGATGCTACCACCAAGTTTGGCAAAATAGGGCGAGAAAATCATGCAGGTGGCCACGCCCAGACGCGCCAAAGCCATCTCAGAACCCATAGCCAATGCCGTTTCGCGTCCTTTGAACCACTTCACAATACCACGGCTCACGGTAATACCAGCCATCTCAACGCCGCAGCCAAAAATCATGAAACCTACGGCAGCCAACTTGGCCGAAGCAGGCATACCCTCATAGAACGGAGCAACGCCAAGTTCTTGAAATACAGGGATATAGTTCAGGTGGCTAGTAAACCAAGCCTCCAAACCGCTCCCCACAAAACTCTCGCTCACAGCATAGAACTTGATAAGTCCGCCCACCAACATCACTGCACCCGAAAGCAGCGCGGTGAAACGCACGCCCATCTTGTCGAGTATGATACCAGCAAAGATGAGGAAAAATACAAAAACGTTTAGAAAAGTCTCAGCTCCTTGCATTGTACCGAAAGCGAGGCTATCCCATCCCCGTGTCGATTGCATCAAATCCTTTATGGGCGAAAGTATGTCCATAAAGATGTAGGAGCAAAACATAGCAAATGCTAGCAGCATCAGGGCTGCCCATCTCACCGCCGCAGAGTCGCGGAGCGTGGTCATTGTGTTACTCATTTATGTTCAAATTTGAGGTTATAAAACGTGATTTTAAGCCCACAAATAAAAGAAAAGTGTAGCTAAAAACCTAATTTATATACAGTTTTTAAGCTACCAAAAACACTAAGTAGCAAACAATCAACGCGCTAAAACAAAGGCAGGCCACCGTCCATGTTGGACAATGGCCCGCTAAAGCCTATAGCTGTCGAATCTTTAATAGAGGCTAAATAGAATCGAACTGGCAGTAGCTACGCAGCACGGCTGGAATGTTAATTCCATTGGCGGTTTGATTATTCTCCAGCAGTGCCGCCAGCACACGGGGTAGAGCAAGCGAACTACCATTGAGCGTATGCGCAAGTTGAGTGCGTTTGTCGCCCTCATCCTTGAAACGCAGCATCATGCGATTGGCCTGGTAGCTCTCGAAATTCGACACCGAACTAACCTCAAGCCAACGCTCCTGGGCGGCTGAATACACCTCAAAATCGTAGGTAAGCGCCGAGGTGAAACTCATATCGCCCCCGCATAGGCGCACAATGCGATAGGGCAATTCCAGTTTCTGGAGTATGCTCTCAACATGCGCCACCATCTCATCAAGCGCAGCGTAGGAGCGATCGGGGTGCTGCACCTGCACAATCTCAACCTTGTCGAACTGATGCAGGCGGTTCAGACCGCGAACATCCTTGCCGTATGAGCCAGCCTCGCGCCTAAAGCATGGCGTATAGGCCGTGAGTTTAACGGGCAACTGCGTACCAGGCAGCACCACGTCGCGGAAAATATTGGTAACGGGCACCTCGGCTGTTGGTATCAAGTAAAAACCATCCACTGGCACCTGATACATCTGCCCCTCCTTGTCGGGCAGCTGCCCCGTACCATAGGCCGAATCCTGATTCACCATGTGGGGAGGCATCACCTCGCGGTAGCCCGCAGCCGTGTTCTCGTCGAGGAAAAAGTTGATGAGAGCACGCTGCAACCGTGCGCCTTTGCCCTTATACACTGGAAAACCCGCACCAGTAATCTTCACTCCCAACTCAAAATCGATGATGTCGTGGCGTTTTGCCAATTCCCAGTGGGGCAACGCATTTGGCTGTAGCGTTGGCACTGTTCCGCCCTGACGTACCACCACATTATCGGCAGCAGTTTTGCCATGCGGCACGCTGCTATGTGGCAGGTTAGGAATCTGCATCAAACGCTGCCTTTGCTCCCGCTCCAATTCGTCCAATTCAACCGAAAGTTGTTTGGAGCGCTCCTTCAGGTCGGCGTTTTTTTGCTTTGCTGCGTTGGCCTCATCGATGCGCTTGGCGGCCATCAACTGGCCAATGGCCTTGGCTGCAGCATTCTGCTCGGCCAAACAGGAATCGAGTTGCTGCTGCACAGCGCGACGACGGTCGTCTATGTCAATAATTTGGTCAATTGCACTCTCAGCATCTGCAAAATGCTTCACGGCGAGCCGCTCCACCACCTCATCGCGGTTATCGCGTATGTATTTAAGGGTTAACATATTGTGCGTATTTTACAAATAAAAATCTCCTGTTCAAATCCGCTTAAGGTTTGGACAGGAGATTGTAATGACAATCGGTTCTATAACACCCTAAGCTTCTGTCTCAAAGGGCATTACTGAAACAAACGATTTATTCTCGGCTTTTTTGCAGAAGGTAACCACGCCATCGATGAGCGCATAGAGGGTGTGATCTTTGCCCATGCCTACGTTTACGCCAGGGAAATGGCGGGTTCCACGCTGACGAACAATGATGTTACCAGCTTTAGCAGCCTGTCCGCCAAATAGTTTAACGCCAAGGCGTTTGCTATGCGACTCCCTACCGTTCCTAGAACTTCCTACTCCTTTTTTGTGTGCCATGACCTTTATGGTGTATTTGCGTTGCCATTAGGCAACAATTTCACTTACTTGAATTTGGGTGAGACACTGGCGATGGCCGTTCTTCACCTTGTAGCCTTTACGCCTTTTCTTCTTGAAGACAATCACCTTGTCGCCCTTGATATGCGAAAGGATTTTGGCCTTAACCGAGGCGTTATCTACTTGGGGCTTGCCCACTTTCACTGCGCCGTCGTTATCGAGCAGCAGCACCTTGTCGAAGTTTATCTCATCGCCCTCGTTTGCTTGTAGGCGATGCACGAAAATCTTCTGATCTTTCTCCACTTTAAATTGCTGTCCAGCAATTTCCACAATAGCGTACATCTGTATAAATGGTAAGAATTGTTTGACTTATTTTCGGCTCGCAAAGGTACAATCTATATACGAATATTCCAACTTTTTTGGGACAATATTTTTCAACACAAAACACATATTGCTAATAATCAACTTATTACAATCGTTATGCCTGGTACAAATCGGGGGCCATGCTGCACAATTCTGCCTCCATTAGCTGATGCACCTGCTGCGCCACCTCGGCGGGTGTACGCTCTGCGTAAGCACTATAGGGTATAGCCGGAAGCACTTTTATGCGGAAGGTCTGCTTATAGTGCAAATACCCGTCTTTGAATACATTACGAGTTCCATCCACGACCACAGGAACCAAATCGACCTTTCCCTGCTGCGCCACGTTGAACGCCCCATCTTTGAATCGCCCCATGCGCCCCGTTGCGCTACGCGTACCTTCGGGAAAAACCAGCAGCGAATTGCCCATGTTCAGGTTCTTTAGCCCTTGGATCAGCATTCGCTTGCTCCCGCCAAAACTGCGCCGATCGATTAGCATATATCTATTAAGGTATAGATTCCAGCCTATTATAGGAATACGAGCCAACTCTTTCTTCGACACCCACTTAAAATGTCGGCGCAGCGCATATAGCACCAGTATATCGGCCAAACTCTGATGATTAGCCACAATCACGTATGTCTTGTTAGGGTCAATCAGTTCGCGCCCTTCAACCACAGTGCGCCAGAACGGATTAAAGCCTATAACTATCTGCGCCCAGACTATAGAATAGCGATGCAACCAAACACGCCGCTTATCCCACCATACGGTAGCGACCCACATCAGCACATCGCCAACAAAAAAAAGCAATGCCTCAATAAGCACCAACAGCATGAAAGGAATATCGAGTAACCTACGAAAAAACTTATACATAGCGCATATAGATTAAGCGACAAAATTACGCTTATTCCGCGCAACGCCCAAAAAAAGTGGATAGAAATAACAGCATTGCGAGGCAACATTTTGAACAATAGCGCGTTGTTATATCGAGTTGCAACAATATTCGTGCATAAAATTGCCAACAAAGGCGGCTATTTTCACAATTTGGTACTATATTTGCAACCAACTTTACAGAACGAAAAACTGTAGAAAACATGAAAGCCACCATCTTAACCATCGCACTGTGCCTTTCGGGGCTACTTGCATTCGGACAGGAAGCTGCTGTTGACACCATTATATTGGTTAGCGGCAAACGCATACCGGGTAAAATTGCTAGCGTTAGCACCTCGAAAGTGGTGTTCAAGAGTGAGAAAACGGGTAAAAACGAAGATATTCCGCGCAAACAGATGCACAAGGCCATATTTGCCAACGGGCGTGTGGAAATGTTCAACAAAATGGCATTCGAGGCGGTGTCGGATGCCGACTACAAGGCCGTGATACTTACTGAAAATCAGGCCGATGTGGAGGGTCTATATGCCCTAGGAAACATCGAGGCCAAGTCCGGAAAATCGTCGCGCAACGCTAAGAGTGCCGAGCGTTCGGCCTCAATCAAGATGCAGAAGAAAGCCGCTGCCATGGGAGGTGTTTACGTACTGCTCACCAAGAACCAAGCCATAGGCGGCTACCGCGAAGTACCAACCCATGTGTTCGAGGGTGTGGTTTACGGATTCGAACCGCCTGAGGAGAGCAAATAAATACTGAGAGCAATATGCTACTGATTATCAACAATCTGCCCTGCTATGGGCAGATTTTGTTTTGTAACAACATACCCATAACAAGCAATGAATAGCACCTACGAGAGCAAGATTGTACGCATCACAAAACGCGCCGAAGATGTGTTCAACACCCTATCGAAATTCGATAACTTCACTCCAATGGCACAGGGCCGCGTAGAAAACTGGCAGGCCGACAACGACACCTGCTCGTTTAGCCTGCAGGGAATGACAGCAGGGCTACGAATTATTGAACGCGAGGAGTTTAAAACCATAAAGATTACGGGCAACGACCAAGTACCAATGGATTTTTGCCTATGGATTCAACTAAAAGAGGTTGCGCCATACGATACCCGCATGAAGATTACGGCCAAGGCCGAACTCAACATGATGATGAAAATGCTGCTGGGTAAGAAACTGGAGAATGGGGTCAATTCGCTGGCTGACGGCATCGCTTCGGCATTCAACAGCATCTGATTTTCAGTCGATTACACAAAATCAACAAAGGCGGGCTAATGCCCGCCTTTACTTTTTGCGCTAAGCCAACAAAGCGTACTATTCCATCAGCATTTCGTAGAGCGCCACGGGGCCATAGTGCCAAAGCTTGGTTTCCTCACGCTCCAACTGCTTATATACCTCAGACCGATAGAAAAGCCGCAAGGCATCTAAGGCACTACCGCCATGCTGCTCCTGATAGATACGCGCCACCTGCATGGCCTTGCTAGGCAGCAGCAAATACAGATTTTGGTTGGTAATATCAATATTCATCGCTCTATAATCTCCGATTTCTGAAAGGTCAAAAACTGCAATGCCCTTTCCGTATGAAAAAGCATTTGGTCAACCAAACGATAAGTTTTCAACTCCGCAATTAGCGTAGCCTTACTTATTAAACCACCCTCAAACAACGAGAATTGAGCATAGATTGTATCGTTTGCCACAGGACCATATACTATATCGTAATCGTGCTGATAGTCAGGAGTTAATCTATTAAGCATCACAAAATCAACCCACTCATCGCTGGCCTCCCTGAATATCAAAACTTTAAGTAATTCAAAGGCCGATTGGTCAAAATCGTATTCATTGACATAGCCAACGGGCTGCCGTTCGCTCATCTTGCGACGCACCCACTGCTGCGCCTGCTCCAACGAGGTGGTTGTATAGAATCCGCAACCATAATCTAAAGTCCGAGATGGCTCTAAAATCAGCGGTTTCTCTATGGTTAGCAAACTTCCGTGATAGAGTTTCATTGCGCTGTACGGTTTAGATACTCCTTCATCTCCTCAATAAGCCAACGGTGGCCTTGGGTGTGCAGCACCTCATAGTGCTCAACCAAATAGTCGAGCAAACCACGCTGGTCGAACAGCTCCATCACCTCGGAACCGCTCATGTTCATCTCGTGCTTATACTGCTCTATGCAAAACGACACAAAATATAGTACTGACTGCTCGTTGGTGCTCATATCAAGGTGATTCTAGTTGCAAACATACAAATAAATCCTGTTCTACAACACTTTTCAAGCATCAATTTGAGGAAAAACAAAGCCGCCCCGTGGCAATCACGAGGCGGCTCTATGAATCAAATACGTTAGATGCTTACTGCGTAACGCGCTCGAGCCATTTAACCATGCCGAGCATAACAATCATGGAGAGCAAACAAACGCCCATGAATACTGACCAGCAAATCCATATAGGCCACTCGCTATACATAAGCGGGCCAATCCAAAGCAGACCATTGCCTACAGCGGTTGCGCCCAACCATAGTCCTTGGCACAATCCCAACAAGTTTTTGGGAGCGACCTTCGACACAAAACTCAATCCCAGCGGGCTGATAAACAGCTCGGCCACGGTCATAAAGAAATAGTAAACGATTAGCACCCAAGGAGCCGACTTCATCGATGCAGCAGTGGTGGCATCAAGGGCGGTGAACTCGTTTGCCGAGGGATAGCCCGCTCCCTTGCTAAAGATGGTCATGAACAGGTAAGCGATGGCAGCGATCCCCATACCGATGGCTATTTTACGAGGGGTAGAGAATTTACGTCCCCAACGGGTAGCAAACAACCACATGATAGGGAATGTCAATACGCATACAAAGAAAGGATTAACAGCCTGCCAAACCTCGGGAGCAATGCTCGTGGTGTTTACAAAGTCGCGGGCAAACAACGACATTGACGTACCATTCTGATGGAACGACCACCAGAAGAAGATTGCAATTACAAGCACTGCGAATAAAGCATACAAACGCTGTTTGAGCTCCTTGGCAATGGCTTTCTTCTCCTCAGCGGTATAACTAACGGCCTCAGCAGCAGCCTTTTTCGAGGGCGTGGGGAAACGCTTCTTGCTTAGCACAAATATTGTTAGCGAGATTAGCATGGCGGCCACAGAGGCTATAAAACTGTAGTGTACACCTGTATTGAACACGTTTAGATAGTTCTGGCAAACACCCTGAGCGGTCTCTATGTCGGCAGGCAGCGTTACGCCCATCTGAGCAAAGAGCTCAGTGGTCTTAACAATGGCATCCTGAGCAATGGCTGACCCCTCAACTATGAACTTGTGGCACAATGCTGGTAGGTCGGCATTGTAGTCCAAGCCATTAACCCCCAACCACCACTGACGTAGTGCTGGAGCGACAAAAGGAGCAATTAGACCGCCAACGTTGATGAACATGTAGAAAATCTGAAAGCCAGCATCGCGCTGATTCTTAGCCTTTTGCAGAGCCTCAGAGCTTATCTTAGCTGCCTCGGCCTCGTGATTATCGTACATTTGCCCCACGATGGCCTGCAGGTTGCCCTTGAACAGACCATTGCCGAAGGCAATCAGCAGCAGAGCGAAGCAGGTTAGGGGTAGCAACCAGTTGATATTACCGGTGGTTGCCAAAATGGGGATGGACAAGATAATGTAACCACAGGCCATTACCAAGAGACCAGACTGGATGGTTTTCTTGTAGTTCTGGGTACGATCGGCAATGATACCACCTGCCAAACTAAGAATGTATATACCGCAATAAAATGCTGAGTATATGGCTGTTGAAGTGCTATTGCTCAAACCAAACTTAGAGCATAGGAACAGCACCAGCACGGCATTCATAATATAGTAGCCAAAGCGCTCGCCCATATTACTTAGGGCTGCCGCGATTAGCCCTTTTGGATGATTCTGAAACATAATTGTGCGTTAGGTTTATTGGAGTTATAAATGTGGGACAAATGTAAGCCTTTTTTTCTAAACATACAACTTTGTCCACAAAATAATGCTACGGCATTGGTTTAGTTTGTAGTTTTGTAATATGAAAAGCAATACTTTCCGTTTGTATGCAAATATATACTACACAGCAGATTAAAGCCATCGATGCGCTCACCATGCGCTACGAACCGATAAGTTCCATCGACCTGATGGAACGCGCTGCGAAACGCATATTCGAGTGGCTTGCTGCACATATTTCGCCATCGCAACGCGTGGTGGTGCTTTGCGGGCCTGGCAACAACGGCGGCGACGGATTGGCTGTGGCACGTATGCTCCACCAATGCTTTTTTAGAGTGGAGGTTTACTGCCTCGAGGCTACCACGCACTCGGCCGATTTCGAGCAAAACCTGCATCGGCTACGCCAGGCTGGCATTAAACCCCAAACCATCAGTTCGTCGATCTCCCTACCACCGCTTAGCAGCAATTGTTTGGTGGTGGATGCGCTGTTTGGTTCGGGACTATCGCGCCCCCTTTCGGGACTAGCCGCCCAGTTGGTAGAGCATATCAATGCGGCGCAAGTACAGGTAATCTCGATCGACATGCCTTCGGGGATGGCTGGCGAGGAACACCCAAAACACTGGTCCACAGTGCGCTCTAACATGTGCTTAACGTTAGGACAGCCCAAACTGAGCCTACTGATGCCCGAATCGGCTCCATACGTACAGCAATGGGAAGTGCTCGACATTGGGCTACACCCACAGGCTTTGGCCGAAACGCCCACGCCCTACCACTTTACCACCGAGGCCGATGTACGCAGGCTTATGCTCCCCCGCAGCCGCTTTACCCACAAGGGCAGCATGGGCCACACGCTGATTGTGGCAGGTAGTCTGGGAATGATAGGCGCAGCCGTACTCTGCACCCATGGTGCGCTGCGTTCGGGGACGGGATTGGTTACAGCACACGTGCCTCACTACGGCGAAATCCCCATGATGCAACACCAACCCGAAGCTCTGCTCTCTATTGACCCTAACGTAGGACGATTCACCACGCTCACTCCCACATTCAACCGCACATACAGCGCAGCGGCCATCGGCCCAGGCTTGGGCACACACCCCGAAACCGCCACTGCATTAGCCGATTTCCTACGCCAAGCCTCATATCCGCTCGTGCTTGATGCCGATGCGCTCAACATAATCGCGCAAAATCCGACACTATGGGAACTTGTGCCGCAAAACACCATCATCACACCACACCCAAAGGAATTTGAGCGACTATTTGGAGCTACAACATCGGGCTACGCTCAACTACAAAAAGCGAGAGCCGAAGCGCAGGCGCACAACATTGTAATTGTACTAAAGGGCGCATACACCCAAGTGGTGCTACCCAACGGCGATGTACGCATAAACTCAACGGGCAACAGCGGCATGGCCACGGGCGGCAGCGGCGATGTGCTTTCGGGACTAATTGCTGGACTACTCGCACAAGGATACAATCCCGAATCAGCGGCAATTGTAGGTACTTACACCCACGGCCTTGCTGGCGATTTGGCCGCCAAAAAATGCGGCGAACATGGCATGAACTCTACAGATATTGCTAATTTTGTAGCCTTAGCCCTGAAAAGGCTTTACTCACAGACATACTAACCATGCTTTATTTGCCTTATTTTCATCAACTTATGAAAACAAATAGCAAAATAACCCTCATAGCCCTAAGCGCAACATTGATTGCCGCGCTAATGGCCTGCAGCAAACAAACCCTCAAAGTATCGCCCATTGGCGACGGACGCTACAACGGGCGTGGCCTAATCTACTCGCTTCCACGCAATGTACTTCATGTACAGGTACACGTAAACAAAACCACCTATACACCAGGCCCTTATGCATCATTCGCCAAAAAATTGTTGGGCGTGGAGCAGGCCATACTGGAACCCAGCACGCTATACACCATCACCGAAGTGGCTGCGAACACTAGCGTTGAGGCCGATCCCAACGCACTGTTCTGCGCCTACGGCAAACCCCAAAGGGGTAGGCGCACCATCGACTACTTTAGCCTATGCGCCAGCGGACTTGTGCTCCCCATCGACCAGCCCCGAATAGAAACAGCAACGCAAAACAAAGTAGCGCAAGCCCCCAACACTTCGGCGGGCATCACCGATATGTCGCCATCACCATTCCTAGCAGAGACGCAAAACACAATATACTCAAAAAACAATGGCGACAACGAGCTGAACCGTGCGCCAGTGCTCAAAAACATCATTGTGGAACGCAATTTGGCCGAAAAAGCCAAAGAGGCTGCCGACTTTATCTTTATGCTGCGCCAGAAACGGCTCGAGTTCCTAACCACCGACCCCGAAACACCATTCACAGGCGATGCGCTTCGCGCTGCATTCGACGAGATCAATAGACTCGAACACGCCTACGTATCACTGTTTGTGGGCTATACCGAGAGTTGCTCCGAGATACACACCTTTAGCTACACCCCCACCAAGGCCGAAGGCGAATCGGACATACTGTTCCGATTCTCTAAAAGCCGTGGAATTGTTGGCGTTTCGGACTTTACAGCCAATCCCGTGCTGCTAAGCATAACACCCGACAGCATCCCCGCATCTCACAGAGAAATAGCCGAAGCAGTGAACGGGCTAAAGGCCAAGAAACGCAACATGTTCGTACACTACCGTATGCCCAACATGGCAACAATTAGCCTTTCGGAGGGAAAAACAGAATTGCTGACGACACGCAAAAGCCTATATCAATACGGCACAACATGCTTGGTGCCTCTTTCGCAGTTGGAAACACGGTAACCCCAACGCACATCAACATGCTAAAATACAGCGAATTGCAAACACAATCTGCGAAATACAAACAAAGATTTTGCGATTGACGCTGTTTTTGACAAAATGAGGTTATAAACTAACACCAAATTTTAGTGGCCTCTTAGATAAATGGGCTTACCTTTCCGAACCGTTTACACGCATAGCTTCCAAAATCAGTATGAACAGCGTAGAAGCAATTGTGCTAAGCACTATACGTAGCAAGGTGATTGACAGATTATTAAACGTAAACGCCTCGAGAATGAACAACACGGTATGGTGCACAAGTATGCCCAGCAGAGCGTATTTCAGAAACCAGCGAAAGCCCATACGCATTCCAGGTGCATAGGCTCGCGATGTATCCGATGGTGTTACGAACGGGCGCAGATAGGCCACAATGAGCATAGCCGTGGCGTGCAGCCCCAAAGTGTGCATGAAAACATCCATCAGCAAGCCACAGGCAAAGCCAATTATAAGCAAATGCCAATGTTTTAGGCTCAGCGGCAGCACCAGCAGCAACATGGGATAGATGTATGGAGCCACATAGCCATGAAAGTTGATGTTGTTGAACACCAGCAACTGCAGCGCAAACAGCAGCACGGCCAATCCCAAATATCGTAGCAATTGCTTAATCATTGGCGTTGGGGCTAAAGTTGTGTTCGAGTTCTAAACGCTCGGAGCGGTCGGCGGAGCGCACCACATAGACATAGTCGAGCGAGCGGAAATCGGCGAATAGCCGAACATCGATGCTGTAGGCGTTGCCCTCGGCAATCTCGTAGCCCACAATGGAGCCAATTGGCACATCGCGGGGGAAAATGGCAGAGTGGCCGCTGGTTACTACCGTGTCGCCTACGGCGAGGGCAACATGCAGCGGTATTTCGGCTAACCGCACGTGGGTGTAGCTGCGTCCGGGCCACCAAAGCGAGCCAAAGGTGCTGGTTGGCCTATGCCTTGCCGACACCTTGAAATCGGTGTTGAGCAGCGAGATGGCCACACTATAGCGAGCCGAAGCGGCCAGCACAACGCCAACCACGCCATCGTGGCCAACCACGCCCATGCCCTGCTCAACACCATCACAGCGTCCAACGTTCAGGGTGATGTAGTTTTGCTGATGGTTCACCGTGTTATTCACCACGCGTGCCATGATATAGGAATAGTTGAGCGTATCAAACAGCGTCAACCTACTGTACCTCATAGTTTTATCGTCTGACAGCGTTATATAGCTACGCAGAAACTCCAGTTCGTTTTTCAGGGCTACATTCTCTTGGCGCAGACCGATGTTAGCCTCACGCATACGGATATATTGCCCAATGCCCGACACGCGCTCGGCCAAGCGTCCCGAAAGACCCAAGGCCAAGCGTCCGAACTGCGCTTTTTGGTAATACGACGTGCTGATGTAGAGCCAAAGCGACAAAAATAGCAATACCAAAAAAAGCAGCGTAGTACTCACGCGCTGTATGAAACGTATCAGGCTATTCATTCATAGCAATATTACGGCAATTCCAAACCAATCGCCCCCAGAACTATGAGTGCGATCTATCGCATCAGGAAGGGGTAGCGCTCCACATCCTTTAGGGCGATTCCAGTGCCACGCGCAACGGCGTGTAGCGGATCTTCGGCTACGTGGAATGGAATGTTCACCTTCTCGGTAAGCCTACGGTCGAGACCGCGCAGCAGCGCACCGCCACCTGTGAGGAAGATGCCCTTCTGCACGATGTCGGCGTAGAGCTCGGGGGGCGTCTGTTCCAGCACGTTGAATATGGCCGACTCAACCTTTGAGAGCGACTTGTCGAGGCAGTAGGCAATCTCCTGGTACGACACTGGCACCTCGATGGGCAGGGCGGTCATCAGGTTGGGGCCGCGCACGATGAAATCGGCGGGCGGATTTTCCAAGTCGGGCAATGCCGAACCTACGTTTATCTTGATGTCCTCGGCTGTGCGCTCGCCAATCTTGATGTTGTGCTGATGGCGCATGTAGGCCTGTATGTCGGAGGTAAATCCATCGCCAGCGATGCGAACAGAGCGGTTGCAAACCACGCCGCCCAGGGCAATTACGGCAATCTCGGTGGTGCCACCACCTATATCAACCACCATGCTGCCCTCAGGGGCCAGCACATCGAGACCAATACCCAGCGCGGCGGCCATGGGCTCATAAACGAGGTAAATCTCGCGACCATCGGCATGCTCGGCCGAGTCGCGCACGGCGCGAATCTCCACCTCGGTGCTACCGCTGGGTATGCCAATAACCATGCGATATGATGGCGAGAAGAGTTTGCGCTTGGGGCTAATCATCTTGATCATGCCGTGAATCATCTGCTCGGCAGCGTTAAAATCGGCAATCACACCATCGCGTAGCGGGCGTATGGTTTTGATGTTTTCGTGGGTTTTGCCGTGCATGGCTCTCGCCTTATCGCCAATGGCCTTGAGTTCGCCCGTGGTTTGGTCGATGGCCACTATTGAGGGCTGATCGACCACTATTTTATCGTTGTAAACGATAATGGTGTTGGCCGTGCCAAGATCCATGGCCAACTCCTGTGTCAGAAATGAAAATAGTCCCATATTTTGTTATCGCGTTCGTATTTATTAAGAGATTTATAAAAAAGGGAGGATTTACTGATTTAGTGCCTGAAATGGCGTATGCCGGTATAAACCATGGCCACGTTGTTCTGGTTACAAAAATCGACAACTTCTTGGTCGCGTACCGAGCCCCCAGGCTGTATCACTGCATTGACGCCTGCCTTTGCGGCCTCGGCCACACCATCGGCGAAGGGGAAGAATGCATCGGAAGCCATCACCGCGCCATTGAGGTTGAAACCAAACGACTGCGCCTTGGCTACGGCCTGACGCACAGCATCAACGCGCGAGGTTTGTCCCACGCCGCTGCCCAGCAATTGGCAGTTTTTGGACAGCACAATGGCATTGGACTTAGAGTGTTTCACAATGATGTTGGCGAAAAGCATATCGTCTATTTGATCGGCGGCAGGCTGTAGGTTGGTAACCACCCTGAGGTCGGATGCCTGTTCGCGATGGGTGTCGCGCTGCTGCACCAGTACGCCATTGAGCACCGAACGGAAGATTTGTTCGGGGAGCTGCGCAGCATGATGTTTTAGGATGATACGATTCTTCTTGCTACGCAGAAGTTCGATGGCTTCGGACGCATAGTCGGGGGCTATGAGCACCTCGAAGAATAGCAGATTGATTTGCTCGGCTGTGGCTACATCGATGGGGCGATTAACCGCAATCACACCACCGAAGGCCGACACAGGGTCGCCGGCCAGCGCATCAATCCACGCCTGAAGCAAGGTGCTACGCACGGCTGCGCCGCAAGCGTTGTTGTGCTTAATGATAGCCACCGCTGGATCGGCAAATTCGCCAATTAGAGCTGTGGCCGCATCGATGTCGAGCAGGTTGTTGTAGGACACCTCTTTGCCATTAAGTTGCTCAAACATGGCTTCAAAATTGCCATAGAATGCAGCCTGCTGATGCGGATTTTCGCCATAGCGTAGGGCTTTATGGCCGCTCACCTGCTGCACAAAGGCCGCATTGAACTGCTGACCGCAGAAATGGGCTGCAATTGCGGTGTCGTAGTGGGCAGTGTTTACGAATGCTTGAGCAGCAAATTGCCTACGCTGCTCGGCAGTTGTGGCGCATCCATTTTGTTGCAGCATGGCAATGGTTTGCGCGTATTGAGCTCTGTCGGAAACCACCAGCACATCGGCGTGATTTTTAGCCGCTGCGCGTATTAGCGATACACCGCCAATGTCGATTTTCTCTATAATCTCGTCCTCGGTAGCACCCGAAGCTACGGTTTGCTCAAATGGGTAGAGGTCCACCACCACCATGTCAACCTCAGGGATTTGGTACTGGCCAAGCTGGCTCATATCGGAATTGTTGCCGCGACGCGCCAAAATACCACCAAACACCTTTGGATGCAAGGTTTTAACGCGTCCGCCAAGGATTGATGGATAGGAAGTAAGCGTTTCTACGGCTGTTGCCTCAACACCTTGATTCTTAATAAATTCTAACGTGCCACCGGTGGAGTATATTTTTACGCTATGCTTACCCAGCAATTGAACCAGTTCGTCGAGTTTTTCCTTAGAAAACACCGATATAAGCGCGCTTTTTATGGGTTTCAGTGTACTCATATAACTAAAAATCAAGATGTTAGCAATAAACCAATGTGGGTTTATTGAAGCGTAAAGTTCGTAAATGCTCTGCTTTATTCAAAGCGCAGGAGAAAAAAAAATAATCAACATCTTTATAAACAAGTGCAGAATGGAGCAAATATCTGCCCATAATAAACATAAAACACTGAAAATCAACACGAACAAAAACACACCATGTGAGTTGCTATTCACATTTAGGAGTTTTATTGCTACCTTTGCCCTTGTTGCCACCCTCACTGTATGCCCTAAATCACATGCCCAGCCCTGCGCCGATAGTTACACTCACCACCGATTGGCATCGCGACGATTTCTACGCCGGGCTGCTGCTCGGGCATCTGCTCCGCATTGCACCAAACGCACGTATTATACCTATAAGTCAACACATTACGCACCACAACTCCATTCACGCGGCGTTTGTGTTGCGGCTGGCCTACACGGGTTTTGCGCCTGGCACAGTACACCTATGCATGGTGGGCAGCGAAACCTGCAAAACGCGGCGAATGCTGGTGTTTGAACTGGATGGGCATTGGTTTGTGCTGCCCGACAACGGTATGGTGGGAATGCTCAGCAAAGTGTCGCCCCCGCCGCCCCGCGCATTTGCCATGAGCAGCGGTTCGTTTGGGGCCTTGCAAGCCGCCATAGAGGCCATTGCGGCCATAAACGTCAATAGGCTTGAGGAATATCCAGTGGTTCACGATTTTAAGATACAAACAGGGAGTGAGGCCGCATTCACCGAACATAGCATCACGGGGAAAATCGTTTACATCGATTCTTATGGCAACGCCATCACCAACATCAGCCGGCAGCTGTTTGAGATGGTTGGCCGCAACCGCACATTCGAAATCCCTATCATTCCTGGCATCAAGATAGAGCAAATTGTGCAGTCGTACCACGAGATTGAGGCGGGCGATTTGCTCGCGCTATTCAACTCGGCCGGACTACTCGAAATTGCCATAAACATGGCATCGCTGGCCACAATGTACTCCAAGGCAGTGAACGACAGCGTTACCATACAATTCTCCGACAACAATTTTTCGCTAACAACCCCATAAAAACCGACCAACCCGATGTCCACCCCATCACCCGAAAAGCAAAAAGCCGCCGAGGCCTTCGTGCGCCTGCTCGGCATCATGGACGACCTGCGCGAGAAATGCCCCTGGGACCGCGAACAAACCATGGACAGCATCCGCACCAACACCATTGAGGAGACCTACGAACTCTCCGACGCCATAATGCGCAAGGACATGCCCGACATCCGCAAGGAGCTGGGCGACCTGCTGCTGCACATCGTGTTCTACTCCAAGATGGCCGACGAGCAGAAGCAGTTCGATGTGGCCGATGTGATTCACGGCATCTGCGATAAGCTCGTATTCCGCCACCCCCACGTTTACGGGCAAACCGCCGTCGACGGTGTGAGCCAAGTGCTGCAGAACTGGGAGCAGCTCAAACTGAAGGAGAAAGACGGCAACCGCTCGGTGCTTTCGGGTGTGCCGCAATCGCTGCCCGCGCTCATTAAGGCCACCCGCATACAGGAAAAAGCACGCGGTGTGGGCTTCGACTGGGAACAGCGCGAGCAGGTGTGGGACAAGGTGCAGGAAGAACTGGCAGAGCTGCGCTCCGAGTTCGAACGCGGCAACGCCGATAGCATGGAACAGGAGCTGGGCGACTTCATTTTCTCCATTGTGAACGCCTCGCGGCTCTACAACCTGAACCCCGAAACCGCCCTCGAACGCACCAACCAAAAGTTCATAAAACGATTTAACTACCTGGAAAACAAAACTATAAAGCAAGGACGCTCGCTCAAGGACATGACCCTGGCCCAGATGGACGAAATTTGGGACGAGGCCAAACGCCTCGAACGCGAGGGGAAGCTATAGCAGCTACAGCGCGTTCCAACTCACTGGGCTTCGACAGGCTCAGCTTCCATTCGAACGCACAAAAGCATCACAAGGGCAACAGCACATCATAAATTTTTCTATATTTGACCTCACTAACCACCCCGCATGGCGGGAATACAAAAAGCAGACAACATGGGAATACTCAACAAGCTCAAGGGCGAATTTATTGACATCGTAGAATGGATCGACGATGGACAAAACCTGATGGCCTACCGCTTTGAGCGCCACAACAACGAGATTAAGAACAACGCTCAGCTCACCGTGCGCGAATCGCAGATGGCCGTGTTCGTGAACGAGGGCCAGCTGGCCGACGTGTTCGGGCCAGGCATGTACACGCTGAACACCCAAAACCTCCCCATACTATCCACCCTAAAGGGCTGGAAATATGGATTCAACAGCCCGTTCAAGGCCGAAGTGTACTTTGTGAGCACCAAGCAGTTCACCGACCTCAAATGGGGCACGCCCAACCCCGTGATGCTGCGCGACCCCGAGTTTGGTCCCATTCGCCTACGCGCTTTCGGCAACTACTCTATACAGGTAACCGATGCTGGCAAATTCGTGATTGGCATTGTGGGCACCGATGGCGAGTTCAGCTCCGACAAAATATCGGAACAGCTCAAATCCATTGCCATCACCCGCTTTAGCGATGCAATTGGCGAGTGCAAAATACCGGTGCTCGACATGGCGGCCAACTACAACGAGGTGTCGGCATTCTGCCACGAGAAAATTGCGCCCGACTATGCCGAGTACGGCATAAAGCTCACCAAATTTTTGGTGAACAACATATCGCTCCCCGAAAACGTGGAGGAGGCCCTCGACAAGCGTTCGAGCATGGGAATTATAGGCGACATGGGCAAGTTTATGCAGTACCAGAGCGCCCAGGCCATGACCGATGCCGCCAACAACCCCAATGGGGGCGGAGCAGCCGCCGGAATGGGCATGGGTATGGGCTTTGGAATGGCCCAGCAGATGGTGAACTCCATGCAGCAGGCACAGCAGCCGCAACAACCCGCCGCTGGGGCAGCCGCTCCTCCCCCATTGCCCAACGCATTGATGTTCCATGTGGCCGTGAACGGTCAGCAAGCTGGTCCCTACGACCTTAACACGCTGGCGCAGATGGCTGCCCAGGGACAGCTAACCCGCGACACCTTAGTGTGGCGGCAAGGCATGGCCAACTGGGCCGCTGCTGGCAGCATGCCCGAGTTGGGCAACCTGTTTGCCGCCACGCCGCCGCCAGTGCCGCCAGCAATATAGCCCGTCATAAAAACAGAACCACTACGGTGCAACAGCGGTATGACCATGCCTCCTTTCGGCAATATAACCATACCGCCAGTTGCACCGCGCCAACCGCACCAACAATAAGGGCGTGCTGGCCACCCACAACTGACCGAGAAGAGCAATGTAAACAAAAACATAGCGCGACTGCTCGGCTCTACCTGTAATCACAAAAACATGCCTCTCGCCTCCATGGACGATACGCAAAACCCCAAAATCTCGAACACCAACCAGCGCGAACTCACCTGCCCATCGTGCGCCGGAAATCTGGTGTATGCGCCTGGCACAAACCTTATGCGCTGCGAGCACTGCGGTGCCGAGGTGGAAATTACCGACGAACCCGTCGAAAATATTGAAGAACTGGACTTTGAGGCTTACATCGAAAACAACATCGGCAGCATCGAAACCCAAACACTGCACACGGTGCGATGCAAAAGCTGCGGCGCGCATGTGAGCCTGGCCGAGAACGTAACCTCAGACCGCTGCCCATTCTGCAGCAGCATACTGGTGGTTACCGACACCATATCCGAAACCCAAATAAAACCTGGGCTGCTACTCCCCTTCGACCTCGACAACCAAGAAGCCACGGAGCGGTTCAAACGCTGGATCGCTGGTCTATGGTTCGCCCCGAGCAAGCTCAAAACGCTGGCCACACCCAACGCCATTGCGGGGATCTACATTCCATACTGGACATTCGATGCCGACACCTACACCACCTATAGCGGCCAGCGTGGCGACAACTACACCACCACCATACCAGTGGTTCGCAACGGGCGTACCGAGCACCAAACCGTTGTACGTACGCGCTGGCGCGGGGTGTCGGGAGCAGTGGACGTGCAGTTCGACGACATGCTGGTTACGGCCAGCAACTCGCTAACCCAGAAAGAGGCAAACGCATTAGAACCATGGGACTTGGAGCAAGCCGTATCGTACAACGAGATGTACCTCAGCGGCTACCGCACCGAGGCCTATCAGGTTGATTTGCAGCAGGGATTCGGATTAGCCCAAAAACGCATGGACACAACGATTCGCAACGAAATACACCGCGACATCGGCGGCGATCACCAGCGCATACACCACCACAGCACCAACTACAGCAACATCACGTTCAAACACGCGCTGCTACCCGTTTACATCAGTTCATTTAGATATAAAAACAAGGTGTTCCGTTTTCTGATTAACGCCCGCACGGGGCGCGTGTACGGACAACGTCCCTACAGCACGTTGAAAATTATGGGTGCTATACTGCTAATTGCGGCTATTGCATGGCTGTTTTGGTACATCAGCGGACTGCAAACGCCAACCACCACAACGTTTTAAGATAGATACACCCTACCCTATCAAAGTTTCGCACAATTATACACAGGGCGTAAAAACAGCCCAAAAAAAACCGCTAATAAATTGTGTGCCTACTCGTCGGAAAACTGGATGAGCATACTGCGATAGGCCGAAAAAATCTTTGATTTCGATACAAATCCAACGTACTTGCCCTCGCTCACCACGGGCAGATTCCACGCACCAGAACTTTCGAATTTGCTCATAACCGAATCCATGGGTTCCACAATGGAAATGGTAACAGGCGGCATCTGCATCACATCGCTAACCATAACAGTGTTGTAGGCCGTATGATCGAACATCACCTCGCGGATATCGTCGAGCAGCACATAGCCCACAAAATCGTTATCGGCAGTAATTACAGGAAAAATATTGCGCTTAGATGCGCTCACGGCCTTCACCAATTCGCCCAACGAATTATCAACCTGAACGGACACAAAATCATCCTCTACCACGCTACCCACCTGCATCAGCGTAAGTACAGCCTTATCCTTATGATGTGTGATGAGTTCACCCCGCTGCGCCAATTTCTTGGTATATATGGAATGCGGCTCAAAATACATTATAACCAGATAAGCAATTGTAGATGTGATGATTAGAGGCACAAAAAGCGCATAGCCACCAGTAATTTCGGCAATGAGGAATATGGCCGTAAGCGGGGCATGCATCACAGCGGCCATGGTGCCAGCCATACCCACCAGCGCAAAATTGCTCTCAGAAACATTGATGAAACTCAGCTGATTGAGTAGCCGCGCCACAAAAAACCCCGACACCCCACCAATGAATAGCGTTGGGGCGAACGTTCCGCCCACACCACCCGAACCTGTGGTAACAGCGGTAGCCACTGCCTTTAGCATGATGAGCAGCGCAAGTGCAACCAGCAGCAGCCAGCAATTGTCGTGGAACGAATAGAACGGGCTGTTGTTGAAAATATCGGTGGACCGCCCGTCGAGCAAGGCTTGCAGCAGGTCGTAGCCCTCGCCGTAGAGGGGCGGAAACACGAACACCAATACGCCCAACAACACGCCGCCCACTATCCAACGCCTGTAAACGCTACCAATCCGCGACATACGCACCTCAATGGCCATCACCGTTCGGATGAAATAGAGCGAAACAACTCCGCAAAACGCACCCAGTACAATGAAATAGGGGATGTTGTAGAGTTCGAACGGATGCGTAACGATATAAGAAAAAACGATGTCCTTACCTGAAAATAGCGATGAAACAGTAACCGCTGTGGCCGCTGAAATAAGCAGCGGAATGATGGAGGCCGAAGTGAGGTCGAGCATAAGCACCTCGAGCGTAAACACCAGTCCGGCCAGCGGGGCTTTGAAGATGGCCGCAATGCCACCTGCCGCACCGCAAGCCACGAGCAAAGTGAGCGTCTTGTAGTTAACCCTAAAAAAACGCCCAATGGTAGATGCAATGGCAGCTCCTGTGAACACAATGGGAGCCTCGGCACCAACCGAACCGCCAAAACCGATGGTGATGGAACTGGCCACCATGGAGCTATAGGTATTGTGTCGCCTGATATGGCTGCGCTGCTTCGAGATGGCATAGAGCACCTTGGACACGCCATGGCCTATATCGTCGCGCACCACATAGCGCAAAAACAGAATGGTGAGCAATATACCTACCGCTGGAAGTCCCATGTATAGATAGTTTGCCGAATCGACAGGCAGCAATCCACTCACCAAACGTACCATAAGGTGCAACATACGCTTGAGGATAACCGCCGCAAGACCGCTAAAAAAACCCACTGCAAGGCTCAGCACCAGCAAAGCCTGCCGTTGGCTCAACCGCTGAAAGGCTCGCAGAAGCTTTACCAACAATCTGTCTATCAGTTTTTTACGATGCATACCAAATAAATGCCAAGCATTGTTGACTATATACGCACAACATAGCATTTGTGTTCAACCAATCGGTTTAAGCAATCCTTTGTGCTATTTTTGCGTATATTTGAAGTCGCAAATTTATTATTTTCCGCTTCGCGATTATGATTGATTCCATAAAATACACACTTGACAACGGCCTAAAGCTGATTGTGCACCCCGACCACAGCACACCCATGGCGGCCGTAAACCTGCTCTACAATGTTGGAGCCAAGGACGAAGACCCCAACCGCACGGGATTTGCCCATCTATTCGAGCATCTGATGTTCGGTGGCTCGGTGAATATTCCCTCGTTCGACGAACCGCTACAACACGCTGGTGGCGACAATAACGCATTCACCAACAACGACTTCACCAACTACTACATCACCCTTCCCGCGCAAAACATCGAAACGGCCTTTTGGCTCGAGAGCGACCGTATGCTACAGCTCGATTTCTCGGAGAAATCGCTCAACACCCAACGAAATGTGGTGATTGAAGAGTTTAACCAAAACTACCTAAACCGCCCCTACGGCGATATATGGCTATTACTCAGACCATTGGCCTACACCACGCACCCCTACCGCTGGTGCACCATCGGCATCACACCCGACCACATAAAGCAGGCCACACTCGACCAAGTGAAGACCTTCTTCTACTCACACTACGCCCCAAACAACGCCATACTGAGCGTTGCAGGCCCCGTGGAACCAGATGCCATTGCAGAACTGGCACAGCGTTGGTTTGGCTCCATCGAGCGGCGCAATGTGGCAACGCGCAACCTACCCACCGAACCGCCCCAAACCGAACCTCGCCTGCTCGAGGTGGAACGCGACGTGCCTTTCGACGTGCTTGCGCAAGCTTTCCACATGCCCAACCGAACAAACGCCGAATTCTACACCGCTGACCTAATAACCGATGCACTTGCAGGCGGCAAATCGGGCAGGCTATATCAACGTTTGGTGCGCGAGCAGCAGCTATTCAGCAGCATCAACAGCTTCATCACGGGCGACATCGACAACGGCCTACTGGTGGTGCAGGGACAGCTTGCCCCAAATGTGGCCTTTGAGCAGGCCGAACAGGCCGTAGCCAACGAATTGCACCAACTGGCCGAACAACCGCTCACCAACAACGAGCTGCAAAAACTCTACAACCGCCACGAGGCCAACATCAAATTTGAGGAGATTAGCGTGTTAGACAAGGCCATGACCCTCGGATATCACGAACTCATTGGCCAAGCCAGCGATGCCAACCTAGAAGTGGAACGCTACAACAGCGTTAGCGCAGAACGAGTGATGCAGCAAGCCCGCATCCTATTCGCTCCGAACAATTGCTCCACCCTACGCTATCGTGCCACAAAACGCTAATCTTAAAGCATTTACAGCCATGAACAGACATATACCACCCCAAACTAGCCTTCCCACCCACATAGACATACTCCCCACCGCACAGCAAGCGCTCGGAAATCGCGGACGCATAGCCATTGTGAATGGCGGCACTCAGGACGTGCTACGCGCCACCATAATCACCGAATCGGGATCGCGCTACCAGCAGCAAATGCTTCAAGCACGCATCACCTCGGCCATGCTCATGGAGGGTACACGCAATGCCACCGCGCTGCAAATGGCCGAACAACTCGATTTTATGGGGAGCATCATCGAAACCACTGCAGGAGCCGATTTCAGCCTCATCAGCATGCTCACCACCCATCAGCACCTGGAACGCACGCTTTCCATGCTGGCCGATGTGCTTCAGCAACCCGCCTTCCCCCAGCACGAACTCGATATTGTGCTACGCAAGCAACGCCAAAGCTTTGCCGTGAATCAGGAACGTGTGGACACGCAAGCCCGTAAAGCACTAATGGCCAACATTTTCGGCAATAGCCACCCCTACGGACGCACTGCCACCCTTGAACATTTCAATGCCATAGACCGCCAACACCTAATTGATTTCCACAAAAGCCACTATCTCGACAAACCAATAATGGTGGTACTTGCGGGTCAGGTGGGCGACCGCGAAATTGCGCTCGTTGAGCGCTACCTGGGGCAAGGCAACGCCACTGCCGCACCACACACACCGCTACTTGCGCCGCCTGCCACCCACGAGCCAATCCGCACGCACTGGGCCAAACCCGATGCACTGCAATGCGCCATACATATAGGCAAACCCACCATCACCCGCCGCCATCCCGATTTTCCCGCACTCATGGTGCTAAACACCGTACTGGGCGGCTATTTTGGTTCTAGGCTAATGACCAACCTACGCGAGGAAAAAGGCTACACCTACGGCATTGGCTCCATACTGATGCCCTACCGCGACGCCTGCCTCCTAAGCATCAAGGCCGAGGTGGGCGCAAACCACACCGAATCGGCCATTGCCGAAATCATGCACGAAATGGATTGCCTACGGCAGACACCCATCCCTCCCCAAGAGCTCGAACTGGTGAAAAACTACCTGATGGGCGAACTGCTACGCCAATTCGATGGGCCATTCGCCACCGCCGACACCGTGATGGGAGCCTACCAACACAACGACATGGATTTAGACTACCGCGTGCGAACCATCGACACCGTGCGCACCGTTACCAGTGCACAACTACTCCAGCTAGCGCAACAGCACCTCACCCCCAAAGGGCTTGTGATTAGCACCGCTGGTGGTCCTGCCCTATCGTAGGCCAACCACGCTTCACAGCACTAAAAAAAGGCGGATTGACAGCTATTCGGCCTAAAATTTAGCGCAATCAATAACATTGCGCTACATAGTTACGTTTAAATAGACAGTACAAAATCATTGCACCCAACGATGAATATCCGCCGCCATACGCTCATAGCCCTTGCCCTTATTGGCTTTGCCCTATCGGGGCAAGCACAGCCCATATTCACAACCGAAACCAACAACAATCCGCCCAAACCACCCACATTCGACTACGTTACGGTTGACCCATTCACCGGTATAACCACGCTCTACTGGACGGGGTCGATTTTCGACCCGCTGGGCATCGACCCACAGCTGCCCCGTCCCGCATTCTACATCATCTACAAGCGCAACACCGATGCCATTGGCAACACCGACCTGTTCTATGCCATCGACACGGTTAGCCACACCGTCCGCTCCTACACCGACCCCACAGCCAACGGCAACGAGAGTAGGCAGATGTACAAAATAGCGGCCCTGTCGCAGTTCGTGCTCAGCTCCAACAGCACCTACACCACCAGTCCGCTCACCATAGCCCACGGCACAATCTGGCTCACATCGAGCTACGACACCTGCAACGCCACGCTCAACCTCTACTGGGAACCCTACGATGGCTGGCTCAACGAAGAACACGAGTCGTTCTACCGCCTATACCACAGCACCAGCGGGGCTGCTGGCACATTCGCACAGATGGACACAGTGGACCGATTCGCCCGCCGCTACACCATACGCAACATTGCACCCAACACCAACCACTACTTCTACCTCACCTCGAGCCGCACCGACACCAATCTGGTTACATCGTCGAACATACACCATATCTACACGCACCAAATGGTTCCACCGTCGCAAATGACAATCGACTCGATTATAGCCCTCGACAATAGCACAGAGATACACTTCAAAATCGATCCAGGCACCGACATGCGTAATTTCCGTGTAATGCGCTGGGAAGCCCCCGACACCAGCCAGGTGATATTCAGCGCCACCACCATAGCCGAATTCGACTCCACCACGCTAACCCACATTAGCGATGCCAGCGAGGTGGTGGCCGAACGTATGCGCCCCTACTACTACAAAGTGGATGCTGTGAACTCGTGCGACGAGGTACGCGCTGTGTCGAACCTAACCAACACCATAGTGCCCATAGCCGAGGCAGCCGACTGCAACATATCCATACGCTGGACACCGCTCCATGTGGACTCACACCGCATTCCCAGCCGCACGGGCAACACGGTGCGCTACACCGTATATCGCATGGCATACACCAAGGGCGCAAGCCTTGATGCAATAGGCAATTGGACAAAATTGGGCGAGGTTACATCGCCCAACTACTCCGACGATGTGTCGCGATTCCAATACCAAACGCCAGCCTATCAATTCACCTTTAGGTACTACATCGAGGGACGCGAGTATAACGCAGCCGACGAGGTGGTTACGTACAGCCGCAGCCGCAGCGCAACGGTTGATGTTCCGCCCGTTATAACTGTTCCCTCAGCCATAGCCCCCACCATGACCACCAACATCAACGGACGCTCGCGCGGACGCTTTGAGCCAGTGATTAACTTTGACGCAGAGTTCACGCTCACAATCTACGACCGCTGGGGCAAGGTGGTTTACCACGGCAACGAGGGCTGGGACGGCCGCATGGCCGATGGTACGCTTGCCCGCGAGGGCACATACATCTACCGCCTTGAGGTTACCACCCAACGCGTGGGCAACTTCACCAAGCGCGGAAGCGTATCGGTGGTCTATCCGGCCTAAAAATCCATAGAACAAAACATCCATGAAAGCCGTAAATATAAATATATTTGCAGCTACACAATCCATGTTTTTAAGAATAATATCCTTAAAAATAGGCATTTAGCGTACACCCTATCAGCCTATGAACCTACAAACCGACGAAGAAAAAGCGCTGATTGAAAGCGCATACCGCGAAATGCTGGCCAGTTGCCAAAAAACGCTATCAACCAACGATATATCCCAAATACACCGCGCCTTCAACCTGGCCAACGAGGCGCACAAGGGCGTTAGGCGAAAATCTGGCGAGCCATATATCCTACACCCCATAGCGGTTGCCCGCATTGTTTCGGCCGAGATTGGGTTGGGCACCAAGTCGATTATCAGCTCCATACTACACGATGTGGTGGAGGACACCGACTACACCATTGAAGACATGGAGCGCCTGTTCGGCTCCAAAATAGCCTCCATAATCGATGGACTAACCAAGATAAATGCCGATGTATTCGATGCCAACTCGTCGAAACAGGCCGAGAACTTCCGCAAAATCATCCTCACGCTGGCCGACGACATCCGCGTCATCCTCATCAAACTGGCCGACAGGCTACACAACATGCGCACGCTGAGCTCCATGCCCATCGACAAGCAGATGAAAATAGCCAGCGAAACCATCTACCTCTATGCACCGCTGGCCCACAGGCTTGGCCTATACGCCATAAAATCAGAACTTGAGGATCTAAGCCTAAAATATCGCTACCCAGAGATATACCAGGACATCAGCGAGAAGCTCAACGCCACCGAGAAAAGACGCATACAGCAAATCAACCACTTCTCGCTGCCCATAATACAGAAACTAGAAGAAAACGAAATAAAATTCGAGATTAGCGGCCGACCCAAATCCATATACTCCATTTGGAAAAAGATGCAAAACAAGAATGTGTCGTTTGAGGAAATCTACGACCTGCTGGCCATCCGCATCATATTCGAGCCCTACCCGCACATTCCCGAAAAAACGCAATGCTGGAACATCTACTCCATAATCACCGACATATATAAACCCAAACCCGACCGTCTGCGCGACTGGATTAGTACGCCAAAAGCCAATGGCTACGAGGCTTTGCACTGCACCGTGATGGGCGACCAAGGGCAATGGGTTGAGGTGCAAATACGCTCGCGCCGCATGGACGAGATTGCCGAGCGCGGGTTCGCCGCCCATTGGAAATACAAGGAAATGGACACATCGAACCAGGAGCACGAACTCGACCGCTGGATAAAACGCATCAAAGAAACGCTTGAAAATACGCAGGAAAACGCTCTGGAGTTCCTCGACGAGTTCAAACTCAACCTGTTCGCCTCCGAGATTGCCGCCTTTACGCCCAAGGGCGAGATACGCTCACTGCCCAAGGGTGCTACCGTGCTCGATTTTGCCTACGATATACACACCGAAATTGGCGACCACGCCATTGGTGCCAAGGTGAACCACAAACTGGTGCCCCTCTCGCACGTGCTCAGCGGGGGCGATCAGGTGGAGGTGATCACCGCTGCCTCGCATCGCCCAACCCCCAACATGCTGGAATTTGTAACCACAGCCAAGGCCAAGGCAAAAATCAAAGATGCCCTACGCGCCGATGCCAAGCTGCAGGCCGACAGCGGGCGCGTGCAATTTGAAAAGATATGCCGCCAGCACAACGTGGAACCCAACCGCAACGACATGCTACAGGAACTGATGGCCACCTACAGCACGGCCACCATCGACGAACTGCACACGCTGCTGGGACTCAACCGCATATCGCCCGATCGCGTGAGCCGCATTGTGAAAAAATACAGCCCCAACAGCGGCGGTTTCATGCGCAGCATATTCGGCAGCAACAAAAACACGGCGGGCAAGAGCAAAACCTCTGAACGTTCGCCCTACATCGCAGCCAGTTGCTGCTCGCCGCTCCCAGGCGACGAGGTGGTGGGCGTTCGCTCGGCCGACAACCTGATTGTGGTACACAAGGCCACATGCCCCGAATGTATCCGCCTGATGGCACAATATGGCGACCGCATTGTGCCAATAAAATGGAGCGGTCAGGAACAATTGCAATACCTCACCCGCGTTGAAATTAAGGGCATCGACCGTATGGGCATGATTAACGACATCACGGGAGTAATCACACGTCAGTTCACCGTGAACATCAGCAAATTCCACATCGAAAACAACGATGGAGTGTTTGTGGGCTACGTGGAGCTATACATTCAAGACTCGCGTCACCTTAAAGCACTGATTAGCAATCTACAGCAAATAAAGGGCATCGACAGCGTTCGCCGCATGGACGCACCAAGCGACTAAACACCGCATTTGATGCTCACAATAGATAGCTCCCCCTACATCTACGGAACCATCAGCCCACAATGCCGATGCTGGCGTACTACTCGTCGTGATTCATAAACCCCTGCTGCTCAAGCACTTCTATCAGCGAACGAGAGAAAGCGAGGTTATCAGCGTGGGGGTAACGCTTGTCGGTGAAAATTTGGGCAAGGGTCTGCTTATCGTTCTCGGCCAACAGGCGTTGGGTTAACGGCAGCTGCTCCTTGGCTGCATATATTTGGTCGATGTCGGTGGTGCTGTAGTTGTCATAACGCTCGCTGTGAACAATGCCCCGAAGGGGCAAGCGGTCGGTGAGTAGGGGCTGCTCGGCCGGATAGCCTACGGTTACGGTGGTTATGGGCATCACGCCCTTGGGCAGCCGAAGCACCTCGACAACGCGACTGGCCGTGTAGAGCGTAGTACCCAGATAGCAAATGCCCAATCCGTGCGCCTCGGCAGCAATACACACGTTCTGAGCAGCCAGCATGGCATCGATGGTGCCATTGCAGAACCACAATAGATTATCGTAGCCAGGTTTTGCCTGCCGCTGTTGACACCACTGACTGAAGCGATTGAGGTCGGCGCAAAAAGTGAGCACCGCTGGCGCTTCCTTAACCATGGGCTGGTTGAAATGGCATGGGGCAAGCTGCTCCTTCACCTCGGGGCTCTGCGTAACAATAATGCTATAGACCTGCATGTTGCCCGTGTTTGAGGCTCTTGTGCCCGCCTCAAGAATCTCCTGCATTATACCCTCAGGAATAGGGTCTGACTTATATTTACGTATGGAGCGATGCTCCATGATTGTACGAATTGTCTCCATAATTTTACGAATTTGTTCTGGCTACTAAAAATCCAGCACCCTCTCACCCACGCTCACATATTATGTACACTCAGCACTTGGGAAACCGTTGAAATCCTATAATTATTTTGCTGTATCTACCTCAATTAGATAACGATTGCGCTCGGGTGTACTACGCGCTATGAGCTCGCCCAAAAATCCTGCGAGAAATAGCTGTATGCCTACAACCACCGTAACCAATGCGATGTAGAATAAAGGCTGGTCGGCTACGGGGCGAAACACATTGCCCTGGCTTTGGGCGTAGAGCTTGCTCACAATGAGCCAAACGGTAGCCATTCCGCCAATTAGGAACATGAGCATACCCAGCACACCAAAGAAGTGCATGGGGCGTTTGCCAAACTTCGACACAAACACCACCGAGAAAAGATCCAAAAAGCCATTCACAAAGCGTTCCATGCCGAATTTTGTCTGCCCATACTTGCGCTCCTGATGGTGAACCTCCTTTTCGCCAATGCGTTTAAAACCAGCCTGTTTGGCTATCACTGGAATGTAGCGATGCATCTCGCCATAAACCTCGATGCTCTTAACCACCTGCTTGCGGTAGGCTTTAAGGCCACAGTTCATGTCGTGGAGCTTGATGCCGCTCACCATGCGTACCGTGGAGTTGAACAGTTTGCTGGGCAGGCGTTTGGAAAGCAGAGGGTCGTAGCGTCGCTTTTTCCACCCCGACACAATGTCGTAGCCCTGCTCCTGCACCATCTGGCGTAGCGCAGGAATCTCATCGGGGCTGTCCTGTAGGTCGGCATCCATGGTGATAACCACCTCGCCCTGAGCACGCTCAAAACCAACCTGCAGAGCCGCCGACTTGCCGTAGTTGCGCTGAAATTTCACGCCGCGCAGCTGCGGAAATGTGCTCCGAAGTTGCTGCAACACGTCCCAGCTGGTGTCGGAACTACCGTCGTCAACCATAATCACCTCATAGGAGAAACTGTTTTCGCGCATCACGCGATTGATCCATTCCATGAGTTCGGGCAGCGATTCGGCCTCGTTGTAGAGCGGCACCACCACGGTGATGTCGATGGATGTGCTATTGGCTGTCTGCATCGTCGTTTGAGAACATTGGCTTGGTGCGTTTCACAAAAGCCGATGTGATTAGCGATATGATAACCCCCTGAAAAGCAGCACTAAACAGGGTAGAAATTAGCAGATAGAGCGGCGACATCATGCGAGCCGAAACAGCAAGGCTCTGCTCTACCAAGTCGTCGTCGTAGCCCATCTCGTAGAGTTTGGCGGCTGTAATGTCCAGCATCTTGTCAATATAAGTAGGGTCTATAACTTTTACCAGCATGATTATGTAAAAGCCATAGATTATTGCGCCGAAGAGTATCACGAGCATGCCCGCGCCGAAAGCGCGTCCGTAGGTGATGTAACCGTCCAAATCATCGTCGCGATGCTTACGCTGTCCAATAAAAACGATGGCTGCAATCATAAGCAGCAGTAGCAGCGATAGCCAAACCGGCTGCTCTATCATGCCCATGGAGTAGGAGGCGAAACCAACTAAAACCCAAGCCACGCCAAGCACTAGCCCCCATGTCATTGTAGTTTTGTAAAGATTATTACCCATTGTTTTGTCGTATTATACGGTGCAAATATACAAAAAACTGCCAAACCACGCCTCCTCAACCCTTCCGAAGCGCATAAAAAAATGCAATAATTTTACCTGCATAAATATCTGATTTTAAATATATTAAAAAACAAGTATCGAAAAAAAATCATGGAGTGTGGTTGCATTTAGGCAAAAGTTATCTACCTTTGCGGCTGGGTAAGTCTTATACGACCAGCTCCTGCTGAATCCCCCCAGGACCGGAAGGTAGCAAGGGTAGGCGGTTGTAGCGGTGCGATATAAGTAGCTTACCCTTTTTTTATTGCATTATAGGCATAATTGGCTATATTTACAGATTCAAAAAAGCCCCCCGCGCTCATGCCGCATACCTTACGCATAGTAGCCTGCATCGCACTGATAGTCAAGCTGTTGTTCTCCATGGGCTGCCATCCCGATGAGTTCTCAACCAACCCTAACCTACTGCTGCACTTCTCCGCCGACACCGTTGCTTTCGATACCGTATTCAGCAACGTGACCACGGCAACCCATACGCTAAAAGTGTATAATCACAGCAGCAGCCACCTGCGCATAGCGCACATCAGCTTAGCAGGCGGTGCAACATCGCCCTACGATGTCAATTTGGATGGCATTAGCGGGCATCAGTTCGCCGACATCGCCCTGCGAGCGCACGATAGCCTGTTTGTGTTTGTGCGGATTACCCCTCCACCGCTCGCGCAGGACACGCCGCTGTGCTTGGCCGACTCGCTGCTGTTCATCACCAACGGCAACCATCAGCGCGTGCAATTACAGGCCTGGGGGCAAGACGTAGTGCAGCACCGCAACCCCTACTTCGCTTCAGACACAACGCTTCGCGCCAATCGCCCGCACCTGATTTACGGCACAATGACCGTGGCCGAGGGCGCAACGCTACGCATTGAGGCTGGCGCAAAACTGCACTTCCACCCCAAGGCTTCGCTCGATATACGCGGCTCACTAATTGCCGAAGGCACCGAGCAAAAGCCTATAATGCTCGAAGGCGACCGAATAGAACCCTACTACCGCGACAAGGCCGGGCAATGGAACGGCCTGCGCCTGGCCGCATCGTGCCAGGTCTGCAACCTGCAATGGGTGCATATCCGCAACTGCATCACCGCCATTCAAGCCAATGGCCTGGCCGACACCATGCGGCTGAACCACTGCAAAATAACATCGTGCTCGCACATCGGCTTAACAGCATTAGGCATCAACATTGTGGCCAATAACTGCCTATTTGCCAATGCAGCCAACTCCTGCGTGGACCTGCATGGCGGAGCGCATCGCTTTACGCATTGCACAGTGGCCAACTACTGGGGCGGTTTTACGTTTAGGAACGGTGCCGCGCTGCAAATGAGCAGCCCAGACACCCTCCCTCCCATTGCCGTTGTGTTTGAGAATAGCATTGTGTATGGCTCGGCCAGCAACGAGATGAACATCTGGCCAACCGAATCGAATTATACCTTTAACCATTGCGTCCTACGCATCGACACCGATACCACCGACATCCGCCTGCGCAACTCCATATTCAGCAATCCGAAATTTAAAAATCCAGCCCAGCTTAATTTCATGCTCGAAAGCACCAGTCCGGCCATCGACCGTGCCGACATCAACATTTCGACCCTTTTCCCCATTGATTTGAACGGCAAAAATCGTCTCGACGATGGCTCGCCCGATATGGGCGCATTTGAATATACCGCTGACGACGAAAACGCCGAATAACACTTACACACACCACACAAAAATGACACGCAACACATATTTGGCCATAGCGGCTGCCATGATTGGACTTGCTACTATTTCGTGCACCAAGCAAACATCAAAAAACACACCCTCCCAAACGCAACAAACAGCATCTCAGATGCGACATAGGGTGATGTTTTATAATGCCGAAAACCTGTTCGACCCATTCAACGACTCGCTGAAACGCGACGATGAGTTTACGCCCGATGGTTCACGCCACTGGACGTGGACAAAAATGACAAAAAAAGTAAACGGTATCTACAAAACAATAATGGCATTGGGCGAAATTGACCCGCCCGTGCTTGTGGGCATGTGCGAGATTGAGAACCGCATTGTGCTAAAGCAACTAACCAACAACACACCGCTCGAACGCTACGAGTATCATATCATACATCGCGACTCGCCCGACAGCCGTGGCATAGACGTTGCTCTGCTCTATCGCCCCGATAGGTTTAAATTGATTGAAAAACGCTTCTTTAGCGTAAAATTTCCCGACAATCCTAATCGAAAAACGCGCGAAATACTCTACGCCTGCGGTATGCTGGGCAGCGACACGCTGCATGTGTTTGTGAATCATTGGCCATCGAAATTTGGAGGCGAACTGGAGAGCATACCGGGGCGCATGGCCGCCGCGCACACGCTGCGCCACAAGGTGGATTCCATCCGTATTTTCTATCCCCAAGCCCGAATACTAATTATGGGCGACATGAACGACGAACCCGAAGCAACGCCCACCACCGAGGGCTTAGGGGCCTGCCTGAACACCACCGACCACTGCCCTGCCAACCTGATTAACGTATCGGCAATACTCAAAGCACGCGGCCAATACAGCTATAAATACCAAGGTGTTTGGGGAATAATCGACCACATCATTGTGTCGCGCAGCCTGCTTCGTCCACAGGGACTAAGCACCAGCATCGACCGCGCTGGCGTGTTCGCTCCTGAATTTTTGCTCGAAGAAGACCGCACATACACCGGGCAAAAACCCTACCGTACCTACGTTGGATATAAATACATAGGCGGTTTTAGCGACCACCTACCCGTGTATATCGACTTGATGGAACACTAAGCCTGTAGGCTGAAAACAAAAAACTAAATCAGGCTAATTGCATTTACTGCTCACCATAGGCTTCGAGCATTTTTTGCAGGGCCTGCATCTCGTCGCGGTGCTGGGCGGCCTGAACAAAATCTAACTCCTTGGCTGCACGCTCCATCAGGCGTTTGGCGTTGGCCACGGCGCGTTCCAGCTCGGTGCGCGACATGTATTTAACCACTGGCTCGGCAGCCAAACCCACCGCCTCGGCGGGCTCCACGTAGGGCTTGGGGGCAGCCTGCCCCCCGCCGCTATGGCTGCTGCTGAGTGCCGATGTGCGCTCCTTGACAATCTGCGTGGGCACAATGCCGTGCTGCTCATTGTAGCGCAACTGCTTTTCGCGGCGGCGACTGGTCTCGTCGATGGTGAGCTGCATGGAGGGCGTAATTTTGTCGGCGTACATGATTACGCGCCCCTCCACATTGCGGGCGGCGCGACCAGCGGTCTGCGTGAGCGAGCGAGCCGAGCGCAGAAATCCCTCCTTGTCGGCATCGAGAATGGCCACCAGGGCAACCTCGGGCAGGTCGAGACCCTCGCGGAGCAGATTTACACCCACAAGCACGTCGTAAAGGCCGTTGCGCAGGTCGTCCATAATCTGCACGCGCTCCATGGTGTCCACATCGGAATGTATGTAGTTTACACGAACGTCCAGTTTTTTTAGATATTTTGTGAGTTCCTCGGCCATGCGCTTGGTAAGGGTGGTTACAAGCACACGGTGCTCGCGTGCTATCTCGGCATTAATCTCGCCCACCAGGTCGTCCACCTGATTGCGGGCGGGACGCACGTAGATGGGTGGGTCGAGCAGGCCAGTGGGGCGCACCACCTGATCCACCACCACACCCTGACAGCGCTGCAGCTCAAAATCGGCGGGCGTTGCGCTCATGTAGATGGTTTGCCCGGTTAGGGCATCGAACTCGTCGAAGGTGAGCGGGCGGTTGTCCACCGCTGCAGGCAAGCGGAAGCCGTACTCAACAAGGTTCTCCTTGCGCGAATGGTCGCCGCCATACATGGCGCGGATTTGCGGTATGGTTACATGGCTCTCGTCGATTACGAGCAGAAAATCCTTGGGAAAATAGTCGAGCAGGCAGAATGGGCGCATACCGGGCTTGCGACCATCGAAATAGCGCGAATAGTTCTCTATGCCAGGGCAGTAGCCCAATTCGCGTATCATCTCGATGTCGTACTCCACGCGCTGTTTCAGGCGTTTAGCCTCGGCGGTGCGCCCCTGCAGGGTAAAGAATTCGATTTGCCGCACCAGATCGTCCTGAATGTCGCACAGCGCCTGCTTCATGCGCGCCTTGCCCGCTATAAAGATGTTGGCGGGATAGATTATGGTGTGCTCGAGCGGCTCAATCAGCGCACCGCTCACAGGGTCGAACAATTCGAGGGCTTCCACCTCGTCGCCCCAGAAAATGACGCGAAGGGCGCGGTCGCCATAGGCAAGATAGACATCGACCGAATCGCCGCGCACACGGAAAGTACCACGCTTGAAATCGACCTCGTTGCGGGCATAGAGCCCATCGACCAACGAGCGCAGAAAGGCGTTGCGCACTAAGGCCTGCCCCACCTTGAGCTGCACGGTGGAACTGAAAAAATCTTCGGGATTGCCAATGCCGTAGAGGCACGACACCGATGACACCACCAGCACATCATTGCGCCCCGAAAGCAGAGCCGAAGTTGCGCTCAGCCGAAGTTTTTCGAGCTCGTCGTTAATGGCCAAATCCTTCTCAATGTAGGTGTCGGTAACGGGCAGGTAGGCCTCGGGCTGGTAGTAGTCGTAGTACGACACGAAATACTCCACGGCATTGTCGGGGAAAAAGTGCTTAAACTCCGAGTACAATTGGGCAGCCAGCGTTTTGTTGTGGCTT
Organism: Bacteroidales bacterium; assembly: GCA_017524185.1. Lineage (GTDB taxonomy): Bacteria > Bacteroidota > Bacteroidia > Bacteroidales > Tenuifilaceae > RGIG6076. The sequence goes on from JAFWUG010000117.1 coordinate 46,890, forward strand.
AGCACAAGCGTGGGACGGTTGATGTTGGCCACCACGTTGGCCACTGTGAACGTTTTGCCAGAACCTGTAACACCGAGCAATATCTGATAGGGCTCGCCCTCCAGCACACCTCGAGTGAGCTGAGCGATGGCCTCAGGCTGGTCGCCCGATGGAGTGAATGCCGATGTTAGCTTAAAGTCCACGGTGCAAAGATAGCAAAGATGTTTTGAAACTATACTATTAAAAAAATAACACTTATCTTTGCACAAATCATCGTTATCGTTATAGGCTACGAAATAAATATGAAGGAGGCCAGTATAACCTATGTCAGTGCATGCAGAAATCAGATAATTTGCTAAACGAGACACTAGAATACTGGCTGTATAATCAAAAAAAATAATCCCATCCATGAAAAACATCACCATATTTTTAGCCATAATTTGCTATGCAACAAGTGTTTATGCCCAAGAGCACAACGGGCGTATCATCGATGCTAACACCCGTGAACCACTTGCATTTGCCAACGTGGTTGCGCTTGCTGCCGACTCCACAATGATTCAGGGGACTACCAGTGCCGATGATGGCTCTTTTAGTATTGTTGCCAATGGTGCTACAATGCTATACATCAGCTATATAGGATACACTCCACAGTTTTTGACATTGGCAAGTTGGAGCGGTGGCGATGTGCTGCTACAGCCCAGCGCAAGCAGCATTGGCGAGGTTAAAATATCGGCCTCGCGCCCAACGTTTAAAATGGAACGAGGTAGTTTAATTACCGAGGTGCAGGGCTCTTTTCTGAGCAGCATGGGGCAGGCCACCG
>JAFWUG010000118.1 GCA_017524185.1 Bacteroidales bacterium
ATAATCATTGAGGGGTAAAATATTTTGTTTTGATATGGATATTCAGAAGATACAGCAATACAAGAGTGCCTTTGATGCCATTGTAAAGGGAAAAAAAGATGATGAGGGCAATGCTGTTGAGCTTTGGTATGCCCGCGAGCTTCAGCAGGTGTTAGGCTACGCTCGGTGGGAGAATTTTGTGGTGTCCATCGGCTGTGCCATGTAATCATGTAAAACACTGGGTGTCAGCATGGATGACAATTTTCGTGAGGTCACGAAAATTGTCACGTTGGGTAGTGGTTCGCAGCGCGAGGTTCAGGATTTTATGCTCACGCGTTATGCGTGTTGGTCTTTGTGTATGAAAAAATTACTAACTTTGCAGACAATGGCAATTTTGAGATAAAAATGGGTAAGGGCTTGATATATAGTGATATTGTGCTCTTCTGCGGAGGAGAGGGGGAGGTGTGTGGGGGAATAGTTAAATTTTCCACGCGGTGTACTGTGTTTGTTAGTGGCGATGTTTCGAGAGTTATGGGATGAATTTGGGACAGTCTTAGTTTGGCAGGGGTGTGGTGCATTATTTTAATTTGACGAAATATGATAAATATGTGTGAAGAAAAACATCTACAATTTATATCAAACTTGCCTTGTGGAGAAGATTACACAGAAGGTAAGTCGCAAGAGCGTTTGGCTGTCGCCATCGCAGAGCATATCATATCCACTGATAGCAAAAATGAAGACCAAATACCTCGTATCATTGGGCTTAAAGGAGAATGGGGAACCGGGAAAAGCAATGTGATCAAGATTTTAGACAAGCCCAATGAAGAATTGCAGAAAGCCCATAACGTATTAAAACAAATCAAAGATGGGTATCATATTTTTGAGTATGATGCGTGGGGACATCAAGAAGATTTACAACGCAGGTCTTTTTTGGAAACTCTGACGAACGATTTAATCTTAAAGAAGATATTGGTTGGCGAAACAACCATAGAAACTAAAAAAGGAGAACAAAAAATTGTTTCTTGGGAGGAAAAACTTAAATATTTACTTGCAACTAAACGTGAGTTTGAGACGGAAACAAGACCCAAATTAAATGATTGTTTCATTTTGACAGTCCTTGTTGCGATATTCACACCCATTTTTGCCATAATTGCAAATGTTGATCCTATTTCAGCAATTTGGTGGTTGTCTATTTTAATAACGATTTTTCCTTTATTAGTTGCATCAATCATATTGTTAATAATTAAACGTAAACATAAATGGAGTATTAAGGATATTTGCCGAGAAATAGTATCAATTTATAGTGGCCAAATACAAAATAATGTAAGTTATGAAACGGTAAGTGAAGACGAACCGTCTGTTACTGATTTCAAGAAATGGATGGAAGATATTTCTAATCGGATTGGTGAACCGAACAAAAAACTTATTGTTGTCTATGACAATATGGACCGATTACCTGCCGACAAAGTGAAAGAACTTTGGTCGTCAATCCACACATTTTTTGCCGAAAACGGTTTTAAAAACATTTGGGTGATAATTCCTTTCGATGAAAAACATCTTTCTTGTGCCTTTGGAGAAAGTGAAGAAAAGGAACAGTTGACGAAACATTTTATAAGCAAAACATTCCCAGTTGTATATAGAGTTACACCGCCTGTTATTACAGATTATAAAGAATTGTTCGACAATTTGTATTCACAAGCATTTGGAGAAACCGAAGAAAAAGATAAAGAAACAATTTATCGGATATTACGCCTCGAAAAGCCCGATGCAACAATACGAGAGATGATAGAATTTATCAATTCATTGGTTGCATTAAAGCAGATATGGAAAGGTGAAATAGATTTACTATATTGTGCTGTTTTTAAATTAAAAGAAAACCAAATATTAAGTGATGCCGTTAGTCAAATACTTTCTGGCGATTATTTGGGCGATAACCTCAAAAATATTATTCCGAACGACGAAGTATTACAAACAAACATCGCAGCATTGGTTTATGGCGTTCCCAAGGAACTTGCTGAACAAATTCCAATGATTAAATATATTGGGTCGTGTTTTGATGAAAAGGCCAACGATATAAATAAATATTCGCAATCACCTAAATTTATAAACATTCTTACAAAGGTAATTCAAGATGCGGACGATGCAAAAACAGACAATATTATTGATGCTTTGTCCAAGTTGGATACACAATCTTTTAATGAGCGTAAAAATGTTGCTATTGGTAAACTTTGGTACATACTTAAAGAACGAAAAGAAAACCGTATATTGTCGCAACAAAAATTTGATGACAGTTATCGGTCGTTATTGTTACATTTGGATGATAGGCGTAAAAATGACTTGGTGTCAAAGTTTTGTAAGAGATTACAGTGTATAGAGAAAGAAAGAAAGGATGGTGGACATGTTGAATTTAATGGAAAAATGTATTATGAAGCATTGAGTACTATACGTGGAATTATTATAGAAAATAATTTTGAAATAGATATTACAAAGTTTATTGAAGAAGTTACAAAGTCGCCCAAAGTATTTATTGAATATGTATTAGCGGCAAAAGAAGATTATAAGTTATATAAACTGAAGGTAGATAATAAAAAACTAAATGACCATCTGATTGATATAATAAAACAGTCCAAAGCTGACAATCTTAATGCATTGTCCATAATAGGATATATTAGTAAGGACTCTCCGTATGAGTTTGCAGAATTAGAACATTTCATTAAGACTTTTATTCCAACAGCTGGCTTGACAAATGTCAATTTCTTACCGATTTTTGGTGCATACAAATTGCTATCAGAGTCAAGGCCGCTTGAGGTTCAACTCACATACGAACAACGAAGTCGGATATGGCATGATTTTTCAAGAAACGTAGAAGCATCGTTTGGAGGTAATAAATATTTAGATATAGTTGCAATAAAATTGGCTAATATTGAAGAGATAAAAAATAATCAAGGCGTACAGATAGAATTTAGTGATGAACAAATTGAATATATAGCCAATCAGATGGATTATTATGGTAAATACGGAGATTTACTCGTAAATAGTAATAATCAGAATTTGAATAGAGTTCTGAAATATATGACTGAAAACAAATTGGGTTATATATTGTCTTTGGACAAAGTTTTACCGCAGTTTTATAATATTAAAAGCAAAATCAATATAACCGAAGAAATATTACTCACTCAGTTGGACGATTGGAGCGACCAAAAGAAAGTCATTACGAAAGATAATATACACAGTATTGTGCCAAAAGATTTATACCAATTTACAAAAGAAACGACTAATGATTTGACAAAACACATCAATGAAACTGCTATTAAAGCGCTGTCCCTCGTTGATGGAAATACTTTATACAACCAAATAAACAATCCACAAAACACAAATAATTATTGGTATAAAGTTGTTGAGAACTTGATAGACACAGATTTTTGCAATCCACTGCCCGAAAACATTTTCAACATCGGAATTCGATATTTGAAAGAAGTGGCTTCTAATGGAATTATACCCCAAGAAAAAAGTGTCAGCGCAAGAATCATTGAAAGATTAGATAGGCAAAAAACGCCTGCGTTTATTAAAGACATCCGTGACACTTTCTGTGATGGTTCGCAAAATAGGATTTCAGCAAACGTCTTTTTGTATTTTGCAAATTTGTTTGAAGAACAAGGAGACTTATTAAGTCGTGCGGATAGAGTTGTACATAAAATTGTAGAACCTATTGTTGATGATATCAAATGTTTACAACATATTGTAAACAAACCTGATTATTACTCTGGTTTAATAAAAAAAGCAGGTAATGATGCTTCGGCTACAATAGAAAAAATTGAAAAAAGAATCAAAAGTGGAAATGCAGATGAGAAAGTTTTGGAATTTGGTAAGTTAATTGGGATTACGAAAGAAAATAAAGACAAACAATAATTAGACGTTTTATATGACACCACAAAAATTCATACAACTTCTTCGTAAAGAAGTCAGCACATACAAGAGTTTCCTTGAAACCGACAGCCAGGATTGGATTGTCAAGGGATTTATTGATATAGATAAGAATGTTTATACCATCACCAACGACACGAAAGTAGTTTCGAAAATCATTGAGATACTACTCATTCCGAAATTGGATGCATTCGCCCGCAACAATGGTTTGGAACTTGAACTGCCCTCGAAGCAAAACTTCTATCCCGATTTGACATTCAAAGACAAACAAGGCCATTTGTTTGCTGTCGATTTCAAATCGAGTTATTACGAGGGAGAGTCTGTGAACGGACTGACCCTCGGCTCATATTGGGGTTATTTCAGAGAAAGAGATTCCATCAAAAATATGGACTATACATACAATTCGTATAGTTCACATACCGTGCTTGGTATGCTCTATAGGCAGAGTGTGGTTGATGCAAACGAGAAGAAAGTTTACTCGGTCGATGAACTTTCTGCGATTTATTCGGTTATTGAAAACTTTATCTTTTTCGTGCAACCGAAATGGAAAATCGCAAATGATATTCCCGGTAGAGGTAACACGCGCAATATTGGTGGCATAACGAATATTCAGAAACTTATTAATGGCGAAGGCCCTTTTGCGGCTTTGGGCGAAGATGTGTTTGATGATTATTGGAAAGGTTATTTCAACAAGGTGGATGCCCGTATCGCTGGCATCGGTGAACCTCATTACCACAATCTCGCCACCTATAAGGAGTATCTGAAATCGCAATCTGACAAGTTGAATAAACTAAAATAATCCGCTATGTCTGTTATTGTCCCCGCCATTAAATCGCAAGGCATAAAGACCAAGCTTGTGCCGTGGATTAACGATATAATCCTTCAATCGGGCCTTGACCTTTCCAACACCAATTGGATTGAGCCGTTTTTTGGGACAGGCGTTGTAGGGTTGAACACCATTGTGGGTGGGAAACGGATTGTAGGCGACACTAATCCGCATATAATTGACTTTTATAGAGGGGTTCAAAGCGGAGCTATAACGCCATATAACATGCGTAGCTATTTGAGTAGGGAGGGCGAATTGCTCTCAAAAGCCGATGAGGATGGATATGCGCATTTTCGTGACGTTAAGAATAGATTTAATTCGGAACATGGGTCGTTTGATTTTATTTTTTTGTCGCGAGCAGGGTTCAATGGCATGATGCGTTTCAATCGTAAGGGCGAATGGAACATTCCGTTTTGTAAGAAGCCCGATAGATTTGCGCCTGCGTATATCACCAAAATATGCAATCAAATACAAAAAACTTCCAGAATCATAAAGCGCTACGATTGGACGTTCTGCAATCAGGATTTCTTGAAAACCATAGAAATGGCGCAAAAAGGCGATTTAATCTATTGCGACCCGCCCTACTTTGGCCGATATGTCGATTATTATAATGGTTGGACGGAACAGGATGAGGAAAACCTTTATAAGGCTTTGTCGCAAACGCAGGCGCATTTCATTCTTTCCACTTGGCACCACAACGAGTTCCGTTCAAATGATATGATTGATAGGTACTGGGGACGGTTTAATATTGAGACGCAAGAGCATTTTTACCACGGAGGTGGCCATATCGAGAATCGCCACGCAATGGTCGAGGCGCTGGTGTTCAATTTTGAGCTTAGGCCCTCTACTGATATTTTGGAGGGGCAGCAAATGCAACTAGAATTAGAGTTTGTGTAGGAGGATGTTTCGTGTGGCTGGCTACACATAGGTGAGCGGCTGAAACCGTGCGATCCCCGATATTTCAATCTACAAATCCATCAAAATCCCCCCCATGCCAACCGACATCAATCGCATTGAAGAAATGGAGCGCATTCTCGACGAGTGCAACGAGGCTACCGCTGAGCTTGCCAGGTCGCTTCGCCGCATGGACAACTTGCGCGACCCCATGATACGCCTATTCCAATACTACGGAAGCCCCGAATGGTATGCCGACCGCGAGGGCGAACTGCCCGACGGAGTCCGCGCAGGAGTGCTCTCCGAAGATTTGCCCTACAACGCCATTGCCGAGGTGCGCGAGGTGGCCATTCATATGCTAGAACAGGCTACCGACATACTGAAAAATCGCATATAGCATTGTAAATAAGCATATAATATCTATTTTCGTCAATCTTTAAAGCAAAACACCGTCAATCTTCAAAGTAAATGAGCAATATATCATCAATAGGCTTAAAATCATATATTTATGATAGTGGTGGGGCAAACATAACGCTGCGTGATGCTACCCCCAACGATGCTCCGTTTCTGGCCAATTGCGTGATGGCTGCCATGCATCTGCACGATTTTGAGCAGCCCATGCCAAGCCATCTGCGCGATCTGCATCAACGCCTTACCAATAGTCAGCGCCAGGCCAACACGCTCTACACCTACACTCATTCGCGTATTGCGCTGGCCAGCGGTCAGGTGGTTGGCTCGCTGCTTTCGTATCCGGGCGACATCTACCGCCAGCGTCGGCGCGAAACATTCGAGCGGCTATGGCCGCAGTTCATGGAACTGGAGCAGCGGTCGGAGCAGGAAACCGAACCGGGTGAGTTTTATCTCGACTCCATGGCTGTGCTACCCGCTTTCAGGCACAGGGGCATTGCTCAGATGCTGATTAACGATGGAATTGCGCGAGGTATAGCGCAGGGCTATAGCCGAATTGCGTTGGTGGCTGATGCTGCTATGCCGCAACTGCAACGCTACTATGTCTCGCTTGGCTTTGAGCCCAAGGAACACCGCCGCGCATTTGATACCGATTTTGTTCGGATGATTTATACCGTTAAATAGGCACTCAGATGCTGTAGAGCCAAACGCTGCTCGAAACGTTCTGGGCGCGTAGGCGTTCCAGTTCGCGCAGAGCGCGGTCGCGGTTGGTGAACTTATACAGAGCCACGCGATAGTTTTGACCATCCTCGAGCATTGTTGGCTTGTAGCCTTTGGCCAGCAAATCGTTCAGCTGACGAGTAGCGTTGGATTTTTGGCTATAGCTGCCCACCACAATGTAGTGTGTTTGTTGGCTCGATGCGTTTTCTTCGGCGTAGAAAAGTGCCGATTTTTGGTCGGTATTGATGTCCACACTGTTGGGCACTGCTGGCGTTTGCGTGCTGTCGGCATTCGCTGTGGTTTCTGCAATCGCTTGGCTATTAGCGGGATCCTTAGAGCCCCAGAAGTGCAGTGGGTCGTAGAGCAGCATCAGCACCACAATGGCCGCTACGGCCAGCAGAGCCGCCGCCAAACCGATCCAGCGTCCTGTGTGGCGTTCGTTGGTGTACATCGGTGCAGCAGCGGGTTTAGGTTGGGGTGTGGGTGTAGGTGTTGGCACGGGTATTGGGGTAGGAGTGAGAATGGCTGTAGGTGCAGGTGTAGGGCTTGGTGCGGGTGTAGCCACAGCCGCCGCAACAGCAGTAACCACGGGGGCTATATCCTTAGCTTCGATGCTAAACTCCGAAAGACCAAATGTGTTGGTGCATTGAGCGGCATGTGGTTCAAGGCCAATGGAGCCATCGCTCATGGCGCGTAGAGTGCCTATGCCAACAAAATTAACCGACTGGCCTTTCGACAGGTCGATAGACACTTGGTCGATGAAGCGTTTCACCCGCTCGTCGGCCTCTGTTGCGCTTAGCCCCTGCATGTCGTGTAGGTAGTGTTCTAGCGCATTGTCGTTGAATGTGCGGGTGGCATCGAAGCCGTAGCTCTCGGATGGTGGAACAATTCGTTGCCCGTCGGACGATATGGCGGCAGGCTGATAGGTGCGCACAAAACTACCCAGCCCAGGCAGACTGACATAGTCGTGCTGCGCAAGCAATTTGCAGAATACGGCCGTTAAATCCAAGGCAACAAGCGTTTTGGAATATATTCACAAATATACATAACTTTTCTGGAGCATAGCATATCCATGCCCCAAAATTATTACGCATTCATCGGCTTTTTGTTTATGTTTGTATATATAAGTATATAAAAATCAACAACTTAGTCGATGCGCGAGTGTATATATTCGGCCAAACGACCCAAGCAGTTCACATAGCTGCCATACTCGTTGTCGTACCAGCCCAGAATTTTGGCATGGGTTACGGGTATGTTGATGTCCTGCGAGCAGCTAACGCCAGCGCTTTGCAAAATTTCGGTGGGTACGCTCAGGAATCCGGTGCGTGTGTGTATCTCGTTGCCCTCAATGGTGATGGCCGCAGGCGAGCCAAGCAGGTCGCACGACACGTTTTGCTTGTCGGAGAACACCAGCAGGCCTTTCTGCGAGCCCTCGGCGGCACGGCGATAGATGTCGCAGATATAGTCGCGGTTGATGTAGGGTTTACCGTTTTGAGCCATGCGCGAGTTGAATGTGATGTTGAGCGCAATGAGCGACACTGTGTTGGTGGGTATGCGTATGGAGTCGGCCATGAAACCGAATTGCGACACCTGCGGTATCACTTTCTCAAGCGTTTTGGCTGCGCCGGTAGATGATAGGATGATGTTGTTGAGCACCGAGCGGTTTTTGCGCAGGTCGGTGGCTCCGGTCGATGGCACCGAGTCGAGTACGCTTTGGGTGTTGGTGGCAGCGTGCACAGTGCTCATCGAGGCGGTTAGTACGCGGTTGGTTTCGGCATCTTCGAGCAGCGGTTTCACCATATTGGCCAAACCAGTGGTGGTGCAGCTGGCCGCTGATACTATATGGTGCTTGTGCGGATCGAAGCAGGTGTGGTTGATGCCGAATATTAGCGTGGGGTTGAGCTCGTCGTTGGCCTTGGTTTTATCCTTTATTTTAAAGGGTGCGCTGGCGATTACATGCTGTGCTCCGCCTGCAATGTGGCCAGCAATGCTGCCCTTGGGGTCGGTGGCGGCCACGGTGGGGTCGAGGAATTTGCCCGTACAGTCCACAACAACCTTCACGCCCTCGGCTTTCCAGTTGATGTTCTGTGGGTTGCGTTCCTTGGTGAGTATCTTTATGGTAAAACCATCTATGGAGAAGTACAGCCCCTCGCGGTCGATCATCTCTATGGCGCATTGCCGCCCCGAACGTCCGTGAAGGAATGTGTGCAGCGAGCCATAGGTGGAGTCGGTGGTCATGTTGTGGATCAGATCTTCGAGGCGGGTTCCCACCTCGCGCCCCACGTTTATCACCGCACCATCGAAGTAGCGGGCTACCAGATGATACCATAGCGAAAGTTTACCGATACGTCCTAAACCATTGATACCCAATAGTTTTTTCTCATCAATTACGATTGACATGGCTTACTGCAAATTTGATTAGTTAGCGGTTGCAAAGGTAGTAAAAAAAAAGGACAGGGAGCTCTCCAGCCTCCCTGTCCCCAACCTAAACATAAACACCATGAAAAAATCACTAAACCTTCTCTAGCAACTTTTCTGCTCTGCAAAGATACGGCGAGATTTTCATTTGTGCAATCACTAAAAATAGTGATTTTATATCACTAAAATTAGTGATATGAACCTGGGGCTGTTTTGTTATATTGCTTATTTTCAGCTGTTTATGTTTTCGGCTGTTTTTTAGCATTATCACTAGTTGATGATTGGTTGGCACGTAACGCCCCCAAAAATGGTTTGCGCGTCAGCTGGGTTTTTACTACTTTTGTGTTCTCCACAAATCATCATTGAGCAATGCACGATTTGCCCGATAGCCGTATAGTTCGCTTCATCAAGAAGCATCATGTGCTAACCCTCGCCACCTCGTTCAACGAGGAAACCTGGTGCGCCAGCTGCTTCTACTCGTATCTCGAGGACGAGAACTGTTTGGTGTTCACTTCTAACCTCGACACCAAGCACATACAGCTGGCCAGCCACAACTTTTTTGTGGCTGGATGCATTGCCCTCGAAACTAAGGTGGTTGGTAAAATTCAGGGCATACAGCTGCAGGGGCTCATTAGCCGTCCGCAGGGCGAGTTGCTCGAAAAAGCTCGCAAATCGTATATGCTCCGATTTCCTATGGCCGCGCTCATGGAAAACCACCTATGGACCATCGACCTCACCCTGCTCAAGTTCACCGACAACACGCTGGGCTTTGGTAAGAAGTTAATATGGACCAAAGAGCTACAATTCTAGTTACTGGTGCCACTGGATTGGTGGGTGCGCATCTGCTCTACGCGCTCACCGCTCAGGGACAACGTGTTAGGGCCACACGTAGGCATAACTCCAGCACCAACTTTGTGGGTTGGGTGTTTGGTTTATATACACAAACACCTAATAGTCAGCTGAATATGATTGATTGGGTGGAGGCCGATTTGCTCGACTACGAATCGCTACAAGCTGCAACCGAAGGTATAAGCACGGTCTATCATGCGGGCGCGGTGGTGTCGTTCAGCCCTGCCGACTCGCAATCCATTTTGGCCACCAATGTGCTGGGCACAGCCAACCTGGTTGATGCATGTATATATAATGGTGTGGCCGAACTTTGCCACATCAGTTCGGTGGCGTCGCTGGGCAAGCCAAACAGTCGGGGCATAATCGATGAGCAGTGCGATTGGGATATACGGCGTGGACGTAGCGTGTATGCCCAAAGCAAATTCATGGGCGAAAACCAGGCATGGCGAGCCATGGAGATGGGCTTGCGTGTGGTGGTGCTAAACCCATCGGTGATTCTTGGTCCAGGTCGCTGGGATAGCGGTAGCGGACAGCTATTCAACCGTGTGAAACGCGGTATGCCGTTCTATACCAATGGTACAAGCGGCTACGTGGATGTGCGCGATGTGGCTCGAGCGGCCATTAGGCTAATGTCCGACGCAAACATTGCGGGCGAACGGTTCGTTCTTAACGCACAAAACATATCATTCGCAGATCTTTTTGGCCTTATGGCCGATGCCGTGGGACGCCGCCATCCGTGGTTCAGGGTGCCAAGGTGGACAGCAGCACTGGCCTATCCCTTACTTTGGCTTGGCGGATTGATTTCGGGCAAGGGAAACAGCCTTTCGTGGGCCAACCTGCAATCGGCATTCAAGCATAGCTACTACAGTGCCCAAAAAATAGAGCAGCGTATCGGTTTTGAGTTTATACCCATCGACCAAAGCATTAAATTCATAGCCAAACAGATGGGATAGGGTGGAGGATGGGTGGTGTTTATGTTCTGATAATCAATAAAATACATTCGTATTTTGGATGTAGAGACGCGACTTATCGCGTCTTAAATAATTGACAAACAAATAAATATGTATAATGGAGGATGTGGTACGCCATCTTCCGTCCATGAAGCAAGGGAGCATGCCCCCTTGTCCCTATTGCGTATAAACGCGCATGTGGACGCGATGAATCGCATCTGTATAGTAAAGACGCAAAATTTTGCGTCTTTACGATGCATACGCTGGGGGTGAGGTGCGTCTATTTGTTTCAACACCCTAAATTTTCAGTTCGGAGGTGGTTATGCGTATATAAAAGGGTCGCAACTACGATTGGGGGAATGAAAGGTTACCTGATAGTGTTAAAAATTTTGCGTGTAATGATTTTTATCATATCTTGCGCGGCAAATATCAACCAATCTAACCAAATTATGTTTAAGCGACAACTAATGTTGATAGCCCTGTTGTTGATTACCCTTACGGGGGCCAATGCGCAGCGGGTGCTACGAATGGGTTCGGGCAACCTAATCCTTCAGGACAATGCCACGGCTGTGGAGCAGGGGAGGCTTAGCCTGCCCGAGGCCACCACAGCCAAAGGGCAAGTAGTGGTGCTGCGGTTCGACCAGCTGCCCACGGCTAAGCAAAAGGCTGAGATGCGCAAGCAGGGCATAGAGCTGCACGCCTACATCAGCCACAATATGTATTACGCCACCGTGAAGGGCAGCACTGCCGTTGAGGCGTTGCAGCTGGCATGCGCCGCAACCCGCTCGGCCAACAAGCCCATGGTTAAGCAGGTGGCCCAGGTGGACCCCCTCTGGAAGGTGAGCCCCGAGGTTTCGAGCGGGCGCATCCCCGAGTGGGCGCGTGGCGAGAAGGCCGGCATGGCTCGCATCATTGTGGAGTTCTTCAAGTGGGCCAAGACCGACGAAGTGGCTAATCAGCTAAAAAACAGCGGTATCCGCATTGTGAACATGATGGAGCAATTCCGCATGGTTGAGGTGGTGATGCCCGTGGCCAATGCCCTGCAGCTGGCCGAGAACGACTGGGTGCGCTGGATTGGCTTCGTTGCGCCTCCAGCCGAGCTGGAGAACTGGCAGGGTCGCACCATGAGCCGCGTGAATGTGCTCTCGCAGGCCGTAACCATGGGTGGCTACAACCTCACTGGCAAGGGCCAGGAGGTGGGTATTTGGGACGGAGACATTGAGCGTCATGCCGACTTAGGTGAGCGTTTACGTTCTCATGAGTTTGTTCAGCCCAGTCCGGTCGCTCACGGACAGCATACTTCGGGTACGCTGGCTGGTGCGGGAATCCTCGATCCCCGCGCCAAGGGCATGGCCCCCGAGGCCATTGTGCATGCGTGGAATTTTAGCGCGACCGATGAGAAGTGGAATGGGATGAACACTCCGCAGAAGATGAGCTACTCTGCGAGCAAGTTCAACGTGCGTGTAACGTCGAACTCGTATGGTGTATCTCAGGCCAATTTCTGCAAAAGCCCTTATGCATACCAGGGAAATGACCCTTCGTTGGATTTGCTCACCAATGAGCTCTACCCCGATATGCTGCATTTTTTCTCGGCTGGCAACGACCAAGACAGATGTGAGGGAAACTCGCTCTATGCCTATGACCATTACGGCACATCGACTAAGCGTGCAAAGAATGTGGTGATGGTGGGTGCTCTTAACGAGAACGAGGAGATGACTGACTTTAGCAGCTGGGGCCCAATGCCCGATGGACGTCTGCTTCCTCATGTATCCATCATGGGAGAGTCGGTATATTCAACTGTGTATAGCAATCAATATGCAGGTGGACCAGTATATTCGGGTACATCGATGGCTTGCCCCGCCGCCGCTGGTACGGCCACGCTTCTCTACGAGTACTATCAGCGCCTACATGGCAAAAAGCCTTTGGCCTCGTTGGCAAAGGCTTTAATTTTGAATGGAGCCCGCGATTTGGGCAACGCTGGCCCCGACTATCAGTTTGGCTACGGCGTGGTCGACGGCCTGCGCTCGGTGCGTATGGTGGAGAACAACTACTGGTTTGTTGATGCAGTGGACCAAGCCGAGTCCAAAACCTTCAGCATCAACGTGCCCGCCAACACCGCCGAGCTGCGTGTGATGCTGGTTTGGAGCGATGTGCCCTCGCCTTCGGGCACCTATGGTGAGATTGTAAACGATCTGGATCTCACCGTAGAGAAAGATGGTAGCATCAACTATCCATGGGTGCTTGACCCTAAAAATCCCGAAAAACCTGCCACCCGTGGCATTGATCATATCAACAATCAGGAGCAGGTGCTCATTAGCAACCCCGCCGCTGGCACCTATACTATAAAGGTGAATGGCTATGCCATCCCTGAGGGTCCGCAGCAGTTTGCCATTGTTTATGACTTCTACACCAAAGGCGTTGAGGTTACCTTCCCCAACGGCAACGATGTGCTTGTGCCTGGCGATGTTCACGTGGCTCGCTGGAACACCAGTGGGCTGACCGACAAAATCCGCGTTGAGCTTTCGACCGATGGCGGCAAAACCTTCCAGGTGATTGCTCGCGACTTGCCCGCCAACGCCACTCACTGCAGTTTCACCGTGCCCAACGCCTCCACCGACAAGGCCATCTTGAAGGTACAGCAGGGCGCAAACGTTGATATGTCCGATGCTTCGTTTGTTATTATGGGCGTTCCGCAGAACGTGCAGGCCACATCAGTAACGCCTTGCGCCGCCGACAGCTGGCAGCTGTTATGGGATGCCGTGCCTGGCGCAGCGCAGTATGCTGTGCTAAAGGTGAACCCCGACAACGGCATCACCACCGAACTGGGACGCACCGCCACCACAACCTATACATTACCTGCTATCACCGATAGGCGCAATTTGTATAGTGTGGCTGCGGTGAGCGCCGAAGGCGTGGTGAGCCAGCGCTCCTACGCCGCTCAGGCCGATGTGTCGATGCCTGTGGTGGTTACGGCCACCAAGGCTTTTGTGGAGGAGTTTGAAAACATACCCAGCGATTATGTTACGTTGAAGCTAGGCCAGTATGTGGTGGCTGAGTATCAGGCCACATTCGCACATTCGGTAGCACATTTAATAAAATTTAGGGGTACGGGCGGAAACAATGCTTGGAATGCCAACGGCGACCTGTTCGCCAACAACCCCGACAACGTGGCCTCGGCTCGCATTTGCGATGTTGATGCTACCTCGCTGGCTGGTAAGCCGCTGTGGCTGCGCGTGGCCAATATGGTGGGCAACACCGGTGCTAGCAATGCTGCTTACAGGATTACGGCCAACGGCAATGTGGTGAACAACACCAATGGTAAGGGTGTGATAAATACAACCGATGCCGTGGTTTCCTACTACGACCTGAGTGCCTACGCAGGCCAGCATTTCGACTTGAGCATCGAAGCTGTGCTGCGCAATGGACGTTCGGGCGATCCTATCCCCGTTGGTACAAATCAAACCATGCGGCTTAGCGATAGCGTGATGTTCGGGCACTTGCAGCTGTGGTCGCCCAAGCTGGATGTGTCCATACAGGAGTTTGCCTTTGCCAATGTGCCCACCACCAATGCACAGGAGAACGTAACCCTCACCCTGCGCAACAGCAGCTCCGAGGAGATGCGCAACCTGCAGGTGCGCTATCGCGTCAACGGCGGTGCTTGGA
>JAFWUG010000119.1 GCA_017524185.1 Bacteroidales bacterium
AGCACGATGTGCGGGTAGGGCAGCTCCTCGCGCGAGCGCAGCTCGATGGTGCCGCAGCGGATGCGCACCCGCATGCGCACGTGCAGCACGGGCTGGGTAGCGTCGCGGTTGGTGAGCGTGATGACCAGGCGGTCGCGGCTGCCGCTGTAGAGGTCGGGCAGGTAGGGCGTCCTGGGCGATGCCCACACCACCGAGGCGTGCACGGGGTGGAACTGCGCGCATACCCGCCCTACGCCCAGCAAAAGCAAGGCTGAAAAGGTGAGGAGGGCATATATTATGCGGCGGCAGGGCATGTCCGTTTTTATCGCGCAAAAGCTACGCGCAAAGATAGGGAATTGGGGGGAGATGGGCAAGGGGGGGATTATAAAGTCTAAATTCAACTTCCAAATGTAACACTTGGGAGGAGGCGTAGAGTGCCTATTTATAAAAATAAGAAATGAGGTTATGCATACGTTTCCGCCCGCCTCCGCTCCATAATTTATCCATGTAGAAGTAAATGACTGTGATTCAATATAATATAAAAAACAATGCATAGAAGTTGTACGTGTTGGCATTGCATTTCGGCAATAATGCGTAAATTTGGGGCAAATTCTCAGAGTTTAAGCACGATGAATCTACTATCCGTAATGCTACAGGCCGCTCCCGTAGATACTGCCGAGGAGGTTGGCGAGGTGTCGCTCAATTTTGTGGAGATGGCGTTCAAGGGCGGATGGATTATGGCCATATTGCTTGTGCTGTCCATCATTGCCATCTATATCTTCTTCGAGCGTTTTGTGGCCATCCGCAAGGCTGCCAAAACCGATGTCAATTTCATGAATCGCATCCGCGAGTATATCCACGACGGGAAGGTTGATTCGGCCATATCGCTTTGTCGCACCGAGAACACTCCCGTGGCCCGCATGATTGAGAAGGGCATACAGCGCATCGGGAGGCCGTTGCCCGACGTGAATGCGGCCATTGAGAACGTTGGTAACCTCGAGGTGTCGAAGCTTGAGAACGGTTTGCCCATGCTGGCCACCATTTCGGGCGGTGCGCCTATGATTGGTTTCTTGGGCACTGTGATGGGTATGATTCAGGCTTTCTACGATATGTCTATGGCTGGCAACAACATCGATGTGAGCCTGCTTTCGGGGGGCATCTACACCGCCATGGTAACCACCGTGGGCGGCCTGATTGTCGGCATTTTGGCCTATTTTGGATACAACTTTTTGGTGGCGCGTGTCGAGAAAGTGGTCTTTAACCTCGAAACTCGCACCTCCGAGTTCATGGATTTGCTCTACGAGCCCGCATAACACGCTTTCAACATGGCAATTAAGCGCAGAACCAAAGTCGATTCGAGCTTCAGCATGTCGTCAATGACCGACATCGTTTTCCTGCTGCTCATCTTCTTCATGGTTACATCCACGCTCATACATCCTAATGCCCTGAAATTGCTGCTGCCGCAGAGCAACAGCCAGGTGTCGGCCAAGCCCATCACCACCATTTCCATCGATGCCGAGCATCGTGTCTATCTAGAGACTGTACCAGTTACCTTGGAGCAGCTCGAGTATCTGTTGCAGCAGAAATTGGCCATGGAGGACGACCCTACCGTGTCGCTGCACGTGGATCGCTCCGTGCCAATGGAGCAAGTGGTTAAAGTGATGAACATAGCCAAGGACAACCGCTACAAGCTGATTTTGGCAACTCAACCGCTTAGCCGCTAACGCATGGAAAGTAGGGCTTGGGGCGTAATTGGCTCGCTGCTGTTTCACATTGGGCTCATTATCCTGCTCTTTGTATCAGGATTTAGCACCCCTTTGCCCCTGCCCGCCGAAGAAGGCGTGATGATTAACTTTGGCGATGGTCCCGATGGCAGCGGGCTGAATGAACCCAGCATCAGTCAAGCGGCCTCGCGCCCGCAACCGCGTCCAGCGCAGCCCGATCCCACTCCCTTGACGCAGGACTACGAGGAAGCACCGGCGTTGCCAGTGCCGCCTCGCACATCCACCAAACCCACAACCAAGCCTACGCCCAAGCCCACAACGCAGCCAACCACTGCGCCCGAGCAACCCACCAACGCTCAGCCCGAGCCTACGCCAGAACCGCCCAAACCAACTTTGAATCCCAAAGCAAGTTTCCCAGGACAAAAAGTCGATGGCTCAGCCTCGAGCGGCGAAGGCGAAAGTGGTCGACCCGGCAACCAAGGCTCTCCCGATGGTTCGCCCGATTCGGGCAGCCGCACAGGCGGGGGCAATGGAGCTGGCGGCACGGGTGGCAATGGTTTTTCGCTTGAGGGGCGTAATTTGAGAGGTGCTTTGCCTAAGCCCGTATTGTCGGTGCAAAAAGCAGGCGATGTGGTAATTAGAATCAGGGTTGATGCCCAGGGCAATGTAATTTCTGCTGATGTAGATAAAACAACAGGCTCTGTTGATTCTGATTTGGTTGATGCAGCACGTAAGGCTGCGATGAAAGCTAAGTTTACTGCTTCTGAGGCGGCCTTGCAAAGTGGTACAATTACATACAGATTTAGGCTCAATTAGTTTTCTATCCTTTTCTGAACTCGGCCACTTCGTAGGCTATGTTTTGCTCATCGCAGGCGGCCATCAGTTGTTGCTTTATGCGCAGCAGTGTGTCGTAGGGTAACCATCCCAATTTCAGTGTTTTGCGTCGGCCTGTACGTTTAAAGAATCGAATGTAGGTAGGGCCAAACTTCACGCGAGCAACGCTTTCCCACAATAGTTGCTGCTTGGCGTAGCGCATGTAGCCCAGTTTGTATTCGAGCATTTGTGCATCGGAGCGTATGAATAGCTGGCCGTTGCGGCTTAAACGGCGGTAGTAGATTACGGCTATGAGCATAAGCACCAGCATTGATGCGTAAACCAATCGTATGAATGTTTCTTTAGCCGTTATTATGTTAATAGCGGTTAGTGCTACCAACACCGCAATGGTGATTCGCCATATTTTTTGTTCAATGCGAGAGTTGGTGTTTAGCACATTGCTTAGGTCGATATGGAAGTTCATGTAAAATAGCGTGTTGTTGTATTATGTAAAGGTAGTGAATTTTGGATGGGTATAGCATATACTTTTGTAGATGTTTAGACTTCCGCTGAAAAAAGTTCATTTTGGGTTTATATTAAAGCACAAAGAGACGCGAAAAAACGCGCCTCTCTGCATGTAAATCTGATGTAAATGACAGATTATCAGAATCCGCGCCATAGGCTGTGCCAATACTGCGCCTCAAGATCGGCCCAGCGGGCGGTGGTTTGCTGGTAAAAATCTCTGGTGTAGTTGTTTATGAGTGTCGTGGCTTCTTCGGTTTTGCCCTCGCTCATCAGCTGCGACACGTTGCGCTCCAGTAGGGTCGAGTGGTCCTCCACCATATTCTCGAAACGCAGCACTTCTTTTAGCATCTGCTCTTTGTTGCTCTGCCAGGCCACGGTGGCCAAACGGTTTGCGCGGCGGTAGCCCCATAGCGGTGCTTCGGGGCGGTATTGTTTTTGGCCGCACTGGGCGAATCCTTGCGGTAGTTGCGTGCATCCCGAATAGATGGGTATGCGGGGGCTTTGGCCTGGGTTGTCGAACGAGAACCATACCCTAGCACCAATTTGGTCGGGCAACCAGTTGCGTATCTGTACAATTAGCGAGTAGGAGCACCAAGCTACGGCCACGGTGCGTTGAAACTCAACTGCTTTAGGATTTAGCGCGTTGTATAGGTTGCGCGTGTCGGTGGTGAGCCATGGGTTGGCGTTGGGCGATTTTACGCGCTCGGTAACCTTTTTGCCGTTCACGGTGCGGGTGCGTTCAACCATCATGTTTTGGGTCATGTCGTAGGGCGTACCCTCATAGGTTTCGCGGTAGAGAGCCATCACGTCGTGCACCGACACCTTTTTGTCGGGTTTAACCGAGAATGGCAGTTCGGCCATGTCCATGCTGAGTTTGAGCGATGGTGCTAAATGGTTCAGTATGAAGTATTCGCGAACTCTGAACGGCTTTTTGGTGTCGCCGTAGGCTTTCCAGAACTTGAATGGTTCTTTGCCGTTCCACAGCCCCAGCTTTTTAGCCACGTCTTTTACGTTGGCCGATGCCATGAAATGCTCCTTATCGTTGAAATCGATTATGCCAATGCGGCTGATGTTGGCCGATACGCCTACGTGCCCTTCGGGAATACGCTGGGCTGCCCAAACACCGCCAACGCGGTCGGGGCCTTCGCCAAACATCTCAATCTGCCATACCTCATTCTTGTCGGCAATGGTGAGGCATTCGCCCGAATCGCCGTAGCCATATTGCTCAATGAGTTGGCCAATCAGGGCGATGGCCGCACGGGCGGTGGTACAGCGTTGTAACACAATGCGTTGAAGTTCTTCAACCAGGAACATTCCCTTTTTGTTCACCAGTGTGTCGAGTCCCACAATGGTGGTTTCGCCAATGGCCAGCTGATGCTCGTTGAGGCAGGGATAGGCTGTGTTCAGGAAAGCGTAAACGTGCTTAGCCTGAGGTATTTGCCCGGCTACGGTAACGCCGCGCATATCGTAGGGCGTTTCGGTTTTGAGCAAACCTTTGTAGATCGACGTTACGGTGTCGTTTTTGTAGTTGCGCGAAGGCTCAACGGTGAGCCATGTGCGGTAGCGTCCGTCGCAGCTGTGGCTGGTGATGATTGAGCCATCGGTGCTGGCCGTTTTGCTCACCATGATGCTGGTGCAGCTTTCGCCAAAAAACTCATCGCTGCGGTCGAACTGCGCAAAGCTCATCAATGGAGCAAAAGCGCAGGTAGTGGCTATCATCAGCGAACTGAATAGTTGTTTCATTGGGATATGGTTTTGTTAATTGAGTCAAACCACAAATATACTCAAAAAAAGCATGGCGTGGGCTGATTTTTGTATAGTAATGGTATTGCTGGTGTTTTGCGGTGGTTGGGGGCAGCGTTTAGTGGTGCTGTGGTGCCGTCCCTAGTGTAATTTTTGGTAACTTGCGCTCCCTATGGGCATTCTGAAAAAAGCTTACATATTGATTTTGGGATTATTGTTGCCCATGCTGCTCTCGGCGCAGGTGGGGCTACGCGCTGTTGATAGCCGCCGTGCCGATACGCTGCTTGCTAAGCTGCGGATGCCTATGGACACGCTGCGTATCAATTTCGATGAGGTGCGCGCGAGCCAAACAGTGTGCTATATGGTCTGCGATGCGCTTAGCGATCAGCCAATTATGCTTGCTCATGTGGTGAATCGGAGCAAGCGTATTGGCTCGGTGAGCGGAACCAATGGCAGGGTGTGTATTCCTGTAAGTTTTGGCGACAGTCTTTTCATCTCTGTGTTGGGCTACGAGCGTAAGCATGTTCTGGCTTTTGGATTTGCTGCGTCCGATACATCTGTTAATCGCATCGCCCTAAAGCCCGTGGCCTACGCCATTGACGAGGTGAAGGTGTTTAGCCCTGGTTCCTACGACCGTTTTTTGCGTTCGGTGGAGCGTTTGCAGCTGCCCCTCACAGCGCAGGAACTGATGTAAAGGCGGCTTATGGATTTCATCCGTAAGTCGCCTAAGGAGAAGCGTGCGCCCATACCTGGTGGTGTTGAGCCGCTCCAGGGTGGTTTGAGCCATACCTTTGGCGAGAGCTGGTTGATGCAGCAGAATCGCAAGGTGCGCGAGGCACGAAAGCACGAACGCGAGCAGGAGTTGATTTCACGCAAGTATTCGCCCGCTATGGTGCAGCGTCTCACTGGCTTGCAGGGCGATTCGCTAACGCGATTCATCCAGCACATCAACCTGTCCGACTCCTTTTTGCGTGATGCAACGGAATATGACATTAGCGTCCGCATACTCGACTCGTTGCGCACCTATAGGCGTAGGCCCGCTTCTACACCGATTGATACGCTAGCTACGCCGTAGGGTAGGGGAATGCAGTGGGGTGTTTTTTGAAGTAGTAAAGTGTTTAAGTATAGTGGTTTATAGGATATGCTAGAGTGATTATTCGCTTTATACCATATTTCAGGATTGTAATGTAACTATATATCTGTTCTAATTCACACTGTTTTAGAAAAAAAAGAGACGCACCGTTGGGTGCGCCTTTTTATAATGGAGGTGTGGAAAGTTTATTTCAGCAACTGCATGAGTTCGTCCATGTTGGGGGTGAGTATAATCTCAGTGCGACGGTTTTTCTGCCGTGCTTCGGCTGTTTTGGCGTTGTCAACGGGTAGGTATTGGCTGCGGCCAGCAGCGGTTACGCGTTTGGGGCTAATTTTGGTGCCATCGAGCAGCAGCCGTACTATGGTGTTGGCGCGTTTCACGCTCAGGTCCCAGTTGTCGATTAGGTCGCCCGACCCGCGATATGGCACATCGTCGGTATGCCCCTCCACGGTGATGTTGATGTCGGCATTTTGTTCTAGTACGGGGATTAGTTGCCGCAGTGCCGATGCGCCCTTGGCGTCAATTTCATAGCGTCCAGATTTGAACATCAGCTTCTCGTCGAGCGAAACATACACCTTGCCGTCCTTCATGGTAACGCTCAGTCCCTTGCCATCGAAGCCGAACAGGGCGTTGGCCACCCTGTCCTTCAGGGCACGCATGAGCGAGTCCTGGGCGTTGAGCTTGCGCTGCAACTCAATCAGATTGGCATTTTTGTCCTCAATCTGTTTGCGTAGCAGAGCCAAATTGTTGGCCATGTTGCTCAGCGAGTCTTGTAGCGCATCGAGCCCCATTTTGCGCTGATACAGAGCACGTTCTAGTTCTTTTAGGGCATCAGCGCGTTCTTGCAGTTCGCGTTGGTCGTCTTGCACCTGCTGGAGCAGTTTGCGGGTCTCGTGTTTGGTGCCGCCCAGCACATCGCTCTGCAGGCGTTGCAGTTCGGCATAGCGCTCTTGCAGGTTGTTGAGTTCCATTCTGGTGCGAGCCATGTTGGTGGCATGGGCGATGCTGTCGGCGGTGAGCCGCTGCATGTTGCGCTGTAGCAACTGGTTACGGTTGCTCAGCTCGGTGTTGCGCACTCCAAGCGATTCGTTTTCGGTCGAAAGGCGGTCGCGCTCCTCCTGGCATTTGGCGTTGGTATCTTGCAAAGCCTGAAACTCCTTGGCGGGAACGCATGCCGATAGGGCGGCCACGAGCAGTATGGCAGGGCGCAGTTTTTTTGCAATCATGGGCAATAGGGTTGTGAATATTCGGCAAATATACGCAATAAAATTGGATGTGAGTGTGGAGTTATAGTTTTATGTGTGTTAGGAGCGTACGTTTTTTGTCAGTTAGCCTTCCATTGGCTCAACACATCCCTTTCTGTTTCCCTTTAGGCAGGTTCCTTGAACGCCTAAAATTATTGCTATTGTTATATTTGGGTGTGTGTGTATTGCTGCTATTGCCTCCTTGTATTCAACTGCTGTTTGTCGGTGGCAGGGTGCCGTTTGTCGCGTGTGGGTGTGGGTGGTTGTTGGGCAGTGTAACAATGCGCCTTGAGACAGCGTAAAAACGAGATGAGGTTGCCCCAGGGCATTTTTAACAATAAGCACCACGAAGCAAACGTTATATAGCGTAATATGACATTTAAACGATTAGCATCCATCATATTGGCCATGTTGTTGGCCATACCATCCCTTCAAGCCCAGCTCGACACCGAGTTCTGGTTCGCCGTGCCCGAGGTGAATAGGTATCACTGGGGTGGATCTAGTGGCCCAGGCTATGAATGTACTGATGGTCATTTGACTGTTTTTCACATTACCACCTTGGAGTTCCCCGCCACAGTAACCATATCAATGCCAGCAAATGAAACTAATTTTAATGGAGGTAAACCTGTTGTGTTGAATATACCAGCGAATACGACACATAAACTTTATTTACACGCTAAAGATATGGATAGGCATATAATAGATCCTATTAATATCCCAGATGATGTGAATAAAACTGTGGTAGAGTGTATTTCAGACCGGTTGCCAAATATTCAAAGTATATCGGTTGAAAATAGGTTGATGTGGGCTCAGTCAAATTATCCTGCCGCAAATGGAAGTCAGTATATAAATCGCAATAATAAAGGACTGTTATTTGAGTCTGATAGATATGTGGCTATTTATTATGAAATATCGGTAGTAAAAAATCGTGAGTTATTGGTGTTAAAGGGGAAAAATGCTTTGGGAAGCAAGTTTTACGTTCCGATGCAGACGTATCATAGTGAGTCGCCGTATGTTAATAATAATGGTGCGGGGCGTAGTACTTTGTATAATTGGCCTCAACCACCGTATCGTGGATTTGATATTGTAGCGGTAGAAAATAATACGCATATTAAGCTGACTGTAACTCAGCCTATATTTTTGATTAACAACTCGGCAAGTACTAAGAATAATTTACCCAAAGGAACTTATGATATTTGGTTAAATAGGGGTGAAACTGCAATTATTGCACCATATAGTGAAAATGAGCAAGATTATAATTATAAAACTTCTATATATAAGCATTTATCTGGTTCAAAAATTGAAGTGATGGAGGGTAAGCAGGTGGCTATTCAAGTTCATGACGACATGGTTACTAATAGAGGTGGAGGAAGTGTTGATTATGTTGCGGATCAGATTGTTCCTGTTGATTTGGTTGGTACGGAGTATGCTGTGATTAGGGGATATGGGGCTTCAAGGGCTAAATTGGCTAGTTCACCTGGTTCGGGAACAGGTAGTGTAATTGCGCTAGAGCATTTTGTGATTGTAGCTACAGAGAATAATACTAATGTGTCGGTTACAATGGCTAATGGCTCTGTTTCTAATTATTCTATGGATGAGTTGGCAACGCAGCAAATTGTGTTTCCGAGCGATAGAACTATTGATATAGCAACAGTAAAAGCTACAAAACCAGTGTATGTGTTTCATCAGTCGGGAGTGGGAACGCAATATGCTGGTAGTATTGTACCAACTATAAGCGTATGTACCGGTTCGACAAGTGTTGCATTTGACCGAACAATGGGAAACGGATTTAGGCAGACATGTGAATTGCAGACAAGCAGGACACAAAGTGGTGATATGGCCTTTTTTCTAAATATACTTGTGTATGAAGGAGCGGAAGATGCTTTTGTTTTGTTAGAAAATGGAGTGGATGTAACTGCTAACGTAGCTCCGCAACTATTACCTGAAAATGCAGCAACAACATTTAAGGCTTTACCCGGTGCTACGGGAGTTCCTTTTACTAAATATAAGTATGCTCGTTTGGATTTGACTAAGACAGCTAAATTGGGTGTGTCGTATATTATTAAAAATTCTAAGAATGTTTTTCATTTGGGAATTATTAATGGTTCAGGTAATAATGCGGTAGTTGGTGGCGCGCCTTCAGGTAACTATCAGGATTCCGACGCCTTTTATGGTTATTTTAGCGATTTTGCGGAGATAAAGGTGGACGGGACGGTGAACGGCCTGGCGGGCGACCTGGCCAAGGTTTGCTACGGCGACGTGCTGCGGCTCTACGCGCAGGGCGGGACCACCTACG